>NZ_JBVVPT010000105.1:0-229 GCF_055811715.1 Bradyrhizobium sp. WSM4872 | reverse complement strand
CGCCCGGCGCCCCGCGCCGGCCCGGGGGGGGGCGGGGGGGGCGGGGCGGGGGGGGGGGGCGGGGGGGGGCGGGGCGCGGGCGGGGGGGGGGGGGCCCCCCCCCCCACCCCCCCACCCCCCCCGCCCCCCCCCCCCCCCCCGCCCGCGGGCGGGGGGGGGGGAGATAAAACACCCCCAGAAAAAAAACCACAGACACACCCGCCAGCCCCCCCCCCCCCCCCCCCCGCAG
>NZ_JBVVPT010000104.1:0-232 GCF_055811715.1 Bradyrhizobium sp. WSM4872 | reverse complement strand
TACTAGAGAATTGCGTGAGTAGCCCGGGAATGGAAAGGAGAAGGAGCAAGGGAGAGCTAATGATGAAAGATGGCAACTTCTCCTGACTGCCCGATGACTAGCAAAGGCTGATGATAGTGTGAGGGGAGTTGGGAAGAGAGTCTTTATCGAAGTAGGGTGGTGGACTCCCTTCTCCTCTTCACTGCAAGATAGAGAGAGATTGGCGTCACTGCTCTTATCCCCTGTTCCAGAT
>NZ_JBVVPT010000103.1:0-232 GCF_055811715.1 Bradyrhizobium sp. WSM4872 | reverse complement strand
AGGCCGAGGTGATCGTGGAGCTGATCGGCGGCCACGAACCGGCTGGTTCCCTCATCGAGACGGCGCTGCGCGCCGGAAAGACCGTGGTCACCGGCAACAAGGCCCTGCTGGCCAGCCGCGGTGCAGAGCTGAGCGCAGTCGCCGCCGAATTCGGCGGAGAGCTGCGCTTTGAGGCTTCGGTCGGCGGAGCGATCCCCATCCTGCGGCCCATCGAAGAGTCGCTCTCCGGAGA
>NZ_JBVVPT010000102.1:0-234 GCF_055811715.1 Bradyrhizobium sp. WSM4872 | reverse complement strand
GGTAACCGTGGCGTGAGATTTATGTTTAAATTGGTCGATGGTAATGATAAAGACTTACCGAAATTCATCCAAATTAGCGATCACAACATTGCACTTAAAAAGGCAGAACACTTCCATATCTTTATGGGTAATGATAATGACGCGTTATTAAAAGAAATGGATAACTGGCCAACATATTATCCTTCAAAATTAAATAAAGACCAAATCAAAGAAGAAATGTTAGCGCATTAATTC
>NZ_JBVVPT010000101.1:0-234 GCF_055811715.1 Bradyrhizobium sp. WSM4872 | reverse complement strand
CCCCCCCCCCCCCCCGCCCGCCCCCCCCCCCGCGGGGGGGGGGGGGGGCGCCCCCCCCCCCCCCCCCCCCCCCCCCCCCCCCCCCCCCCCCCGGCGGCCCCCCCCCCCCCCCCCCCCCCCCCCCCCCCCCCCCCCGCCCGCGGGGGGCGGGGCGCGCCCGCCCCCCCCCCCCCCCCCCACGGCGGCAGCGCGAATCAAGCCGCCAGCTTCACCGCATGGGCAAAGTCCCAATAG
>NZ_JBVVPT010000100.1:0-235 GCF_055811715.1 Bradyrhizobium sp. WSM4872 | reverse complement strand
GATTTACGGATCGGGTATTACGATTCCAGGGTACGGCGTGTTATTGAATACCACAATGGATGGTTTTGATGTTGTGGCGGGTGGGATCAATGAAATTGCACCTTATAAACGACCACTAAGTAACATGGCTCCAACGATTGTGATGCATCACGGGAAGCCAATATTAACAGTAGGTGCACCTGGTGCCATAAGTATCATTGCTAGTGTTGCGCAAACATTAATCAATGTATTAGTG
>NZ_JBVVPT010000099.1:0-236 GCF_055811715.1 Bradyrhizobium sp. WSM4872 | reverse complement strand
CCGGTGGGCCCGGGCGGGCGCGCGCCGGCGGGGGGGGGGGGGCTGGGCGGGCGCCGGGGCGGGGGCGGGGGCGGGGGGCGGGGCCCCCCCCCCGCCCCCCGCCCCCGCCGGCCGGGCCGCCCCCCCCCCCCCCCCCCCCGGCGGGGGCGCCCCCACCCCCCCCCCCCCCGCCGGGCCCCCCCGGGGGGCCCCCCCCCCCGGCCGGCGGGGCCCCGCCACGGGGCGCGCTCGAAGGT
>NZ_JBVVPT010000098.1:0-238 GCF_055811715.1 Bradyrhizobium sp. WSM4872 | reverse complement strand
CCCGCCGCCCCCGCCCCCCCCCCCCCGCGGCGCCGCCCCCCCCCCCCCCGCCGCCCCCCCGCCCCCCCCCCCCCCCGCCCCGCCCCCGCGCCGCCCCCCCCCCCGCCCCCCGCCCCCCCGCCCCGCCCCCCCCCCCCCCCCCCCCCCCCGCCCCCCCCCCCACCCCCGCCCCCGGAAGCGCGCTCCGCCGGGGGCCGGCCCCCCCCCCCCCCAAGGGGCCGCCGACCCGATCCTCGAT
>NZ_JBVVPT010000097.1:0-239 GCF_055811715.1 Bradyrhizobium sp. WSM4872 | reverse complement strand
ACATAATACAATGCGAGCCATTCAACGACCTTTGTTTAAATGGACATCGATATTGTATTAATTCGTTTTAACAAGCAAGCATTTCTATGTGAACGAACCAAAGGGGAAAGTAACATGATTAATAAAGAACAATTAGATCTTTTATATAAATTAAAAAAAGAAGTTGAAAAGTCGCGAAATGAAGCACTTTTACATACAATTAACCAAGTAATTAAGAAAGTATATTTGCAGCAATATAC
>NZ_JBVVPT010000096.1:0-251 GCF_055811715.1 Bradyrhizobium sp. WSM4872 | reverse complement strand
ATTATTATGATCTTCTGTTACAAAAAAGTGATTCTTATCACGGAAAGGAGTGGTGCACGTTGTTAACATTATATACTTCCCCAAGTTGTACTTCCTGCAGAAAGGCTCGTGCGTGGTTGCAAGAACATCAGATTCCATTTGTTGAACGTAATATTTTTTCAGAACCATTGAACGGTTCTGAATTAAAAGCGATTTTACAAATGACAGAAGACGGAACAGAAGAAATCATCTCGACACGTTCCAAAGTATTC
>NZ_JBVVPT010000095.1:0-255 GCF_055811715.1 Bradyrhizobium sp. WSM4872 | reverse complement strand
GGGGGGGGGGGGGGGGGGGGCGGGGCGCCCCCGCCCCTGCCCCGCGCGGGGGGGGGGGGGGGCGGCGCCCCCCCCCCCCCCGGCGCCGCCCCGCCCCCCGGCGCCCCCCCCCCCCCCCCCCCCCGCGGGGGCGCCCCCCCCCCCCCCCCCCCCCCCCCCCCCCCCCCCCCCCCCCCCGGCCGGCCGGGGCGGCGGCCCCCCCCCCCCCCCCCGCGCCCGCCCCCGCCCCCCCCCCCCCCCCCCCCCCCCCCCGAC
>NZ_JBVVPT010000094.1:0-263 GCF_055811715.1 Bradyrhizobium sp. WSM4872 | reverse complement strand
GTTTATTTATATATTAGGTACAAACATTTCCATCGTTTCCTATAACGATATGCAAGTAAAACATGAGTCATTTTTTAAAATAGCTATTTCTAATATGGGTGGAGACGTTAATACTTTAAACATTTTCACTTTAGGATTAGGTCCGTGGGTAACATCAATGATTATCTTGATGCTGATTTCTTATCGGAATATGGATAAATACATGAAACAAACAAGTCTTGAGAAGCATTATAAAGAGCGCATCTTAACATTAATTTTAAGTG
>NZ_JBVVPT010000093.1:0-267 GCF_055811715.1 Bradyrhizobium sp. WSM4872 | reverse complement strand
ACTTCATACAACCAAGGTTCAGATGTACAATCAGTAAGCTACAATGCACAATCAAGTAACTCAAACGTTGCAGCTGTTTCAGCTCCAACTTACCATAACTACAGCACTTCAACTACTTCAAGTTCAGTGAGATTAAGCAATGGTAATACTGCAGGTGCTACTGGTTCATCAGCAGCTCAAATCATGGCTCAACGTACTGGTGTTTCAGCTTCTACATGGGCTGCAATCATCGCTCGTGAATCAAATGGTCAAGTAAATGCTTACAAC
>NZ_JBVVPT010000092.1:0-267 GCF_055811715.1 Bradyrhizobium sp. WSM4872 | reverse complement strand
TGATATAACATCGTCCGGTAAAAAACCATTGTCATTGAGTACAATTGTTAAATCTTCCTCCAACTTACTGGCTTTAAAAGACTCATATAACTTTCGTGAATGACCGTTAAAGTAATCAAATAATTTAATCATGCAGCACCTCTTGAACTAATGTTTCCCATTTTAAAATAATATCTTGAGTCATAAATTGCTGTGCCACTTCATAAGAGATGTAATGTGGTGTCTGGGGTCCATTGTTAAAATACATTACAATGGCATGAGCTAGTT
>NZ_JBVVPT010000091.1:0-267 GCF_055811715.1 Bradyrhizobium sp. WSM4872 | reverse complement strand
CGGCTCATCCTTGAGGGGCGATCTCGTTGTCGTCTTGATTGCGAGCCGGGCTTGCGATGGACGCGGCAGCGTCGGCACGAGATGGTGCGGGCAGGGCGGGTAGTCCCTGTGAGCCCGAAAACCGCGTGCGGACGAGCGGCGCTGCTAGGCTTCGTCTCGCCTGTAAGTTTCCGGCTTCGTCGACACGGCCGGGAAAACTGCGGCGAAATGGCGGGCCGTGCGTACGGCAAAACCGTGTGGTCCTGGCCGTCGTTGCTACGGTCAAGC
>NZ_JBVVPT010000090.1:0-286 GCF_055811715.1 Bradyrhizobium sp. WSM4872 | reverse complement strand
CGGACGGCGCCCACACCGTGGTGGTGACCGACACCGACACCGCCGGCAATATTGCGACCGCCAGTATCGACTTCACCTTGGATAACAGCATCGATACCCCGACGGTGGTGCTGACCAACGACACCGGCAGCTCGAATAGCGATGGCATCACCAGCAATGCTGCGCTGACAGTGAGTGCGGCCGCGGTGGACGTCACACGCGTGTACACGGTCGACGGCGCGGATTCGGCGAGCTACGTTGCCCCGACGACCGACGGCGCCCACACCGTGGTGGTGACCGACACCGA
>NZ_JBVVPT010000089.1:0-300 GCF_055811715.1 Bradyrhizobium sp. WSM4872 | reverse complement strand
ATCGAGAGCTTCAACGGCCGGCTGCGGGATGAGCTGTTGAACGAGACGTTGTTCACGTCACTGGCACAAGCCCGCGTTACACTTGGATGTCGGCGGGTCGATTACAACGACACACGACCACACTCGCAGCTCGGATGGAAGACGCCGTCCGAGTTCGCCATGACCTGCCATCCGCGCCTGGATCTGGCGCTGCGCTATGCCGAAGGCTCCGCGCCAGCTCCTGTCGCTCCCACCGCCCAGGAGGGCAAATCCAACCGCCGGGGCGAACTCAGAACTGGATAAAACTTGGGGGCAAGGTCA
>NZ_JBVVPT010000087.1:0-328 GCF_055811715.1 Bradyrhizobium sp. WSM4872 | reverse complement strand
GCCGATCGGATACTGCACGGCCAGGAGACCGACGATCGTCCAGTGCAGGATTTTTGCGGTCCTCCCGTAGCGCAAGCGAAGGGTGGTCATGCTAGGGTCCTCCGGTCGGTTTGGCCGTGCCAATAACGCCCGCGGTTCGGTGCCGTTTCTCGCTATCCGAGGAGATCGACGAGGAGCAGGGAAACCGTCGTGAACAGGCCCGCGACCGGCACCCACATCGGAACGAAGAATACGCCGGCAGGACGAGTCAATTCGGCTGCCTTGATCCGAAGCAGCGCCAGATTGACCAAGGCAAAGATTCCGAGCGTCAGGCGCGAAGTCCACTCGG
>NZ_JBVVPT010000086.1:0-333 GCF_055811715.1 Bradyrhizobium sp. WSM4872 | reverse complement strand
CGCTCCATCTCACCCGGGGAGCATCCGTTGCATCACGCGGTCGCGGTAAACGAAGATGTGCGCCAGCGCGGCAGCCAGGTGGATCCCTATCAGCGCAAGCAAGGACCACTCCGCCGCCTGGTGCAGCCCGTCGATAGCCTTTCCGGCGGCCGCGTTGTCGGACGCGAGCATCGGCAGCGGAACGAGGTAGAATAACTTCAGCGACCAACCGCGGTAAGATGCGAACAGCCAGCCGGTGAGGGTCGTCGCCAGCACCGAAATGTAGAGCATCCAGTGCACGACCTCCGAGCTCAGGCGCTGCCACGCCACAAGCGAGGTTTCCGGCGCAACCGG
>NZ_JBVVPT010000085.1:0-344 GCF_055811715.1 Bradyrhizobium sp. WSM4872 | reverse complement strand
CCTACATACTTAGCTTCAATGTCCGCTTTACGACGGTTTGGTTTATCTAATAAAGTAACTATTTCTAATGAATTAACTTTTCTAGATTGTAATAATTCAGTAATTGACTTAAGTGTAGTACCAGTCTCTAAGATATCTTCAATAATTAATACGTCTTTATTTTCAATAGAAGAACCTAAATCTTTAATGATTTGAACTTCACCAGTTGACTCAGTGCCTCCGTGATAACTAGAAACATCCATGAAATCAATAGATAAATGGGTATCAATTCGTTTAATTAAATATGACAAAAACATTGCTGACCCTTTTAAGATACCAACGCCTACAAATGTTTAAACTTCATA
>NZ_JBVVPT010000084.1:0-347 GCF_055811715.1 Bradyrhizobium sp. WSM4872 | reverse complement strand
GTCGACGGCGCGGATTCGGCGAGCTACGTTGCCCCGACGACCGACGGCGCCCACACCGTGGTGGTGACCGACACCGACACCGCCGGCAATGTTGCGATTGCCAGTATCGACTTCACGCTCGACAACAGCATCGAAGCCCCGACGGTGGCGCTCGCCAGCGACACCGGCAGCTCCGGCAGCGACCACATCACCAAGAGTGGCGCACTCACGGTGAGCGCGGCTGCGGCCGACGTCACACGCATCTACACGGTCGATGGCACCGATTCGGCAAGCTACGTCGCCCCCACCTCGGACGGTGCCCACACCGTGGTGGTGACCGACACCGATACCGCCGGCAATATTGCGAC
>NZ_JBVVPT010000083.1:0-361 GCF_055811715.1 Bradyrhizobium sp. WSM4872 | reverse complement strand
GAGGATTCTTCATTTCCTCGGAGATGTTCACCAGGTGTTCGAAGCCGATGAACGCAAACACTGCGAGCAGCGAAGTTCGCGCGATGCCGGACCAGGCCCCCGGGTCATGCAGCGAAGGCCAAAGTTCAGGCAGACGCGAGACGAGCGCGCCGCCATTGAACAGGCCGGCGGCGAGGATGAGGATCAACCCTCCGATCTCGACGACCGTCATCAGCCCCGCGAAGCTGATGGACTGAACCGCGGAAAGGCAGGCGATGGCTCCCATCGCGAGCACGACGCCGGCGATGATCCAGGCAGCAGGGAGCGGCACGAAGACGCCGATGTAACCGGCGCTCCCGACGCTGATGGTGGCGCCTGAGAT
>NZ_JBVVPT010000082.1:0-407 GCF_055811715.1 Bradyrhizobium sp. WSM4872 | reverse complement strand
TCGGCAAAGGTTCCTGCGGTCATGCCCATCACGACCGCGGCGGCGAGGAACGCGAGAGGCGCGTGCATGCCGCTCCGTGCCGCTGCCGCCCCGACCAAGACGTAGATTCCGGCGCCGATCGTGACGCCCAGCCCATAGAGCACCGCATGCGTCAGCGTTAGTGAGCGGATCAGCTTCGGCCGTTTTTCAGTGCTCATTTTCTTTGGTCGCCGAGGGGCCCATGAGAGCCGACGTGACCTTCTTTGCCATGGCCACGCGAGCACTGCTTGACGCTGATCAAGTGCATCTCAAGCGCGCTACGGCACCATTCCGGGCAGGCAGGCACGCGTTTTCGCGGCCCGGCGCTGATGCGACGCCTAGCCGAAGAGGTGCGCGAGCCAGTACGCCGCTCCTGCGGCCAAGCCGCC
>NZ_JBVVPT010000081.1:0-414 GCF_055811715.1 Bradyrhizobium sp. WSM4872 | reverse complement strand
TCGCTCGGTGGCGACACCGTGGCGCTGGTGCCGCAGGTTGCGCCGCCGGTCGATCCGAACGCGGAAGCCCGGCGGGACTACGAATTTGCGGCTCAGATCGGCACAAGGGAGGCATGGACCTCGTTTCTCGGCGTTCACGGTAGCGGCCCCTACGCTGTGTCTGCTCATGCGGCCCTCGACAAGCTGGACGCGGCGGAGAAGGCCCGTGAAAAGGCAGACCTGCTGAGGCGGCAAGCCGAACAGCAGGCCAGGCAGAAGAACGAGGACGTCAAGAAGCAGATCGAGGAGCAGGCTGCGCGCCAGGCCGAGCAGGCGAAGCTCCAGGTCTCGGAACAGACCCGGCGCGATCTGGAGAAGGAGCGCCAACGCCTCGCCGACCAGGCCAGGCGCGAGCTCGACGATGCCCGGCGGCAG
>NZ_JBVVPT010000080.1:0-428 GCF_055811715.1 Bradyrhizobium sp. WSM4872 | reverse complement strand
TGGCCGCTGCACTTGGCGCACAGCACCTCGGTGCGGATCATGCCGTGGCTGACGTCCCGCTCCTCGTCGATATGGCCCTCGACGGCGGGCTGGGTGAAGCTCGGCCAGCCGCAGCCGGAATCGAACTTCGCGTCGGACTCGAACAGCACATTGCCGCAGCCGGCGCAGGTGTAGGTGCCGGCGCGGTGGTCGTGCTCATATTCGCCGGAGAAGGGACGCTCGGTCGCCTTCTCGCGCAGCACCGCGTATTGCATCGGCGACAACTCGCTGCGCCATTGCTCTTCGCTCTTGATGACCTTGTCGTCCGTGGTTTTCGTCTTGGCGTCGGGCATGGGTCTCCCGTTTTTTCGATGATCTTGTTTTCGGTGATCTTGTTCAGTGATCTTGCGATCAGTTGGTGACCTTGCTGGCGCTCACCAGCGTCGGCT
>NZ_JBVVPT010000079.1:0-434 GCF_055811715.1 Bradyrhizobium sp. WSM4872 | reverse complement strand
GGCACGAATTCCGGAACGCCGAATAGATCGAGCGCGCCGATGCGTCCGATGACCCCGAAATAGGCGTTCATGGCCAGACGAAATTCTTCAAAGTCTCCGCCGATCCCATCGGAGAAGATGGTCAGGGCCAGTACCTTGAGCGTGAGCAACGTCATCTCGGCGGCAGCGTCGACCACGGTACCGCAGCCGAGGCGGCTCCATTTGCCCGCGAGCTCGTCCGCCGCGGTTAGTATCGCCTCGCTGAAGGAGGCGACGGTCCGCTTTGCGAATAGCGGTGCCAAAGTCCGGCGCTGCACCTCCCAGCGGCTTCCTTCCACGCTCAATAGGCCGTCGGCGAGACCGGAGGATAGGATGCGGCGCTGGATTGGGTCCTTGCGGTAGTTGTCCGCGTTGTCGAGAAGAACGCGCTTGATCGCGGCCGGGTCGTGAACCAG
>NZ_JBVVPT010000078.1:0-440 GCF_055811715.1 Bradyrhizobium sp. WSM4872 | reverse complement strand
TGAGCTGGTCCCGGTTGTCTGAACAGAGTTTCCGCGTCGATAGGTGGAGCCTCTGCCGGGGTTAGGCTGCCATGCGGAGTGGCAGCGGGGTGAAGTAGGCTTGATCTGGCGTGCTGCCGTCAAGACTCGAAATGGGGACGCCGGCTGTTATAGAAGTCGAGATATCGGCCGATCGAGCTGCGCGCCTCGCTGACGCTGTCATAGGCCCGCAGGTACACCTCCTCGTATTTGATGCTGCGCCAGAGCCGTTCGACAAACACGTTGTCCCGCCATGCGCCCTTGCCGTCCATGCTGATCGCGATGCCGTTGTCGGCGAGCACGCCGGCAAAAGCCTGTCCGGTGAACTGCGAGCCCTGATCCGTGTTGAAGATGTCCGGCTTGCCGTGACGAGCCAAGGCATCCTCCAGCGTCTCGACGCAGAAGGCTGCTTCCATGGTGAT
>NZ_JBVVPT010000077.1:0-449 GCF_055811715.1 Bradyrhizobium sp. WSM4872 | reverse complement strand
AAAGCACACGCAGGAAAACCGCACAGCAGCATACAGGTGGTGCCAATCACTCGGCCTTCCCTGCGCGATGGTCGGACGGCTTATGCCGTGCTCTCCCGGGAGCCGAACTTTCCTTCTGGCCTCCCTCGCCCCGCGAATTGGATGATGCTGTCCGCCCGGTTGGGCTCGCACACACCTCCGCGACAGCTTGACCGTAGCAACGACGGCCAGGACCACACGGTTTTGCCGTACGCGCATTCGCCATTTCGCCGCAGGGTTCGACGGCCTCGTGCACGTGGCCATCGAAATACCGACGAGACGAACTTCACAGCGCCGCTCGTCCGCACGTGGCCACGGGCTCACAGGGACTACCCGCCCTGCCCGCACCTCTCATGCCGACGCTGCCGCGTCCATCGCAAGCCCGGCTCGCAATCAAGACGACAACGAGATCGCCCCTCAAGGATGAGCCG
>NZ_JBVVPT010000076.1:0-532 GCF_055811715.1 Bradyrhizobium sp. WSM4872 | reverse complement strand
AACTTCGCTGCTCGCAGTGTTTGCGTTCATCGGCTTCGAACACCTGGTGAACATCTCCGAGGAAATGAAGAATCCTCTCCGGACGTTGCCTTGGGCGCTCCTCATCACGCTCGGCGTCACCGCGCTTCTCTACGCAGCCGTCGTGTGGATCGCGGTCGTCGCCGTGCCGCCGATCGAGCTCGCGCGCTCCTCCGCTCCGCTCGCCCTGGTATTTCAGCGGCTGACGGGTCTTCCTCTGCAGGTCTTGGGCGCCATCGCGATCGTCGCGACGATCAACGGCATCATCGTTCATATGATCATGATAGGACGCGTGCTGTATGGGCTGGCCGACCAGGGTAGCCTTCCCGAACTTCTTGGGAAAGTGAACGCCAGAAGCCGCACGCCCATCGTGGCGACCCTCTTCGGGGTTGGAGCCATCCTGATCCTTGCGCTGGGCATTCCGCTGACGGGCTTGGCCGAGTGGACTTCGCGCCTGACGCTCGGAATCTTTGCCTTGGTCAATCTGGCGCTGCTTCGGATCAAGGCAGCCGAA
>NZ_JBVVPT010000075.1:0-620 GCF_055811715.1 Bradyrhizobium sp. WSM4872 | reverse complement strand
GACCAGATCACCGCGGCGAACACCAGCGGATAGGGAATCGAGCCGAACAGAGGCAACTCCGTGACGTTGCTGGACAGCCTCACCAGAACCGGCAGGAAGGCCAACAGTGTCAGCACGGCGCTGATGAGATTAACGCCTAGACCTTCCATGGTGCTGGCGAAACGCATGGTGTCTTCCTGGATGCGCTGGGAGGCGCCTTCGATCGTGCGCAGCCGTGGCCAGTTGGCGACATAAAAATCGTTCATCGCCGTGCGCCAGCGGAAGATGTAGTGGCTGACGAAGAATCGCGTCATCACGCCGACCACGACGGCCACGAGCGCGATACCGGCAAAGGTCGACAATTCGTTGTAGAACTGCTCAACCGTGACCGGCGCCGATTTTGAAAGCGCAGCCTGGACCAGGTCGTAGAACGGTCCATACCAGCTGTTGATCGCGACCGAGACCTGGACCTGAAAGTAAGAGGTGAACAGGATCAGCGCCGAACCAAGAATGGACCACGTCGCCCAGGGATGCGGGGCAAATAACATCCATGCAGCCGCGAACACCGTAACGGCCAGCGCAAAATAGAGATCAAACCACAGCGCCGAGGCCGACCAGAACGTCGCAAGCCCGACCGGCTT
>NZ_JBVVPT010000074.1:0-635 GCF_055811715.1 Bradyrhizobium sp. WSM4872 | reverse complement strand
TGGCGCACATCTTCGTTTACCGCGACCGCGTGATGCAACGGATGCTCCCCGGGTGAGATGGAGCGGCTCGCGAGGAAGGCGTGCGGGGACGACGATGCGGGTCCTTAGGGGCGGCTCGATCCGGACCGCGGGCGTGCCCGCAGTGTTCCGGGTTAGGAACAAATTGCCGTTTTTTCCTGTTGTTCCTTGCCGGCCTGACTGCCGGCGTTCGGAAGGAGGAAGATATGAAGCTCAGGCCGTTTGCTGCCGCGGGTCTCGTTTTAGCTTCCGTCGCTCCGGCCCTAGCGGCCAACGAATTCTACATCGCTCAGGATATGAAGACGAAGAAGTGCACGATCCTCGACAAGAAGCCGACGGAGACCTCCATGATCGTCGTCAGCCGATCTGGTACCATCTACAAGACACGCGCGGAAGCGGAGACCGGCATGGAGACGGTCAAGGTCTGTTCATCCAACTGATGGACAATCGCCCGGAGGCGTCCACCTTCGCCCCACCCGGGCGCCGAACCGGCTCGCCCCCATGCTGGATCGCAGTCTGACCGATAGTGACTATCGACCACCGGCTCCCGTGCCGCCGCCGAGGCGGCTCGGGCTGATCGAGATCATCCAGACCCTGAGAAGGAACCCTCTCGAATG
>NZ_JBVVPT010000073.1:0-717 GCF_055811715.1 Bradyrhizobium sp. WSM4872 | reverse complement strand
GCTCACGGTGAGCGCGGCTGCGGCCGACGTCACGCGCGTGTACACGGTCGACGGCGCGGCTTCGGCCAGCTATGCTGCCCCGACCGCCGACGGCGCCCACACCGTGGTGGTGACCGACACCGATACCGCCGGCAATATTGCGACCGCCAGCATCGACTTCACGCTCGACAACAGCATCGAAGCCCCGACGGTGGTGCTCGCCAGCGATACCGGCAGCTCGAACAGCGATCACATCACCAAGAGTGGTGGGCTCACGGTGAGCGCGACTGCGGCCGACGTCACACGCGTGTACACGGTCGACGGTGCGGATTCGGCAAGCTATGTCGCCCCGACGGCGGACGGCGCCCACACCGTGGTGGTGACCGACACCGACACCGCCGGCAATATTGCGACCGCCAGTATCGACTTCACCCTGGACAACAGCATCGATACCCCGACGGTGGTTCTTGCCAGCGACACCGGCAGCTCGGGCAGTGACGGCATTACCAAGAGTGGCGGGCTCACGGTGAGCGCGGCTGCGACCGACGTCACGCGCGTCTACACGGTCGATGGCACGGATTCGGCAAGCTATGTTGCCCCGACGGCGGACGGTGCCCACACCGTGGTGATGACCGACACCGATACCGCGGGCAATGTTGCGACCGCCAGTATCGACTTCACGCTGGACAACAGCATCGAAACCCCGACGGTGGCGCTCGCCAGCGACACTGGCAGCTC
>NZ_JBVVPT010000072.1:0-761 GCF_055811715.1 Bradyrhizobium sp. WSM4872 | reverse complement strand
TCCCGCCGGGCTTCCGCGTTCGGATCGACCGGCGGCGCAACCTGCGGCACCAGCGCCACGGTGTCGCCACCGAGCGATCCGTAGACGAACGGCTCCTGCCGCCGTCCCGTGCTCTTCAGCACCTCGTCGCGGACCCGGCCAAGCGTCAGGCGAAGGTCGAGGCCGGGCGTCGCCAAATGATTGAGGAGCGCGGTCGCAAACGGGCTGTGCGCACCGTCGCCGTCGCCGGCGACCGCGCCGGCCTTGGCGGCGAACGCAATCAGCGTATCCGCCGTCGCGGGCTCGATCTTGGCAAGGCCGCGGCCCATCGAACGCGTGGCCACACTGCGTGTCATCCGCTCCGCAAACGGGTTGTCGCGGCAGGCATCGAGGATGACGAGCCGCAGCCGCTTCGCCGGATTTATCGCCTGGAGAATCCGGTCCAACGGGACCGCCTCGTCCTCGACGTCGAAATCGCTTTGCAGCCTGGCATCTGCCGGAATCAGGAAGTTCGCGCCGTTCACCTCGATGCCGTGACCGGCGTAGTAGACCACGGCCATGTCGGAATCTGCAGCAACCGCAGCAAAATCGCGCACCGCCCGCCGCATCTCGACGACGCCGAGATCGCGGCGCAGCTCCACGATATCGAACCCCATCCGCTTGAACGCGTCGCTGATGGCAGCCGCGTCGTTGTCGGGATTAGCCAGCCGCGCGACGCTCTGGTAGTTGGACACGCCAAGGACCAGCGCCACCCGCTTGTCGGCCTGCGCAGTCGAGGCCGC
>NZ_JBVVPT010000071.1:0-899 GCF_055811715.1 Bradyrhizobium sp. WSM4872 | reverse complement strand
AGAGCCGGCTCCGCAAATTTGAACAGGTCGGTGAGTGGAGTTTCTGCCTGACAGCGGGCACGCTGGTGCCTGCGAATCAGGAGCGACGATGAGCAGACGAGCACGCCGGAATCACACACCGGCCTTCAAGGCGAAGGTGGCACTTGCCGCCGTCAAGGGCGACCGGACGATAGCTCAGCTTGCCGAGCAGTTCGACGTCCACCCCAATCAGATTATGGCGTGGAAGGCGCAGTTGGAGGGTGGCGCTTCCGGAGTTTTTGGACCTGGCAGCGCTGCGCCGGCCACGCCTGCGATCGATGTGAAGTCGCTGCATGCCAAGATCGGGGAGCTGACGCTGGAGAACGATTTTTTAGAAGGAGCGCTCACCAAGGCGGGATTGCTGAGCGCAAGGCGATGATCGACCGCGAGCACGATCTGTCGATCACCAGGCAGGCGGAAGTTTTACAGATCAGCCGCGGCAGCGTTTATTACCTGCCGCGACCGGTGCCGGATGCCGATCTCGCGATCATGCGACGTCTTGACCGGCTGCATCTGGAGTTTCCCTTCGCCGGTTCGCGCATGCTGAGAGGCCTGCTGGCTGCCGAGGGGTGCAAGATCGGCCGCCGGCATGTCAAGACGCTGATGCGGCGGATGGGGATAGAGGCGCTCTATCGCCGACCGCGCACAACAAAGCCCGAGCCCGGCCACAAGATCCATCCGTACCTGCTGCGCGGCATCGAGATCACGCGGCCGAACCAGGTCTGGGCGATGGACATCACCTACATCCCGATGGCGCGTGGCTTCGTCTATCTCGCCGTGGTGCTGGACTGGGCAACACGTCGTGTTCTGTCGTGGCGGCTGTCGATCACCATGGAAGCAGCCTTCTGCGTCGAGACGCTGGAGGATGCCTTGGCTCGTCA
>NZ_JBVVPT010000070.1:0-1018 GCF_055811715.1 Bradyrhizobium sp. WSM4872 | reverse complement strand
GATCGCTGCGCACGCCACGGCGGGACGTACCTGAAGGCCACACGACGAGGTGATGCAAGGCAATGAGCGAGGCGTCCCGTAACGAAGGTGCGTGGTGGGAATCCGCCGTCATCTACGAAATCGCACTGATCTCGTTCCAGGACTCGGACGGCGACGGCAAGGGCGACCTTGCCGGCCTGGCATCGCGCATCGACTATCTGAAATGGCTCGGCGTCGACGCGGTGTGGCTGACGCCGATCTACAAGAGCCCTTTTCGCGACCTCGGCTACGATATTTCCGACTATTGCTCGATCGACCCTGCGTTCGGCAGCCTCGAGGCGTTCGACAGCCTGCTCAAGGCCCTGCACGCGGCGGGGATCCGCGTGATCCTCGATCTCGTGCCCAACCATACCGCGAACGATCACGCATGGTTCGTCGAGAGCAGCAGCTCACGGAACAGCGCGAAGGCCGATTGGTACATCTGGGCCGACGCGGCCGAGAACGGCGGCCCGCCCAACAACTGGCTGAGCCGCTTTGGCGGCAGCGGCTGGGAATGGTGCGAGGCGCGGCGGCAATATTACTACCATTCATTCCTGGTCGAGCAGCCCGATCTGAACTGGCGCAACCCGCAGCTGCGCGCCGCGATTGCCGAGGTCATGCGCTTCTGGCTCGATCGCGGCGTCGACGGCTTTCGCGTCGATGCCAGCGCCGTCCTGATCAAGGACGCGCTGCTGCGCGACAATCCACATAACCCGCAAGCGAAGGGCAAGCCGCCGCCGCAGCGCCAGACGCCCGTCTTTACCGACGACCGGCCGGAGACGATGGATTGCATCGAATTCATCCGCGAGGTGATCGACGGGTATCCAGGGCGGATGTTGTGCGGCGAAGTCCAGGGCAAGACCGACCGCATCGGTCACTTCTACGGCAACGACCGACCGCGCCTGCATCTGCCGCTCAATTTCGCGCTGCTGGACTCGCAATGGGACGCGTTCTCGCTGCAAGCGACGATCGACGCGTATTTCAACGCCATTCCAGATCA
>NZ_JBVVPT010000069.1:0-1018 GCF_055811715.1 Bradyrhizobium sp. WSM4872 | reverse complement strand
CTTGACCTTGCCCCACGGGCTTAATCCAGTTTGAAGTTCGCTCTGGCCCAAGACGAGGACCAGAGCATGAAGCGCAATCGTTTTACGGAAGAGCAGATCATCGGGATCTTGAAGGAGCACGAGGCCGGGGTTTCGGTGGCCGATCTGTGCCGCAAGCACGGCGTCAGCGACGCCAGCATCTACAAATGGAAGGCCAAGTTCGGCGGGATGGACGTCTCCGAGGCCAAGCGGCTCAGGACGCTGGAGGACGAGAACACGAAGCTGAAGCGGCTCTTGGCCGACGCCATGCTGGACAATGCGGCGCTGAAGGACCTCCTGGGAAAGAAGTGGTGACGCCCGCGGGGAAACGGAAAGCTGTTGATCATCTGGTGGATGCCCACGGGATGAGCGAACGGCGGGCGTGTAAAGCCATCGGCTGCTGCCGCATGACCATGAGATATCAGACGACCCGGGCTGACGATGCCAACCTTCGCCAGCGCATGAGGGCGATTGCCCAGGAACGCCGCCGCTTCGGCTACCGGCGGCTGCATGTTCTGCTCAAGCGGGAGGGATATCTGATCAACCACAAAAAGATCTTCCGGCTCTATCGGGAAGAGAAGCTGACGGTGCGCCGCCGTGGTGGCCGCAAGCGGGCGATCGGGACCAGGGCGCCGATGCTGGTTCCGATGAAGTCGAACGACCGGTGGTCACTCGACTTCGTGTCGGACCAGCTGACCGACGGCCGCCGCTTCCGCATCCTGACCGTCGTCGATGATTGTACCCGTGAGTGCTTGGCGCTGGTGGCCGACACCTCGCTCTCCGGCGTTCGCGTGGCGCGGGAACTGGACCGGTTGATGATCGAGCGCGGCAAGCCCAGGATGGTGGTCAGCGACAACGGCAGCGAACTCACCAGCAACGCCATTCTCGCATGGGCCGACCAGAGCCGTGTCGCATGGCACTATATCGCGCCGGGCAAACCCATGCAGAACGCCTTCATCGAGAGCTTCAACGGCCGGCTGCGGGATGAGCTGTTGAACGA
>NZ_JBVVPT010000068.1:0-1091 GCF_055811715.1 Bradyrhizobium sp. WSM4872 | reverse complement strand
CCACGCACACACGATGCGTTTGTTAGGTTTTGGAATATTCAGAAGACTTATGACGGCGAGACGCTCGTTGTTAAGAATCTCAACATGGAGATCGAGCGGGGCGAGTTTCTGACGATGCTGGGGCCTTCCGGCTCCGGCAAGACGACGACACTCATGATGCTGGCGGGGTTCGAGGCGCCCACCCATGGTTCGATCCTGCTGGCAGGTCGGTCGATCGAGAAGGTGCCGCCACATAAGCGGGACATCGGCATGGTGTTCCAAAATTACGCTCTCTTTCCGCATATGACTGTGGAAGAGAATCTTGCCTTCCCTCTCAAAGTTCGAAAAGTCGGCAGGGCCGAGGCCGAGGCCCGGATCGGGCGGGCGCTCGATATGGTTCGGCTCGGCGCCTATGGCGGACGCCGACCTGGCCAGCTTTCTGGTGGCCAACAGCAGCGTGTCGCGCTGGCCCGCGCGCTCGTCTTCGATCCCAAGCTCGTGCTGATGGACGAGCCGCTCGGCGCGCTGGACAAACAACTGCGCGAGCACATGCAGATTGAGATCAAGCATATCCACGAGGATCTCGGCGTCACCGTGGTCTATGTGACGCATGATCAGCGCGAGGCGCTGACCATGTCGGACCGCATAGCGGTGTTCAACGACGGGGCTATCCAGCAGCTCGCTGCGCCGGCTGAGCTCTACGAGCGGCCGCAAAACGCTTTCGTCGCTGAGTTCATCGGCAAAAACAACCGGCTGCATGGGAAGATTGTGGCGATGAACGGCATGATCTGCACCGTGGAGATTCCGAGCGCCGGCACCGTGCAGGCGCTGGCCATCAACGTCGAGACGGCCGGCCGGCCGACCGTGCTCTCGTTGCGGCCAGAGCGAGTGAAGTTGAATCCGGCGCCTGGCTCGCTGCCTAATGTGTTTAGCGCGCGTGTTACTGAGTTGATCTATTTTGGCGATCACGTGCGCACCCGTGTATCGGTGTGCGGCCACGAGGATTTCGTGATCAAGCTGCCCAATTCGGACGGTTCGGCACAAGTCGAGCTTGGTGCGGAGATCACCATCGGGTGGAAAACCGAGGATTGCCGGGCGCTCAACGCGCCGTA
>NZ_JBVVPT010000067.1:0-1126 GCF_055811715.1 Bradyrhizobium sp. WSM4872 | reverse complement strand
CGTAGGCGGTGCGCGCATCGCGTGCCTTGGCGTTGAGGCGGACCAGGAGTTTGCGGGCGAGCGCGATGCGAATGACCATCTTTTCCTTTCCCGCAGCGACCAACCTCTTGCGGAAGTCGGCGAGGCTTTTGTCGTAGCGGGCGGCGGTGGCCGCGACGAGGAAGAGGATCGAACGGACCCCCTCGCGGCCCCCGCGGGTGGGTCGTTTGCCCTTTCGCTTACCGCTGTCATTTGCGATCGGGGCGAGGCCGGTAAGCTTGGCGATGGCCTTGTTCGACAGGATTCCGATCTCCGGCAGCTCGGCGTGCAGCCGGGCGACGGTCCGCCCTGCAACGCCCTTCACCTCGCGCCAGGACTCGGCGAGCTTTGCCCACAGCGGATCGTCGTCGATCATGGAAGCGATCTCCCCCTCGAGCTTGCGGGATTGGCGCTTCAGCAGGGCGATTACCTCGTCGATGCTCTCGCGCATTTCCGTGTTATCGAGCAGGCTGGCGCGACGCTGCTTCTGCACGATGAGATCGTCGGTAACCTGCCGGAGCCTTGCCACAAGGGCTTTCAGGCGCTGCTGGGCCCGGCTCGGCAGCGGGGTCGGAGCCAGGCTCTTGGCATCGGCGAAGCGGGCAATGACGGAGGAATCGATCCGGTCGGTTTTCTCCAGAATGCCCATCGCCTCGGCGTAGCGGCGGACGCTGCGAGGATTGGTCAACGCGCAGCTTATACCTCTCTCCCAGAGTTCGACGAATGGCCTTCGCTCATATCCGCCGCTGGCCTCCATGACCACCAGCTCCACGGCGTGTTCACGGCAGAACGCGGCCAACTTCGCAATGCCTGCCGTGTCGTTATCAAAGCTCGCGAACCGATGCCCGGGTTCGATGCAGACATCGAGCTTAGCTTTCGAAACGTCCACTCCACAAATCGTCTTCTTCACGGTAACCTGCCTTGTCCATGCGATTGGAACTCAAGCGACTGTTCGGTCGTACGTGACATGGCGAAGATCCCAGAGCTCACCCACGGTTGTAGCCGGAGGGGTAACGGGCGACATCGCCACGCGCCTTGGCCGGTGGCCACCGGCCAAGGCGCTAAGTCACTTCCATCGCACAAATGCTGGCCGTGCAGATACAAGGGG
>NZ_JBVVPT010000066.1:0-1298 GCF_055811715.1 Bradyrhizobium sp. WSM4872 | reverse complement strand
GCTCTTGTGTCCAGAAAATCTGACAAGATGTGCAAACGGGCGGTTCTCGCAAAACCGCCCGTCGCTGGATCTGAGCCCGTTCGTGCTCAAAGGCCTTGAGCCTGTCGGGGAGCGAGGGACAGATCCGGTGATCTTCCTCAACCCGAACAGTTGCATGGGCTTCGAGCCCGGACGAGCAAGGAAGGGACTGGATGATGGCACAAAACGATCTGGTTGTCGCCGGCATCGACGTGGCCAAAGACAAGGTGGATGTGTGCATTCGCTCATTGTGGCAAAGACAGGCGTTCCCGAGCAGCCCAGAAGGCCGGCGAGCGCTGATCCGCTGGCTTCGCAAGCAAAAAGTCGGCAAGGCAGCCATGGAGGCTTCCGGCGGCTATGAACGGGAGTGGGCCAAGGCGCTACGCGAGGCTGGTATCGAAGCCCTGGTGGTGGATCCGAAGCGGGTGCGCAACTTCGCCAGATCGGCCGGACGGCTTGCCAAGAATGATCCGATTGATGCGCAGATGATTGCTTGGTTCGCCGAGACCTTCATCGAGTCAAGGGGCCAAGCCTACGATGCGGCACGTGAGAAGCTGGTCCAGATCGTGAGTGCGCGCCAAGCTCTGATCGACGTACAGACGAGCTTGCAAAACAGAAGGGAGCATTCCACACCTGACGTCGTGGAGAAGATGCAGGATCGCCTGCTGAAACAGATCGCCGCCGAGATTGCCAAGCTGGAGGCAGCGATCGCAGCCCTGATCAAGACCACACCGCGTTTTGCCGAGCTCGCCGAGATCATCGAGAGCGTACCGGGTCTTGCCCAGGGCACGTCCGCCGGACTGATCGGGGCGATGCCGGAACTCGGCCAGATCAGCAGTAAAGTTGCTGCCGCCTTACTGGGTGCTGCACCTTACGATGACGACAGCGGCAAACGTCGGGGCACGCGCCATATCCAGGGCGGGCGCCGCAAAGTCCGCAATGTCTTTTACATGGCTTGCATGGGAGCCGCGACACGGCACAACCCTGTGCTCAAGGCGTTCTACGATCGCCTGATCGCCAAAGGCAAAGAACCGAAGGTTGCGCTCACAGCCTGCATGCGCAAGCTGATCGTGATCCTCAACGTCATGATCGCGCGTGGTGAGAAATGGGACCCCAACCGGTACCAAGCAAGCGACTCCGCTCGGCTTCTGCCGAGCGCATGCACAGCCTGAAGACCGGTGAGCGGGCGGGGTCAAGGCCGTCAGCCGCCGGAGGCGGTGGCGCGCAAGCGCCAGCCTTGAGGCCGGCCGATCGCCGGGCTACTTCAACACAGTTGCTCC
>NZ_JBVVPT010000065.1:0-1527 GCF_055811715.1 Bradyrhizobium sp. WSM4872 | reverse complement strand
GTCGTCCCGGCGAAGGCCCTAGGGCATGCACATATCTCTAAGGCTCCATCCTGCTGCAACGGCGTGGAAGTATTCGAGGCCGTTTTTGAAGGTGATGGGGCCTGGTGGCCTTGAGGATGGGTAACCGTCCCAGCCGCCGAGGCGGCCGATGATCCAGCCGGCCCAAGCGAGACTGTCTGGTGGATGCGGGTTCTTTAGTCGCTTGCTGCTGGCTTCGAGTTGCTGGTTGAGGGCAGCAAGCGCGCCGATCTCGCTGGCCTTGAAGACAGCAAGAACGGGCTGCTGAGCGCCATCGCGGGCCTGGAGAAGTTGGATCGTGATGACAGCCGCCTTGGCGGCGATAGCAATCAGCTTGAGGAGGCGATCGGATGTTCCGACCTGGCTGTCTTCGAGGTGGAAGCCTTGCGTTTTCAAGACGCGGAAGAACTGCTCGATGATCCAGCGCTGCTTGTACCATTGAACGATACGCCATGCGTCTTTGACGCTGGCAATCTCGTGAGAGGTGAGAAGACGCCAGTGCAGCGGCTCTACGCCGGCCCCGGCATCGATCTCGCGCACGTCGACCACTGCCAACGGCAGGCTTTTCGGCAAATGGCGTAGGAACTTACTCTGTGGGCGGGCAAGCTCGATTGCACCAAAGCGGAGCTCGATCTGGGCTAGACGGGCTGGCCGCGCCGCGCGCGCAGGCAGCTCGATCGCACGCCGATCCACCACGGCCATGGCATGGCTGGTCTCATACAAACCGGTGCGATCGGCAAGCTTGCGGTCGTGCATGCTGCGCGCGATGACATGGAAGTGCTGCTCAGTCGAACTGGCATAAAGGGCAAAGATATCGCTCTCGCGGTCACCCAGCACGGTGACCGCTGCGGCCTTGGCGAGCAGCGGTCTGGACGCAGCGACAGTGGATGTCCAGCGCCGCGATTCCTTGTCTGATAATTCCCGATCGTCGTGTGAGGTGGTGCGACGGCCCTCGCGCGTCCAGATCTGCCCGCTCAAAAGTCCAAGACAGGTGCCATCATCGGCATCCACAGCCAGTAGCGGATGCAGCAGCACGCCGTAATTATTGCCTTTGCCGATCTCCCCGAGCCCACGCCGGCGTTGCGCCGTGGTGTTGAAGTGGATCTCGCTGGTGTCCTGGATCGCCAGCACGTGGCGGCCCTCTACCGCCGCAACCGTGCCTTCGCCCCAGCTTTCGATGATCCGCTCCGCTGTCACCTTGGCCTGACCGAGAAAGCGGTTGAACCGCACCTCCAACGCACGATTACCCCTGGAAAGCCGCCGCAGACACACCGTTTTGCCCGCGACCATGCGTTCGACGAGCGCCGCCCCCCTTTATCGAGACGACGATCCCCAAACCGGCCTAGCGTCCAGTCAATTTGCGACAACATCACCGCACCCCTAATCCGATCTGAGGTGCCGCAATAGAAATCACACGGTTTCCCGATTCTGGAATCCCAAGATGCCGCTCTGAGTCAATCCGCCGCACCAGATATGTGCATGCCCTAGGGCGAAGGCCGGGACCCATAC
>NZ_JBVVPT010000064.1:0-1626 GCF_055811715.1 Bradyrhizobium sp. WSM4872 | reverse complement strand
CGCCTCGCCGACCAGGCCAGGCGCGAGCTCGACGATGCCCGGCGGCAGGTTGCGGAGGCGCGCCGGCAGGCCGAGGATGCGGCCCTTCAGGTCGAGCAGGCGAAGAAGCAGGCCGCGCTGGAAGCGCAGCAACAGATCGAGGCCGCTAGGCGCGAACAGGAACAGCGCGAGCGGGAGCGACAGGCCACACTTGCGGCGCTAACTCCGTCGGCTGCGCCGGCGCCTGCCCCTGCGCCGGTTGCCAAGCCGGCAATGGATCCGGCGGACGTCGCCCGTCTGCTCCAGGCCCATCTGAAGCGCGTCGGCTGCGATCCCGGTGCGGCCGACGGTGCCTGGACGACGCCGTCGCAAAAGGCGCTCGACAATTTCAACCGAAACGCCGGCACCAAATTCGACGTCAAAGTTGCAAGTCTCGATGCGCTCGATGCGGTGCGCGGCAGGCCCGATCGTGTCTGTCCGCTGGTGTGCGCCAAGGGACAAAAGGTAGAGGGCGATCATTGCGTCCAGATCGTCTGTGACGGTAACGACGTGCTGGATGCCCAGGGCATGTGCCGCCGGCGTCCCGATCCGCCGCCGCAGAAGTCAAAGGCGGTATCGCGTCACGAGCCGAGCCCGCGCGGTCGCTCGCGTCCGTCCGGCGGAGCCGATTCATGCGGCGGCAGTTGTGAAGGCGATTGAGATCGGCGCCGATGGGACGGTGCCGGGACTCACAGGCTGGGAACGACGTTGACGTTGACTTTCAGGTTCAGGAACGTGCGCTTGCCGGTGCCGTCCTCGAAGTAGAGACGGCTTTCGAAGTGGTCGCTGCCGGTAAAGCCGGAGTTCGGTCGGTACACAGCCTTTGTCGAGTTGACCAGGCTGTAGGATCCGTTCGCCGGAGAGACGACGACGTCCTGGCCCACGAACGGACCCAGCGACTGGAAGTTGAACCCGCAACCGCGGTCTTGCGCGACCCGCATCGGGATGACGACATTACAACCCTGGCAGATGTTGAATGCGGGGCGACGGCAAGCGGTGTTGGCATTCAGGCCGTGAGCGTTTTGGTAGCTCTTGTAGCCCGGGCGCATCTTGTCGGCGCTCGCAGTGTCGGACAGAAGCAACAAGGCGGAGGTTGCGAGCGACAACACGACTGTCATGAAAGGCCGGATCATTTTGAAACCCCTTGTCTGAAAACCTTCGGGTGGCCAATGAAGCAAAAGCGATTTATGCCGACATAGAAGCTCAAGCGCCTGGGGGAGGCAAGTATCTCCGGAAGGTTGCAGGACGGCTTCCCAATGCCATGCCACTTCCATTATCATTTCCGGCAGGGAGTCGCCGGTGGACACTGCGCGGCGGCAACCGTCTCGCCTGACGGCCGGGCCTGATGTGTGATCGATGGCACAGACCCGAGGGCGGACCGCTATCGAATAGTATTCATATTGATTGCAGCCACATTGCTGACGCGTGGAGCGAAGCCCGCATCATGATCCGATTGAGCCCTTCAGTCCCGACGTTGCGTTCAAGCCGGTTGGTCTGCCGGCTTGCGCTGTCGGTGTTGTGGATGCTGGTCGCGGCCTCGACTGCGCAGGCCGACAAGCGGGTGGCGCTGGTCCTTGGCGTGTCCAACTACCAGAGCGTCGCGCGGCT
>NZ_JBVVPT010000063.1:0-2496 GCF_055811715.1 Bradyrhizobium sp. WSM4872 | reverse complement strand
GTAAGCGATGTTCTCAGGCCACGCGCCAGCGTTTTTGGGTAGCGAGATAGGCCCAGGGTAGCAATTCGTCGATCTGGCTGTTCGGGTGATCGTTGACGATGCGGGTGATGACGTCGGCGAGATAGGCGTGGGGTTCGACGCCGATGAGCTTGCAGGTTTCGATCAGTGAGGCGATGACGGCCCAGTGTTCGCCGCCGCCGTCCGAGCCAGCGAACAGGGCGTTCTTGCGGTTGAGCGCGATTGGGCGGATAGCGCGCTCGACGACGTTGGAATCGATCTCGATGCGGCCATCGGCAATGAAGCGCGTCAGCCCGTCCCAACGCGACAGCGCATATCGGATAGCCTCCGCGAGTTTGGTCTTCTGGCTAATCAGACCAAGCCTGGCGCGCAGCCAGGGTTCGAACTCGTCGGCGATCGGCCGGCTCTTCTCTTGGCGGACGGCGCGACGCTCGTCGGCGGTGCGGCCGCGGATCTGGGCTTCGATGACGTAGAGCCCGGCGATACGTTCGAGCGCCTCGCTGGCAATCGGTGCGGGACCGGCCGCGGCGAGTTCGTAGAAGCGCCGGCGCACATGGGACCAGCAGAACGCCAGTTCTACGTCACCGCGCTCGGCCAGTACCCGATAGCCGGCATAGCCGTCGACCTGGAGGATGCCGGCAAAACCCGCGAGGTGGACGATCGGCCGTTCGGCCTTGCGATCGGGAGCGTAGACATAGGCGACGGCGGGCGGGTCCGTGCCGCCCCAGGGCCGGTCGTCGCGGGCATAGGCCCAGAGCTGGCCGGTCTTGGTGCGGCCGCGTCCGGGATCGAGCACCGGGGCGGTGGTCTCGTCGGCAAACAGTTTTGTCGACTGCTTCAGCCTCGCGAGCAGTCGCTCCTGCACCGGCCGCAACAGGAAGGCTGCCCGCCCGACCCAATCGGCCAGGGTCGAGCGATCCAGCTCGAGGCCCTGGCGGGCGTAAATTTGAGCCTGCCGATACAGCGGCAGATGGTCGGCATATTTGGCGACGAGTACCTGCGCCACGGTGGCTTCGGTCGGTAGCCCGCCCTCGATCAGCCGCGCTGGCGCCGGTGCCTGCACCATGGTCTCGCAGGCCCGGCAGGCATACTTCGGCCGCCTTACGACCAGGACCCGGAACTGGGCCGGGACGATATCCAGTCGTTCGCTCACATCCTCGCCAATCCGGTGCAGCGCCTGCTGACAGCACGGGCAGGCGTGATCGTCGAGGTCGATCAGCATCTCGACCCGCGGCAGATGCGCCGGCAGCGCCCCTCTGTTCCTGCGGCGCCGTGCGGCTCGGCTCGATCGCTCGGCAGCATTGGCTGCATCGGTCGCGGCATCACTGCTCGCCTCGATCTGCTCGACCTCCTCCAGGCCGAGCAGCAACTGGTCCTCCGGCAGCGTCTCGGCCCGGCGGCCGAAGCGATGACGCTGCAACTCCTTGATGATCTGCTCGAGCCGCGCGGCGCGCGCCCGTTCGGCCAGCAGCATCGCCTTGAGCGTGCCGGGATCGTCCGGAAGCGTGTCGGCACTTGTCGCCATGATGCGATTACACCATGCGTCGCGGCATCCCGCGAGCGCGACATGCATACTGATTCACTGTGCCGCAGTTCAACTCGCCTGGATCGGCGACGGTGTCTCGCGCGCGGCGTGGACGCGCTTCCAGTCCAGTCCTTCGAGCAAGGCTGACAGCTGCGCCGCGGTCAGGCGAATGACGCCGTCCTGCACGTTGGGCCAGCAGAACGAACCGGTCTCAAGCCGCTTGGCGAACAGGCACACACCCGTGCCGTCCCAATAGATCAGCTTCACCCGGTCGGCGCGCTTGGCGCGGAACACATACACGGCGCCGGAGAACGGATCGGCCTGGATGCTCTCACGCACCAGGGCCGCGAGCCCTTCGGCACCCTTGCGGAAGTCGACCGGCCTGGTCACCACCATCACCCGCACCGCGCCCGTCGGACCGATCACGTGCAGGTCTTCAGCGCATGGATCACGGCCGCAACCGTCGCGGCATCCGCGCCGCGGCCGACCCGGACGGCGACGCCGTTGATCTCGATCTCGATGATGCCGCTGTTCTCCGCCCCCTCGGGCGCCTTCCGAAGTCGTCGGCGCTGCCGCGGTGAGCGCACCGGCGGCGTGCACGATGGGCTAACGACAGCGGGCACGAACGTCTGCGGCTCGGGTCCCACAGGGATCGCAACCGGCTGTCGCATTTGCCGGCGCCACGTAAACAGCTGTTGCGGCGACAATCCGTGCCGCCGCGCGACCTCCGATACCACGGTTCCCGGGGCCAGCGTCTCCTCGACAAACCGCGCCTTGTCGTCGGCCGAGAACTGCCGCCGTCGGCCGCTCTCCGTGATGACCTCGACCCGACGAACCGAGGTCCTGGGCTCAAGCATATGGTCAAGCTTAGACACAAGCCGATCTCCAATCAGAGATCGATCATTCCTCACTCGACGCCTTCAATGGAAGGTGGGACCGAAACAGCGCTTACG
>NZ_JBVVPT010000062.1:0-3281 GCF_055811715.1 Bradyrhizobium sp. WSM4872 | reverse complement strand
GAGCTCGAGGACGCGATCGACGTCGAGGACGACCATGAGCTGGCCGTCGAGACGGTGGACACCGCCGGCGAGCTTGGCCATGCGGGGGTCGAGATTGACGGGGTTTTCTTCCATGCCGTCCTCGGCGAGCCGCAGCACTTCGCCGATCTGGTCGATCAGGAGGCCGTAGGACTCACCGCGCAGGTCGACGCCGACCGCCATCGGGATCTTGCCGTCCTCGGGCTTGGGCAGGCCGAGCCGGGCGCGCATGTCGACCACGGTGACGATGCGGCCGCGCAGGTTCAGCACGCCCGCGATCTCGCGCGAGGACAGCGGCACGCGGGTGACGCGCTCGGGCATGAACACGTCCTGGACGCGGGAGATCGGCAGGCCGAACAGCTGGCCGCCGATCATCGCAGTGACGTATTCGACCATGGCGCCTTCGCCGGACTGGGTCTTCTTGGTCATGTTAGTTTCTCCTGATCCCGCTGGTTACGCTGCTGCGCGGCTCAGCTCGGAGGCACCGGCGGCGCCCGCGGTCTGTTCCTTCAGCGCCGCGATCAGACCGGGACGGTCGAACTTGGCGACATAGTCGTGGAAGCCGGCCTGACGGCCGCGCTCGATCGCCGCCGGCGACACCAGCGCGGAGAGCCCGATGATCGGCATCGCGCCCAGATTGCTGTCGGAGCGGATGGTCTCGGCAAACTCGAACCCGTTCATGTCGGGCATCTCGATGTCGGTCAGGACCACGTCGAAGGTCTGCGCGCGCAACGCCGCGAGCCCCTCCTGCGCGGTCGGCGCGGTGCGGACGCGGTAGCCGGCGGCCTTGAGCACCGGAGCCAGCATGTTGCGGAAGAACGCCGAGTCGTCGACCAGCAGCACCGATTGCGAGTGCAGCGACGGCTTCATCTCCTTGCGGGTGAACCAGTCGGAGAACGCCATCGGCAGGAAGTGGCCGACGTCGATCACCTCGGTGGCCTGGCCCTTGATCACAGCCGAGCCGAGAATGCCGGAGGAGGATCCGCCGACCTCGATGTTGAGCCGCTCCTCGACGATGTCGATGATCTCGTCGACGACGAGGCCCATGGAGCGGCCGTCATCGGAGAACACCAGGATCGGCTGGGCGCCCTGGCTCGCAATGGTGACGCTCTCCATGGCAACGAGCGGCATCAGCTGCTCGCGGTACTGCACCATGTAGCGGCCGTTACTGAACTCGATCTTGTCGGCCGGGAGCTCTTCCAGGCGCGTGACGAGCCCGAGCGGGACCGCCTTGGGCTGCGACGAGCCGGCGCGGAACACGAGGAGCGAGGTGGTCTGCTCGCCGCTTCCGATGCTGTGAGTCCCGTTCTCGTTGTTCATGTCATGGGCCGAGGAGCCGGCGGCGCCGAGCGCCTTGGCGATGCCGTTGGGGTCGATGATCATGATGACCGCGCCGTCGCCCAGGATGGTGTTGCCCGAGAACATGTCGATGTGACGCAGTTTCGTCGACATCGGCTTGACCACGATTTCTTCGGTGTGGAACACGCCGTCGACGACGATGCCGAAGGTCTGGCTGCCAACCTGCGTCACCACGATGAAGCCGTTCTCGGGATCGGAGACGGCGCCGTCGTCGATCTTGAGCAGCTTCTTGAGATGGATCAGCGGCAGCAGCTTGTTGCGCAGCCGGAGCACCGCGGTGTCCTTGATGCGCTCGATGCGGTGCTCCGAGTTGGCGCGGGCCCGCACCAGCTCGACCACGGAGAGCTGCGGGATCGCAAAGCGGTCGCCGGCGGCTTCCACGATCAGCGCGGAGACGATGGCCAGCGTCAGCGGGATCTTGATGGTGACGGAGGAGCCTTCACCTGCGACCGACTTGATGTCGATGGTGCCGCCGATCTGGTCGATATTGGTGCGCACCACGTCCATGCCGACGCCGCGCCCCGACACCGAGGTGATGGCGGCAGCAGTCGAGAAGCCCGGCGCGAAGATGAACTTGTGGATCTGGGCTTCGCTCATCTTCTCGAGCTCGGCCTCGGTGGCGAGGCCGGAGGAGATCGCCTTGGCCTTGATCCTGTCGGTGTTCAGGCCACGGCCGTTGTCGGCGATGCAGATGATGATGTGGCCGCCCTCGTGATAGGCGGACAGGCGAATGGTGCCCTGCTCGCCCTTGCCGCCGGCGAGACGCTCGGCCGGGGTCTCCAGGCCATGGTCGGCGGAGTTGCGCACCATGTGGGTGAGCGGGTCCTTGATCAGGTCGAGCACCTGGCGGTCGAGCTCGGTGTCGGCGCCGTGCATCTCCAGCTCGATCTGCTTGCCGAGTTCGCTCGAGAGGTCGCGAACGATGCGGGGCAGCTTCTGCCAGGCATTGCCGATCGGCTGCATGCGCGTCTTCATGACGCCTTCCTGCAGCTCGGCGGTGACGTTGGACAGCCGCTGCAACGGCACCTTGAACTCGGTGTCCTCGTTGCGGCGGGAGATCTCCAGCAGCTGGTTGCGGGTCAGCACCAGCTCGGAGACCATGGTCATCAGATGCTCCAGCGTATCCACGTTGACGCGGATCGACTGGTTGGCGATGCTGGCTCCCTCGCCGGCGCCCTCGTCGGCGATCGACTTCTTCGGCGCGGCCTTGTCCTTGGGCGCCTTGGTCTCCTTGGCAGTTTCCTTGTCCCTGGCAACAGGCACTGGCGCTTCAGCGGCAGGCTGGGGCTCGGCCTTGACTTCAGCCTTGGCAACGGGGGCGGGAATCGGCGCTTCGATCGCGGTCTCGCGGAAGGCGCGCTCGAGCTCGTCGAGCGAGACTTCGCCCGGACGCAGCGGACGCTCCAGGCTCTGGTCGGCCAGCACGCCCGAGGTCGGCGCGGCCTCCACTGCAGCCGGCGCTTCCGGCACCAGCGGCGGCGCTTCGGCCACAGGAGCAGCCACGGCACCGGCAGCCATTGCCGCCATGCCCTGCTCAACCATCGCTTCCAGCTTGTCGATGAGATCGCGGTCGGTGCCCTCGGGCTCGGCTTCGGTCGCCTCCAGCCCGCCCAGAATTTCCTTGATGCGGTCGATCGAGGCCAGGATCACCGTCACCGCGCCGGCCGTCACCGGCATCCCGTCACGGAATTTGCTCATCAGCGTCTCGCCGGCATGCGCCAGCGCTTCCAGACGCGGCAATCCGAGGAAGCCGCACGTGCCCTTGATGGTGTGGACCAGCCGGAAGATGTTATCCAGGATCTTGGCGTTGTTCGGCTCCTGCTCGAACTTCACCAGCTGATTGTCCACGGTGTCCAGGCTCTCACTGGTTTCCGTCAAAAACTCCCGCAACAGATCATCCATGA
>NZ_JBVVPT010000061.1:0-5525 GCF_055811715.1 Bradyrhizobium sp. WSM4872 | reverse complement strand
TTCTTAACAACGAGCGTCTCGCCGTCATAAGTCTTCTGAATATTCCAAAACCTAACAAACGCATCGTGTGTGCGTGGTATCAACTCTCGTTCCTCCCGTGCGTCCAGCAACTCTGAGTGCCGGAGCGCCCGTAGCCTCTTGTACCTTTTCGAGAGGCAGAGAACGCAACCGCTCGAAGACACCTTCGTGTTCGTCAAAGACACTTCGCTCGCATCGCCAGCTCTGCGACTGATGGACGGCTCGGTCGGCTTTCACGAAAAGTTAGCCAATTTTGGAGCAGATTTCCGCGAAAGGAGAGGCTCTCGGTGTCGAATTTCTGCGTCGGGCCGGCAAACTCGACGTTTTGCGCTAGCCTCATAGGGGTGAGTTAATGCCTTAACCGTTTATCCCAAGCGAGAACAAAAAACACGTTCCACGCTGTGCGCTTTCGTTCGCCGCTCTTTATTCACGCGCGACAACAGTTTGCCGCGTTGCTCGGACAGCGCAGTAACTTTCGATCGACCGCAGAAACCTTCTCCGCGCACGCGCAACCGGTTCATGGCTCGGGCCGCGGATGCAGCTTGATGTCCATTGGCGTCGATCGAACGGTTTTAGCGCGACGACCGAAAGTTCGCCGATACCGTCGCGCCACGAACGTCTCGTGAGCTTGGCGTAAATGCTCAGCCACCCGCCCGACGTTCGAAGTCACCGCAAAGAGCAGCCACGAGCTGCGGCTCCGACCGCATGATCGGCACGAAGCCTTGGAAGCGAAATCTCCTTTATGACGCGCCGACAGCCAGTACGCCCGATCAACGCTGTACCTTGGAGCTCCCCAACGCTCCAGGACGCAGCCTCTCCTTGCTCGAACCGGGCACGTGAGATCGCGAAAACGCCGGTTTCTCAAATCCGATAATACGCCACCAACTCACTAGGGCTCAGAAGATTTCGAACAAGCCTGCAGCGCCCATGCCGCCGCCGACGCACATGGTGACAACGCCGTACTTCGCGCCGCGGCGCCTCCCCTCGTACATCAGATGAGCTGTGCAACGGGCACCGGTCATTCCATAGGGGTGACCGATCGAGATTGCGCCGCCCGAGACATTTAATTTTTCGTTCGGGATACCTAGCTTGTCGCGACAGTAGAGCACCTGGGAGGCAAAGGCCTCATTCAGTTCCCACACGTCAATGTCCTGGACCCTGAGGCCGTTGCGTTCGAGAAGCTTCGGGATCGCGAAAACCGGACCGATGCCCATCTCCTCGGGCCCGCAGCCGGCGACAGCCATGCCGCGGTAAGCACCGAGAGCCTTCAGGCCGCGCTTCTCGGCCTCCTTACGTTCCATGAGCAGGACCGCCGCAGCGCCGTCTGAGAGCTGGCTGGCGTTGCCAGCCGTGACGTATCTGCCTTCCTTCACGTAACGGCCGCCTTTGAAGACAGGAGACAGCTTCTTGAGGTCGTCTAGCGTGGTCCGCGGCCGATTTCCCTCATCGGCGGTGATCACAACCTCCTTGTCAGCTGTCTCGCCCGTTTCCTTGTTGACTAGCACTTTCATCACCGATCTGACCGGAACGATCTCGTCAGCGAAGCGGCTTTCGGCCTGAGCCCTGGCGGTGCGGAGTTGGGACTCAAGCGCGTACTCGTCTTGGGCCTCGCGGCTGATGCCGTAGCGCTCCGCTACGATCTCTGCCGTCTCGATCATCGAAACCCAAAGCTCGGGCACGTGCTCGGTTAGCCAGGGATCGAACGCCATGAAGTGGTTTGACCTGTCGTTCTGCACCAGACTGATCGACTCTAGGCCACCACCAATGGCGATCGGAGCCCTATCCTGGACGATGTACTTGGCCGCGGTTGCCACAGCCATCAAGCCCGACGAACACTGACGGTCGATCGTCATGCCGGAGACGGCGTTTGGCAGGCCGGCGCGCAGGGCGGCCTGCCGGGCAATGTTGTTGCCCGTAGTGCCCTGCTGCATCGCGGCCCCCATGATAACATCATCAACTTCGTCCGGATCGATACCCGCTTGGGAGATGACGGCCCTGATTGCCTCGCCGCCGAGGGTAGCGCCATGGGTGTTGTTGAAGGCGCCACGATAAGCTTTGCCGATCGGAGTCCTTTTGGCGGCGACGATAACAGCTTCACGCATTGGGTCGGGTCCTTTAACTCTTCCCCTACGGGGAACACAGGCGGCGATTTGGGCAAAGAGGTATTCTAAATTAAGATTCTGGGAGACTACGCTGGTCGTTTAAAGTCGGCGAACTTTTTACCTTCCGCGACTAACTGCTCAAGCAAACTGGCTGGCTTGAAATCGTCGCCGAGAGCGGCGTGGAGTGCCTTCATCTTGGCGAGGACCCTATCTAGGCCGATCTGATCGGCGTAGTACATTAGACCGGCCAGCCGAAGCCATAGACCATGATCACGTCGATGTCGCCAGGTCGCGACGCGACGCCCTCCTCAAGGATCCGCGCGCCTTCATTAATCATAGGGTACATCACGCGTTCGATGATTTCGTCTTCGCTAACGGCGCGACGCTTGCGCCCCAGGCGAGTTAACGTCTGCTCTATCATTGTTTCGACCTCGGGATCCGGTATCGCGGTCCGGGAGCCCGCTTCATACTTGTACCAGCCCCTTCCGGTCTTCTGACCAAAGCGGCCTGCTTCGCACAGCGCATCCGCGATCTCCGATTTGCTCCCCCGATCCTTGCGTGAGAGCCAGCCGATATCCAACCCGGCCATATCGCTCATCACGAACGGTCCCATCGGCATTCCAAACTTCGTCAGGGCCGCATCGACCTGCTGCGGCAGCGCGCCCTCAAACAGGAGCTTATCCGCCTGCTTGCCGCTCTGATCATACATGCGATTACCAACGAACCCATGGCAGACGCCTACGACGACCGGCACTTTGGCGATATTGCGCGAAATCGAGCTCGCGGTCAGCAGCGCCTCCGGCGCAGTTCGCGAGCCGCGCACGATTTCACACAATTTCATGATGTTGGCAGGCGAGAAGAAATGCATCCCAAGCACGTCCTGCGGACGTTTTGTCTCTCTCGCGATTTCGTCGATATTGAGATAGGATGTGTTTGACGCAAGCAACGCGCCGGGCTTGGCGTATCGGTCGAGCTGGCGAAAGACTTCCCTCTTCACGGCCATCGTCTCAAACACCGCCTCAATGATGAGGTCAGCATTCTTTGCATTGTCGACGCCAACTGCGCCGTTGATCAGCGCCATCCGTGTGGCCGGAGCTTCCGCGGGGATCCTGCCGCGAGCAGCGGACGCGTTCCAGGTTTCGTGGATCAAACTCAGGCCCCGCTTGAGCTGCGCTTCCGTGGTCTCGATCAGGGTCACAGGAACACCGGCACTGGCAAATGACATTGCGATGCCACCTCCCATTGTGCCGGCCCCGACGATTGCGACGCGCGCAATTTGGCGCGGCATTGTTCCGTCCGGGACACCAGCGATCTTGTTCGCTGCACGCTCGGCGAAGAAGGCATACCGCTGCGCCTTGGACTGATCGCTTTCGACGAGCTTACGGAAGGCCGCGACCTCCTTTTTAAGCCCCTCTTCGAATGGTAGGTCGATCGCGGCGCCAATTGCGTCAGCGGCAGCGAATGGCGCTTCCGCCCCGCGGGCTCGCCTAGTCATCGCAGTGACGGCTCTCGTGAAAATCGAGCGGTCGGCGCTTGCCGCGGCGAGCTTTGTATCGTCGTCGCGAAGCATGCACAACGGCAGCTGCTCCGCCAGGACCTTACGAGCAAACGCTTCACCGCCCGTCGCCGGACTTTCCACGATTTCCTCGATCAGACCGGTATTCAGCGCCTCTGCCGCGGTGATCGGATCACCACCTACGATCATCTTGACTGCAACCTCCACCCCAACGGCGCGAGGGAGGCGTTGCGTTCCACCACCGCCTGGCAGCAGACCCAACTTGACCTCGGGCAATCCGAGCTTGGCGTCCTTGGTCGCGACGCCAATGCCAGCTCCAACCCTCCACCGAGCGCGTTGCCGTGGATGGCAGCCACAATGGGCTTAGGCGACCCCTCAATTACGGTTAGAAGCTCGTCCCACGACGGTGTCTGCGGCGGCTTGCCAAATTCGGTGATATCAGCACCCGCAATGAAGGTGCGGCCAGCGCACGTCAAAACGATCGCCTTCAGCTCACGGTGGGCGATCGCCAAATTCATACATTCCAAGATGCCGCCGCGGACCGCGGCGCTTAGCGCGTTTACGGGAGGATAGTCGACGGTGATAATAGCGACCTCATCATGATATTGGAGTTTCACTACCTTATTCATGCGACAACATCCCGCTTTGTGTTGCATCCTTTTGATCGCTGATCGGTCCCCCGAGTGAAGCCAGCCGCCGGAGATGATGTTCCGGCATCGCCGAACAAAGCGTCTATCCTGATCACGCGCTTGAAGTAGTGGCCGGCGATGTACTCCATGGTCATGCCGACGGCCATGCAACTTGATCGACTGCTGCCCGATCGCCTTAGCCGACTGACCGATTTGAAACTTGCCGCCGAGATCGCCCGTGCGCGCTCCGTCGCATCTCCTTCGACTGCCATCATCGTGGCGTACATCGCCATGGATCGCGGCTGCTCAAGTTCGACGAACATGTCGACGGCTCGATGCTGAAGCACTTGGGAGGAGCCAATAACTTTGCCGAACCGCTGGCACGTCTTCAGCTGTGGCAGCGTGACCGGCATTGTTGCGAAGCAGCCCATGGCTTCCGAGCAAAGAGCTGCGGTCATCTCCTTCGCGACCCTTGAGATGACTGGAAAGGCGCCCGCCGGCTCTCCAGTGACATTTACGGGTTGAACGCGCACATTTTCGATGAGATTTCGGCTGCGCAGGCCATCCTGCGTTGGATAGCCACGGCGCATCAGGCCACGCGCATCGCAATTGACCAGGAACAGGCCAATCCCTTTCTTTTTCCCGCCGCCCTCCCGCGGTTCGCGCCGACACGATGATTTTGTCGGCGCCATCGCCATGGAGCACAAGTCCTTTGACCCCACTCAGGAACCAGCCGTCGCCGTCCTCCTTCGCCTCCGTTTCGACCTGAAACAGATCGTAGCCCGAATGTTCTCGGCGCAGGCGAACGCGAGCTTTATCCGCCCTTTCGCAATAGCCGGGATCAGCTCGGTCTTTTGCGCATCGCTCGCCCCATGCCGCAGGATGCCTCCCAACGAGCACTACAGTCGCAAAGTAGGGCTCAAGGATCAGTGCGTTGCCGGACTCCTCCATCACAATCATTATTTCGACCGCGCCACCGCCGAAGCCGCCATACGGCTCCGGAAACGGCAGCGTCAGAAGCCCGAGTCCGGCATACCGCGCCCAAATCGCCTCGCTAAAGCGGAGCTTTTCGCCCTGGTGCTTGCGTCGACGATCGAAGCCGAAATGTTCGGCCATCGGCCGGTGAACGCCGCACTTAAGAAGCCGCTGCTCCTCCGAAAAATCAAACTCCACGCGTGAAGTCTGACCTTGCCCCCAAGTTTTATCCAGTTCTGAGTTCGCCCCGGCGGTTGGATTTGCCCTCCTGGGCGGTGGGAGCGA
>NZ_JBVVPT010000060.1:0-7006 GCF_055811715.1 Bradyrhizobium sp. WSM4872 | reverse complement strand
CCAGATCGACGAATTGCTACCCTGGGCCTATCTCGCTACCCAAAAACGCTGGCGCGTGGCCTGAGAACATCGCTTACGGCGAACCGACGGTGAAGCGCCTATTCAGGCCGCCTGAGGCGCGGGCCAGATAGGCGGCTGAGGATCGCTGACCTCCTGGGTCAACGAATAGCACTCCGAGGAACGTGACCAGCACGCTAGATGCCCTTTTTCGTCAAGGCGAAGCGGATGCGGTGCTGATTTTTCGATCACTCAATGGCGAAGGGATTTGACAATGCGAACTCTAGATTCACGAGACTAATTTAAATTATTGGATATGGGCGAACGGTGGGGACGCCCTCAAGGCTGAAATAAGGGTATCAAGAATTTGAGAAGGCCGGCTACGGCGCTACCGACCTTTCGGCAATTATTCATTGTTCAGCACCGGCGATCGTTATGAGGTACACTGGCGTATGACAGGACGCCCACACCGGGTAAGGCGTCAGACGGTTGGGATCATGTTTGGCTGTTCGCCTGCCAAGATCGCTTCCAGGTCCGGTTCACGTAATCGATACCTGCACTGATCGATCAGCAGTGTTGCTCTCTCAGTCAACACTTCCAGTTCGTTTTTCGTGGCGCCGGATACCCTGCGCAACCACGCTTGAACGAGCAGTGCGTCACATTCGAGAAGCTTGAAACCGTAGTCCTGTGCCAGTTCAATCGTCGCGTCGATCTGATTGATCTCGGCCTTAAGATCGGGCTTTAGATCTGTCAAAAACCACAGGCGACCACGGGTTTTTTCCAATCGCATCTCTAAGCGCAGAGGAAAGTGCACATTAAATTGCTCGGTCAGTCGAGCTGCCTCGGAAATGGACTTTTGAAAAGCATCCCGGTCACGTCTCATCCGATGAATAGCCGCTTCTAGAATTCGCAGGTTCGTGCGCTCAACCTCCACGCCATCGCGCTCTGCAGCTTCGTTGCAGGCCCACCAATAGCCTAGAATCGAATCGGCCTTGCTCGGCTGACGGATGAGCTCCGTTTCGATGTGCAAGCGGCCACGTTCGCCCGGCAAGACAATCGCCGGTATCGCCACGGTCTTTTCCGCCACCTTAGGCGCAAACGCGCCTTCGTGCTCTCGCATAAGTGCAAAATGGTGGTCGGCTCCGGTCCCTTGCTTCTGAGCCAAATCATGGAGAATGCCATGTAGATCGTGGGCTCGCTCAATGTCACCTGCGAGCAGGGCTCCGCGCGCGACGAATGAAACTAGGCGTCGTTCCATGGCATGGAGCTCTCTTTCTCGTTGGAAGCGCTCGGACTCCTCGAGGGAAGCTGTCCGGATCCGCTCACGCTCAAGAAATGGCTCTGCAAGCATGAGTAGCTCGTTTGCTTTGCCGAGATCTCCGCTTACGAGATGTGTACTCGCCTCCAAAATGCTTCCACGCGCCGCATCGAGATGCTGGTTCGCTTGTTCTGAACGCTGCCGTGCGTCCGCAAATGCGCGCCTTGCAGTATCGAGCCAGCCTAGCTGGAGCGCATTGTGCCCCAAGTCAAACATCAATTGCCCTTGGTCTGGAGGATCAATGAGATCAACAAGAGTTGTATCGCTTGCTGTATCGAGGATAGGAATTGGCGCAAGTAAGGCGAGAAACCGAATCTTCTCTTCGTGACGGCCAAACCGGCGTGTGAGACCGAACCGATGTTTTGAGCTTTTACCGCCGACGTTGAATCTATCAACCCGCTGAATAACGATGCGACGGAAAGCAAACTGGATTCGTGCGCGAGGAGAAGCGTATTCGCTGAAGATATATTGTATGTCCAGCTCTGTGAGAACTTTGTCTTGTAGCTTTACTTCGTTTTCTCGCAGCGGCGAGTCTTGATAGCGGTCACCATTCTTAAGTGAGGCTTCCGCGCTACGAACCAAGTGATAGGCTGCCTCAACGAGGCAGATCAGGGCATGCAGTGCGCGATGTCCCTCGGTGGGCAATTGCCTCGGATGGAATCCTCTGTCAATTGTTGGGAAAGCTGATGCCCAAAAATATCGAGCGACCCAGTTATGTAGCCTTTCGTAGCTCCATGGGTCTGTTCGATGCCAATCGGCAATTACCTGCGTACGTACGCTGAGATGCATATCATACAGCGCGAGTTGATCTCCATCGTCTCCATCGGCAATCCGGCTAATCAATCCGAACGTTGCGTCTACGGCCGGGTCGATGCTTGTTGCGTCCGCCTCCCATGTCTGTTGGAAAACACGTTTGTCCTGGGGGAGGGAACCTTCATCTGACATAAGCTGGTCGAGCATGGGGGTGCTCAACCCTTTCTCGGACAGAGCAACTGCACGAATAAAATTCAATGAAGCTGGCTTTACTTTGCTGAGCAACGTTACCACGGCGTCATCGCTGCGTCTCTGGCTCGACGATTGCTGCCTTCTAGGCAAAAGATTACGAAGAGCTGGAAACCCCGAGGGTTTGGTTTGCTCTATTAAATGAGAAAGGAGAACGAGGCTCTGTGGCTGCCAGTGCATCTTGGCACATAGGTCGGCCAATAATTCCTTGCTTATTGGTCCACGTTTCCCGTGCTCTTTCAGGAGAGCGCGGACGAGTTCAACACCAGCTTGAGGAGGGAGGCCGGCACCGATATCGATCGACAAGTATCCCGGATAAGCGTTGAACAGATGTTCCTGGCGGTGGCTGCTGGTAACAATCAAGGTGAGTGGCTTAACTTCAAGGACCAGCCGCCTGATGAATTCTCGCATTGCCGCGCGGTCGACACGCAAACCAGATTTTGGCTCGGCATCGTCGTGGGCCCAACCACCATGCAAAAGAAAGTCGAGATCGTCGAGAACAATCGCGGTGCTCCGATGCGGGACACGGGAGACCACTGCGGAGAGAAGCGAAGGCAAGTCGGAATCAGGAGAGTCCGAGCCGAGCTGGCTCCGTATCTTGTCCAAGAGCGCATCGGCCGTTCCCATCCTTCGACATGAGAACGCTAGGATGTGTCCAGCAATTCGTTTCTTTCCTGAGCTAACCCACCATCCGCGCACGAGTTCGGTTTTGCCGGAGCCAGATGGACCGTGTATTTCTACGATACATTGCTCGTGTTGATCTATCTGATCGTCGATTGCAGCCAACTCTTTCTTGCGTCCCAGAAGCGGAGAGGAAGGGGCAGCAAGAAAATCGATACTTCTGATGGGCGGGGGGCCCACAGCTAACGCGCGTTTGCTGCTTCCCGCCGTCAACCACTCGAAAAACTCTGCCTCGAGATCCTTAAGCGGATTTGTTGGGTCGGAGCTCGGATTCCAAACATCGAGATCGTACTTAAGCTCATGACATATGGTTTTTTTGATATTGTCAGTAACGCTCGCGCCGGTTGTGATGCGGTGAAGGGTTGCTCGTGAAATTCCTGACGCTTTGACGAAACCCTTCACGTCCCCGCCGTGCCGCTCCATCATTAGGCAGACGCGATACCAATCCTCCAGGCCTCTGGCCGCATTTGTTTTCTTAGGCGAGGCTTTTGGCCTTCCTGGTTTCACTCCCACAACTGCCCCCGAAGTCATCGGCCAACTTGGCCGCCGCCATTTAAGTGATTGAAAGTACAGTAATTTATTGAATTTCGATCCGAGCCAATATTGAGACAAATTATGAGGCGCGGATGGGATATTGCAACTACCAATACAACCAATCCAAAGGAACACTACCGACTTGCATGAGGCACCCAACCCATCCCCGAATTGCGCATTACTGAGTCAAATGCGCTCGCTTTCCGGGCTGTTTTCAAGTGAAAGAATGTCCGTATAAGTCTTTGTAAAATAACGAGTTTTTGTCGCACGATCCTCCTGGGCTAGTTCAAGGAGGATCGGATGAACCCCACTGATGACAAGCGCCGTCGGCGTCGCTCCCATAGCTTCAGCGAAGGGATCGGCCGCCAACTCAAACCCCTGCAGACCCTCGACAATTGGCACGGTCCGCTTGCGTGGGCCTACGACATCGCGGTCATCGTCCTCGCGGTTTACCTTTATCACTGGAGCATCTTCTGGCTGCCGGTCTCGGCCCTGTTGATTGGGGCACGGCAGAGAGCGCTTGCCACGCTTCTGCATGAAAGCTCGCACCTGACGCTTTGCAAAAACCGCGTCCTCAACTTCGTCTTGGGTACGGTGGTCTCGGGATGGCTCGTCTTCCAGACCTTCACACGATACCACAAGAGCCACGTCAAGGCCCATCACCCTTATCTCGGTGACGAGACGCGCGACCCCGATGCGCAAAACTACATCGAACAGCGGCTCTTCGAAAAAGGGCGTCACGGCTTCCTGGGTCGTCACCTGATCCCTCAAATCCTGGGACTGCGCATTCCTGAGAACCTCACGTACCTCGTGATGAACCGATTGCTGCCGCGGCGGATCCGCGGAATGTCGCGCCGGGAGACGCTTGAGTTGGCCGGGTTCTTCACGTTTTGGCTACTCCTAGTCAGCGTCCTCACCTACACGGGTCTGTTGCTCACTTTTTTCATTCTCTGGCTGTTGCCCTACCTCACGGTTTTCCAAGCGATCAACTGGATCATCGAGATCGCGGAACACTTTCCGCTGATCAGGTTGTTCGATTGCGAAATCGAGATGACGCGCAACCGGCCCGGCTCCGTGCTCGAGAACTTTCTCACCGGCATCCATGGAGAGGGGTGGCATCTCGTACACCACCTCAGGCCAGGCATCCCGTTCTGGAATCTGCGCGGCGCGCACCGAGTGATGATGCAGGACCCCGACTATGCCGCGGCGAATGAGCGGAGCGGTGGCCTCTTGACCCGCGGCCCCACGGACAAGCCGAGCATCATCTCGCTCTTACACGAAGACATCGCGGCGGCTTCCGAAACCAACCACCCCAGCAAGGGAGACTAAACATGCGTTTCGTTTTGGTATTCAACAAACGTGCCCCACTGGTATCGCAGATGAATGCGTGCGGCCATCTCAGTATCGGCTTGGCGCGCCAGGTCGATGAGATGGATCAGTTGCTACGCCGTTTCAACGACATTACGGGTCAGCAGGTCTCGCTGCTGACCGATCATCCGCTCATCGTCATGGCGGCCCGCAGCAGCGCGCATCTGCGGCAATCCCACGAGATGGCTATTCGCGAAGGCATTCCTTGCAACGCTTTCTTTTCTTGTATGCACGCCGGGCAGCCGATTGAGCAAGAGCTGATCGTGCGGAACACCGCCCCCGAGCAGCTGGACTATGTCGCCCTAGGGGTCTTTGCCGACAGAGACCGGCTCGCTGGCATCACCAAGCGCTTCTCTCTTTACCGCGCCGGCGACAGCGCCGCCGTCGCTGGTGCCGATGCGGGAGGCGATCATGACACTTGAGACGCTTCAGTTCGAACGGTTCGATCCCACCTGGGAGGCCACAAGCCCGATTCTATCGTGGTGGGGCGAAGAGGGCGGCTCCTATGAGGCACACGTCTTCAGCCATCGTGGCGCGAGCTTACTTCGGATTTTTGTCTATCACCTGCGGGTCACTAACGGCGCCCAGAAGCACATGGGCGCGGTCCATCGCCTCCTGGTCGACGAGCAGAGTTGCCCGTTATCGATTCTCGGCCCTCTGACATTGTGCTCCGAAAATGACGTTCGCAACGCGCTCGCGGAGATCGTGGCGGCCAGAGGGGGTATGTTCGACCCCGTTCCGTATCTCCTGCTGAATTTGGACGGAGAGCATCCGCGCGCGATCAGCAATCCATGGCCGTTGTGATAAGACTGGCACGACTACGACCTATTGCCGAGAAGCGGCCCGGCGATGGCAAGGCTGAAAACCATACGGTGGCTTAGTGACACAGTGAGCAATCCTGCTAGGCCATTGATCTTGCTGGTGGGCCCGGCGGGTCTCGAACCTGTATCCAAACTGTATGAGCAGTCGCTAGCCCGACCCGGGATAGGACAGCACTATCATCCGATCTCGTGCAGCGAAGACGATTGAAGAAGAGATCCGACCTGTCTGAGGCCTAAGGGGCCAAAAGGCACTTTTGGGCGCGAAATGCACCTTATGGATTGATAGATCTTCCTAACATATTGATACCGCAACAAATGCGAACGCCCTCCGAGCGCGCCAAGGGCGCGGAACGTACGATCGCTTTGTTGAGGCGATCGGACGGCGGCTTGCAAGCGGATCCACCGTCCTGAAAGAGGTGAGCATCGACATGCACGCCTCTGAGAAGCCCGAGTAATCAGTACACGCGCCCCAATGCGCCCTGGCAGCTCCTGGCGATGGGTGCGGCGCCGAGTCAGATAAGTCGACCCGCAGATCGGCAGCATGCCACGAAGCGCGCAAGCGATGGGCGCGTCACTCAAGGCGCCCGGGCCCGCTGCAACAGCCCGTTAGCTGCCCGCGAATGACACAGGCTTACAAACTTCTTGAGACCGCCTTGTCTTTCTTTGGCTACGCCAGACAACGACACAGATGTCGGAGCGGTTGAAGTGACGTTCGGATTAGCCCTTGTGTCAAGTCCATCATCGCTGGGGGCGATCCAGCCGTTTCGATTCCGAAATCGACGCCGCGCGTACCGCGCTGCGCGGGCAGGTCGCGGCCGCAAATTGGGAGTGAACAAGCAGTGCAAATCGATGGAGAGCTTGGAGGCCAGCCCAGCTCGATTGTGAATCAAGCCGACAGCGATGCGCAGCCGAGCCCGAACGAAAGAGCGCGAACCAAGAAGGTTACCGTTCAGCTCTCCGAGAGCATGTTTCAGCGGCTTGAAGTTGCGACCGAACGCCCGGGGCTCGGCAAGAGCATGGTCGTCGAGACGGCGCTTGAACGATTCCTGAATCCTGCACCGCCCATCGAGGGGCGCGTTCATGAGGCTCTGGACGGGATCAGTGGCCAGATGGCCAGGCTCGAGCGCGAGATCGCGATCATCGCCGAGACCGTGGCCCTGCATGCGCGCTATCACCTCACCGTGACGCCGCCCATACTGCCATCCGGGCAGCGGGAGGCGTGCCTGCTCGGGCAGCAGCGTTTCAAGGTATTGGCGGAGCAAGTCGAACGGCGGGTACGGCTCGG
>NZ_JBVVPT010000059.1:0-8206 GCF_055811715.1 Bradyrhizobium sp. WSM4872 | reverse complement strand
CTTCACCAGCTGATTGTCCACGGTGTCCAGGCTCTCACTGGTTTCCGTCAAAAACTCCCGCAACAGATCATCCATGAAAACAGGCCTTCATACAGGGAGGGCGCGCACACAAGACGTGATGCGCCAATTCGGAATGGGGCCAGCTTCACCGCAAAGCGTTTAATATTGGTTGAGTATGTGGAAAAGAACGGAATCAACAAATAGATAAGGCGCTCCGGACAAGCCGAAGCGCCTCGTAAAGATTCGATTAACGTTTGAGAGCGGCTTCGTGTCTACGACGCGATGATGGTGATGGCCTCGCCTTCATGCGCGAGCCTCACGGTCAGGCCGCAAGCCTCTGCCAACAGCCGCGTATAATAAGGCTGGATCGCATGTGCATCCGCGGCCGGGCCGCGTTCGCCGCTCAGGAGCTCGGAGATGTTCTGCGGCAGGCGCGCATTATGTCCGGTCGCGGTGATGCGGAAGCTCATCGTCTCGCCCTCGCCGATCGGATCGATCGTCAGCGTGCCGCCGCGCGGGATCGTGTGCTGCGAAACGACCAGCATGTTGAGCAACAGCTTGACGCGATTCTTCGGCAGCAAGATCCGCGGCAGATTCCAGGTAATCGAGCACTTGCCGTCCTCGATGTGGCCGCGCGCCATGGTCTGGGCATCGCCGAGATCGATCTGCGCGCCGGACGAGCCGGCCGCACCAAAGGCGAGGCGGCAGAACTGAAGGCGGGCGGAGGCGGTTTTCGCGCTCTTGCGTATCAAGTCTAGTGCGAACTCGCGGTCGTCGGGCTTTGGATCGTCATCGAGCACTTCGAGACCATTGACGATGGCGCCGACAGGGCTGATGAGATCGTGGCAGACCCGCGAGCACAGCAGCGCGGCGAGTTCGAGCGCATCTGGAGCGGTGGCGGTAGCGGGTGACGAAGCGTCAGACATAAAGGGTTCCTGGAATTGCACGGCGCGGACGCGGCGAATCAAGCATGCTTGACGAATGCCGCAGGTTCTAACATTCGCAAGCCCGTGGCAGCTAGCTTGCGATCGGTTCGAACCGGCCCTAATGCCGCGGCGAATCACTCGAGCAGGGATGGAATTGCCGATGAATGAGGCATGCAGGTGAAGCGGATCATCGACGGCTCGGCCGCCTCCCACCTGATGGAGCCGCTCACAGCGCTGGTGGTGAAAGCGGGCGAAGCCATCCTCGCGGTCAACCGCACGGCGATGCGGGTCGACGGCAAGCAGGACGGCTCGCCGGTCACCGAGGCCGACCTTGCCGCCGACCGCATCATCGCGGACGGGCTGGCCCAGCTTGCGAGCGACATCCCGACGCTGTCGGAAGAGCGGACCCAGCTCGCCTCGCCGCCGTTCCGCGACAGCTTCTTCCTGATCGACCCGCTCGACGGCACCAAGGAGTTCGTCGCCGGGCGCGACGAGTTCACCGTCAACCTTGCCCTCGTGACATCGGGCGTGCCGCTGCTGGGCATCGTCAGCGCCCCGGCCCTCGGGCTGCTCTGGCGCGGTATCGTCGGCCGCGGCGCCGAGCGGGTCAGGTTCGACGGCGCGACCATCGGCGCTGCCGAGCCGATCCATACCCGCAAGTTGCCGCCCCTGGGCGAGCCCTGGATCGCCGCGGTGAGCCGCTCGCATGGAGATCCCCGAACCGAGGCGTTCATCGATCACCGCCCCAGCGCCGTCAGAAAGACGGTCGGCTCGGCCGTGAAATTCGGCCGGATCGCGGAAGGCAGTGCCGACATCTATCCGCGCTTCGGGCCCACTTGTGAATGGGACGTCGGGGCTGGCTACGCGGTCGTGACCGCGGCCGGCGGCAGCGTAACCGATGGCAAAGGCGGCACGCTCCGCTTCGGTGAGCGATACGACAGCGGCTTCATCATCCCGGAGTTCATCGCCTGGGGTGACCCGCAGGCGGCAAGACTCTGATATCGCAAAGGCGCTACTGGCTGAGCTTGTCCTGGAGGGCCGGCCAGCGCTTGCCCACCTCGTAGAGGAAGCGCTCGGGATTGGCGGCGAAGGCGTCCCGATTGGTTTCCCGGCTGAACAGATAGAGCCGCTGCGCCGCGATCGCGAAGAAACGGGGGTTACCGGCGATGATGACGCCGCGGGCGATATCGACCGGATCGTAGCCGCCGAACTGCGGCCCGTAGACCTCGGGATGCGCGAGGAAAGAGGCGCGGTTGCCCTCGTTCCGAAAGCGCCAGACTGCGCCCCACAGGTTCGCCTCGAACTCGGCCGTCCCTTGCACGGCCGCGCCATCGACGAAATAGGCCACGGGGTCGAAGCCCTCGATCGCCACGCCGCTGAAGCGGTTGACGACGATCCGCTCGGTGGTGGCCGCCTGCGCCGGCACCCCCGCGCAGAGGATCCAAATGCCCGACAGCATGCAGACCAGAAGGCCGATCAAGGCAATTCCGGGGCGCAAAGGGCTGGCTTCCTGCCGTTGTGCCGTCATAGTTGCTGCGGATAACATCCGAGTCGAGGGGACATCCGGCGCAACCTAGAGCCGTGCCTGTTGGCGTCAGGTTAAGGAAGCGACCGGATTCGGTACCAGGGGTTCTTTTATGACTTTCGCATCACGCCTTGCCGCAGTCGCGCTTGCCGCGATGGTCGGGTGGATCATTCCGGCTTCCGCCCAGCAGCCGCCGCCGCCCGATTTGCCGCCGCCGCAGCGGACCCCGACGCCCAGCACCTATGGGCCGGACGAACTCGTGAACGCCGGCCACCGCTTCTTCGGCAACGTCTCGCGCGGTCTCGCCTCGATCATCGAGAAGGCAGTCAGCCAATGGGGCCTGCCCAACGGCTACATCCTCGGTGAGGAAGGGTCCGGAGCCTTCGTCGCCGGCCTGCGCTACGGCGAAGGCACGCTCTACACCAAGAACGCCGGCGACCTCAGGGTCTACTGGCAGGGTCCCTCGCTCGGCTTCGACTGGGGTGGCGACGGCGCGCGTACCATGACGCTAGTCTATAATCTGCCCGCCACCAACGCGATCTACCAGCGCTTCGCCGGCCTCGACGGCTCGGCCTACATCATCGGCGGCTTCGGCATGACGGCGCTCACCGCCAACAACATCGTGCTGGTGCCGATCCGCTCCGGCCTCGGCCTGCGGCTGGGAGCCAATATCGGCTATTTGAAATTCACCCCGCGCGCGACCTGGAACCCGTTCTAGCGTTCCGCTTTCCCCTCCGGCGACGGATCAAGGTTAACGACATGTCGGGGCTGGCTTTTTGCCGGCCCCGCATGCAATGTCCTTGGTAAATTTTTCCTTAGCTTTGGGAGTTCTGGCCCATGGTCGAACCGATCATGTACCTGGCGATCGGTTTCCTGCTGTCGATGCTGTGCGGGCTCGCCATCGTGCCGCTGGTGCATAACCGCGCGGTGCGCCTGACCACGCGCCGGCTCGAGGCCGCGACGCCGTTGTCGATGGCCGAGATCCAGGCTGACAAGGACCAGCTCCGCGCCGAATTCGCCATGTCGGCGCGACGGCTGGAGATGAGCGTCGACCAGCTCAAGAACAAGACCACGAGCCAGCTCGCCGAGCTCGGCAAGAAGAGCGACGCCATCAACCGCATGAAGATCGAGCTCGGCGAGAAGAACGCCACGATCTTCGCGCTCGAGGCGCGCGAGAAGGCGGTCAAGGAGCAGCTTCGCGCCACCGAAGAGGAATTCAACACCAAGACCGCAGCTCTGCGTGCCGCCGAGCTCGCGCTGACCGACAAGCAGGGCGAGCTCGCAAAGATCAATTCCGAACTGTCCGACCGCTCGATGATGGCGGAGAGCCGGCAGGTCGAGCTGGTTGTGGTCCGTGCGCAGATCGAGGAGCTGAAGAACCGCGTCGGCGACGCCGAAAAGGAGTTTGCCGCGACGCAGGCGCGGCTGGCGCAGGAGCGCACCGAATCCGAGACCGCCTCGCGCGAGCTCGGCGACGCCCGCGGCCGCGTCGAGAATCTGAGCCAGCGCGTCACCGACCTCGATCGCCAGCTCATCGTGCAGGTGAAAGAGGCCGAGATGCTGTCGGGCCGCGTCGGCGATCTCGAGGGACGCCTTGCCACGCAGGGCAAGCTGCTCGCTGAGCGCGACTATGAGAACAACCAGCTCCGCCAGGCCAATGAGAGTTCCGAGCGCACCATCAAGGAGCTGCGCGTCGAGATCGCCGCCTTGAGCGGCGGCAAATCGTCGGCCGCGATGGAATCGATCCGCGCGGAAAAGACCGCGCTGGAGGAACAGCTCCGCACCGCCCGCGACGAGCGCGCCAAGCTGCAGCGCGACATCAACGCGATCCAGCAGCAGGCCGAGAGCTCCTGGGCGACCGAGCGGATGGAGAACGCGCTGCTGCGCGAACGCATCAACGACATCGCCGCCGAGGTGGCCAAGCTCGCGATGCAGCTCGAAGGCCCGAACTCGCCGATCGAGGCCCTGCTCGCGGCGGAGGCCGGCCAGCCGCCGAGGCCGGCGCCGCGCCCGGCCAATGACGCCCCAACCAACGGCACGGCCGCAGGCACCCTGCCTGAAGGCGGCGGAACACTGGCCGAACGCATCCGCGCGCTCCAGGCCCACGCCTCCCGCGCCCGCCAGCAGGGCGCGTAAGCGGTCCCAAGACCGTCTCACCGCCGAATTGCGGGTTCGGGGGAAGGTTTTCGGGCCCGGCAGCGCCTCGAAACTTGACACCTTCGGCCCGCACTTCTAAATCGCGGGCTCCAAAGCGCCGGCGGCCGAAACTCGGGTCGCCTGCATGATGGTTTCGGGTGCATAGCTCAGCGGGAGAGCGTTCCCTTCACACGGGAGAGGTCCAAGGTTCGATCCCTTGTGCGCCCACCATTTGTCCAGCATTTTTAGTGACTTAGCGACTTGCTTCCCCTACATTGTGCCCCGAAAAGTCTGGGGCACAACCCGGGCACGCTGCAGAAAAGATCATCCCTCTACCTTCGCCCGCCGCTCCCGGCCCGACGACAAACAAGAAAGCTCGTCGATCTTTCACCACGAGACGCGTCGTCGCGCGACCTTTGGGCACGGGTTTCGTTGGCGCTCGATAGGCGCGAGCACGTTGTGCTCGAGGCAACCTTCGCCGAGGTACCACGGAGGAAGGTATAGTGGTCCCGCCGAGTCCTTTGAGGCTCCGCTCTTGCCGCTCATTGGCTGGGTTGTCCACTAACGCCATGAGTTGCCGCCGCGTCGGCTCGGCAATGTCGCTCGAAGTGGTTCTCGAGACCACGTCGCCAGAGCAGATAGTGCTGGTTTCCAGTGACGACCTGCCGTCCGGTGAGGGACACCACATAGGGCCGCCTTCAATCATCAGGTTGCCAGCTCATGCACTGCTTCTCCGCCAGCTGATGCCGTAAGCCTCGCGCCCGACTTAGTTCGGACGGCTGGCGCTGGTGACGACTACGACGAGAGCCCTGTGGCAATATTGTAAGCGATAAGGACCAACGGAGCCGGGAGTTCGCTTTCGGCATCCCCTACCTCGGGGCCGGCTTATGGTCATCGCTCTTCCAGATCGTGGTGCTACTCGGGCGTATTGACCGGTTGCCGTGCCGTAGTGCTCGCATGGCTCGCAACGAAGGGCCCAGTTCGCCCCTTCCTGGATCACGACCGATTATCAAGCCTGCATCGAGCATTGGCGGATCGGGTCTCACCAGCTCCGTGGTGCTCACACCCGCATTCAGATCAACTGCCGTGTCGGAGTCTGGTTCAAGCAGTTCTCGCAGGCGCTCGATGCGTGCGAACCGGAATGGATGGACTGGTTTGATCATCGGGCTAGGCCCCTCGGGTCGAATGCGAGCAATCGGATGATGAAAACGATGAGCCGCGACAGGTGATGCTCATGAGTCGAGCTGTCGGTTCTCCGCCGAATGCCAGTCCGCGCCATGGAGGCGGATCATCTCCCGACGGGACCGCTCGATGAAGATGCGCTCAACGCAAAAGCCGGCTGCAACTGAAGCCGCCAGCGCAAGGCCATAGGCCATATAGTCGTTCATGAAATTCCAAAACATGTTGCAGCCGGCAACTCCCACAAAAGTAAGTGCCATGATCAAATTCCGAAATGCCTTAACCATCCTGCCCCCAGTAAGTCGGCGAAGGAACTTTTACCATTGCAACCACGGCGATTGGCAGCGTTTGACCCTTGTGATGAGCCGTCTTTCTGCTCGATCAGCCTGGGTCCGGCCGCGCTGCCGACCGGCGTGGGGCTCGCTCCTATTACTTAAGAGGGCACCCGGGAACGGAGCAGTGATAGCGACGCCGGCATACTTCATCACGGCGGGCCCTTTCTCGAGTGCCCCCGGTGAGGAGCTCCGAATCCCTTCCCGCGAGGGTCTACGCCGCATGGCGTGCGCCGTTGTGGCGTGGAGAAGAAGGGCGCATTCGAACTATGGAGCCTGCTGGTTACACGATAGCCCGTACGTCTTCCCGTCCACTCGGGGCAAGGGCGACAAGCCGATTGACCGACATGCCCTGTCGCAAGCTGTGCGCCGTCTCCGGCTGAAGTTGAAAATGGCCGAATGGTCTCCGCATGACGCGCGCCGGTCAGCCACGACCTGGGCGCGGACGATGGGAATCCCGCGCGACACGACGGAGGCGCTCACGCATCATGCCATTGTCGGCAGCGGAAAGACCTATGACCGTTACGGCATGCAGGCTGAGAAGCGGCAAGCAGTGGATGCCATTGCGGACTATATTTCGCGCACACGACGCAGCGATGCAGCCACCAAAGAAGCGGCTTAGTGCAGCATGCGTCAGGTCTGCTGACGTATATATAAATCAAGTGTCAGTGGAAAACTGCGCGATTCCTCCTTTCTTACTATTGCTTCAAAAGGCAGACGCACCACATAGCTGCACCTAGGGGCCTACACAACTTTCCGATTTTTGCCCAGATCGCCTCAGCTCACGACCGTCCGAGACGACGGCCGTGCATAGGAGCGTGCATTGCCGTACGAAATCGATTTCCTCCGGGCTGGTGACAGCAATGGCGACGCTATTGTCGTCCGATGGGGCGATACCAAAGACAGCGCATTTTACATCAACATTGTGGATGGCGGCTTTACCGACACTGGCGAGCAGATCATTTCCCACGTCGAGCGGTACTACGCGAAGCCCGCCAACATCGCCAATGTCGTCTTGTCCCACGCAGACAATGATCACGCGTGCGGCCTGATAAAGGTGCTCCAACATGAGGGCTTTACCATCCACACGCTCTGGATGAACCGCCCCTGGGACTACGTGGACGAAGTGCTCGATAAGTTTCACGGCGCCTACACTCGTGAGGGCCTCGTCAAGCGAATGCGGGAAATGCATCCCTATCTGGTGGAGATGGAAACAATTGCGGCCGAGCGAGGCATCCAAATCCGTGCACCTCTGCAAGGTGCTCAGATAGGTGCTTTCAAAGTCTTGGCTCGTAGTCGTGAACGCTACGTTCGTCTCATTCCTGATCTCGACAAGACCCCCACAGCTTACCGGAGTGACACGGCCGGACTCGGATCGGTCTTCGGAAGCGCTTTGCGCAACGTGGTCGAAACAATAAAGGAGCGTCTCGACCTCGAAACGCTGGACAACAACCCTCCAAGCACCTCCGCTTCGAACGAGACTTCGGTAGTTCAGATGGGGACATTCGGTACTAAGAGCATCCTGCTGACCGCCGATGTTGGTCCAGACGGGCTTAACGAAGCAGCCGACTACGGTGAGAACAATTTTCCCAGTCTTCAGCCAACTCTCGTTCAGATTCCTCATCATGGCAGCCGACGCAACGTCACCCCGGCAGTCCTCAACCGGTGGCTCGGCGCGTTCCCAGCTCAAGGTCGCGGCAACGCAATCGCATCTGTAGGCAAAAACGAAGATATCTACCCGCGCAAGAAGGTAGCGAATGCGTTCACCCGTCGCGGATACATCGTGCACTCAACACATGATTCGTGGATCAACTTCCGTAGTGACTACGACCGTAGAGCTGGCACGGTCGATGCCAGCACAATCGCCTTTTCATCTGACGTTGAGGACGACTAACCCTTGCCCAAGTTCGATAAGTACACCTTTTTCGCTCGACTCGTCCCGGCCATCATCGCCGCAGCACCGGCCCTCACTTTGGCGTGGGTGCTTATCTCGTGGAAGTCACTAGGCGTGACACATGCAATTGCCGGAACAGAGCCGGCTCCGCAAATTTGAACAGGTCGGTGAGTGGAGTTTCTGCCTGACAGCGGGCACGCTGGTGCCTGCGAAT
>NZ_JBVVPT010000058.1:0-8467 GCF_055811715.1 Bradyrhizobium sp. WSM4872 | reverse complement strand
CTCCCCGACCGCTAAAGCGGGCCGCATGAATGCCTCGCCCTCCCCATCCGTCCCGGCGGCCGGTTCAGTCGGGCTTGACGTGCTGCGGACGCTGCTGGAGCGGCCGATCCCGGCGGTGATGGGCGTGCTCAACGTCACCCCGGATTCATTCTCCGACGGCGGCGACTTCATCGCGCCCGAGCAGGCGCTCGCGCGGGCACGGGCGATGATCGAGGCCGGGGTCGACATCATCGACATCGGTGCCGAGTCCACCCGGCCCTACAAGGGCGCCCGGCCGGTCACGGCGGAAGATGAGCTGGCGCGGCTGCGGCCGGTGCTACCGGGCATCGTGGCGCTCGGCGTCCCGGTCTCGATCGACAGCATGAAGGCGGAGGTGGTGGCCTTCGCGCTCGACCAGGGCGTTGCCATCGCCAACGACGTCTGGGGCCTGCAACGGGACGCCGACATGGCGCCGCTGGTCGCCGCGAGAGGCGTCCCCGTCATCGTCATGCACAACCGCGACAGCGTCGATCCCGCGATCGATATCATCGTGGACATGAAAGCGTTTTTCCTGCGCTCGCTGGACATCGCAGCGAAAGCCGGCATCGCCCGCGACAAGATCGTGCTCGATCCCGGCATCGGCTTCGGCAAGACGGCCGAACAGAGCATGATCGCGCTGGCGCGCCTGGGCGAGCTGGAGGTGTTCGGCCTGCCGATCCTGGTTGGTGCCTCGCGAAAACGCTTCATCGCCTCGGTGTCGCCGTCGGAGCCGACAGAGCGGCTCGCCGGGTCGATCGCCGCGCATCTGATCGCCGCACAGCGCGGCGCGAAAATCATCCGGACCCACGACGTCGCCGAGACCTTGCAGGCCCTGCGAGTGGCGCACGCAATCGAGAGCAAGCCATGACCGATACGATCTTCGTGAGCGGCCTGTCGATCCATGCCCGCCACGGCGTGATGGAGCACGAGACCGAGGTCGGCCAACGTTTTGTCATCGACCTCGAGCTTTATACCGACCTGTCGGAGCCTTCGCGGTCCGACCGCCTCTCCGACACCGTGTCCTACGCCGACGTCGTGGCGACCACCACCGCGGCCTTCAAGAACACCAATTACAAGCTGCTGGAGCGCGCGGCCGGCGCGGTCGCCGACGCAATCCTGTCGCACTTTCCGCGCATCCGTGCGGTCAAGATCACCGTGCACAAGCCGCATGCGCCGATCGCCGCGATCTTCGACGACGTCGGAATCATGCTGACGCGCTCGCGGCACCCCTGACATGGCGAGCGTCCTGATTGCGGTCGGCGGCAATGTCGGCGATGTCCGCGCGACCTTCCAGAAGGCGATCGCCCATATCTGCGGCATGGCGCAGGCTGCGTTGATCGCGCGCTCGTCGGACTATGCGACGCCGCCCTGGGGCGACGAGGACCAGGCTCCCTTCATCAACGCCTGCATCGAGATCGAGACCAGCCTCGATCCGCATGCGCTGCTCTTCGTGATGCAGAAGGTCGAGCAGAAATTCGGTCGCACGCGCGATAAAGAGCGGCGCTGGGGCCCGCGCACGCTCGATCTCGACATGATCGCCTATGACGACGTGTCGATGCAGAAACCCGACCTGACCCTGCCGCATCCGCGCCTGTTCGAGCGCGCCTTTGTGCTGGTGCCGCTGGCCGAGATCGCGCCCGAGCGCGTGATCGCAGGCGTTCGCGTCCGTGACGGTCTCGCCAGCGTCTCGACACAAGGCATTGAGCGGCTTCCGGATACCGGTTAACCAAAAACAACCGTTTGCAGGGACGGCCGGCCGTGGCAATTTCGCCTGCGAACAACAAGATTTTCGGGAGCCCCTCGCCGCATGACCTCCGCGACTGACGACCTGCCGCTGGCGGCGGATTTTCCCAAGGCGACCGTCGACGACTGGCGCAAGCTGGTCGATGGCGTGCTGAAGGGCGCGCCGTTCGAGAAGCTGGTCGGCAAGACCTATGACGGCATCAGGATTGATCCGCTCTATCCGCGCGCCAAAGGCGTTGCGCCCGTGGTGGGGCGGCCGGCGGCGGCGCCCTGGCAGATCATGCAGCGGATCGACCAACCCGATGCAAGTGCGGCGAACGCGCAGGCACTGACCGATCTCGAAAATGGCGCGACGGGTCTGGCGCTGGTGTTCGCCGGCGGCAATGCCGCTCACGGTTTGGGGCTGGAACCGACCGCAGACGCAGTCGCAAAGATTTTGAAGGATATCCATCTCGATGCCGGCATCGGGCTGGAGCTCGAGATCGGTCCCCAATCGCGGATGGCGGCGATCCACGTCGCGGAATATGTGAAGAGCAACGGCATCGATCCCGCGGCCTGCGACATCCGCTTCGGGCTCGACCCGCTCGCGGCCGCCGCGGTGTGGGGCCATAGCCCCTATACCTGGGACGAGATCGTTCCGGCCATCACTGGCGGCATCAAGGGCCTCGCCGCGCTCGGCTTCAAGGGTCCCTTTGCCTCGGCCGACGGACGCGTGATCCACGATGCCGGTGGCTCGGAGGTGCAGGAGCTCGCCTTCGCGCTCGCCTGCGGCGTCGCCTATTTGCGCGCGATCGAGGGCGCGGGCGTTCCGCTGGAGCAGGCGCAGGGCATGGTCTATGCGCGGCTTGCCGCGGATGCAGATCAGTTCCTCACCATGGCAAAATTCCGCGCCTTGCGGCTGCTGTGGGCGCGTATCGAGACGGCGTGCGGGCTCACGCCAAGACCACTGTTCATCGCCGCCGATACCGCCTGGCGCATGCTGACGCAGCGCGATCCCTATGTGAACATGCTGCGCGCGACCATGGCGACGTTTGCGGCCGGACTTGCCGGCGCCAACGCGATCACCGTGCTGCCGCATACGCTGGCGCTCGGCCTGCCCGATCCGTTCGCGCGGCGCGTGGCGCGCAATACGCAGCTCGTGCTGCTGGAAGAGAGCAATCTCGCCAAGGTCAGCGATCCCGCGGCAGGCGCAGGCGGCATCGAGACGCTGACCGGCCAGCTCTGCGACGCGGCCTGGGCGCTATTCCAGGAGAGCGAGAAAGCCGGCGGCGCCTTCGCTGCGCTTCAGCAGGGCCTGTTCCAGAGCAAGGTCGCGGCCGCGCGAAAAGCCCGCCACGCCAACATCGCAAAACGCCGCGACGTGCTGACCGGCGCCAGCGAATTTCCGAACCTGCACGAGAACGAGACGACGGTGCTGAAGGCGACCCCGATCGCGCTGGCGCCTTATGGCGAGCAAAAATACAAGTTCGACGCACTGCCGCCGATCCGGCTGGCGGAACCGTTCGAGGCGCTGCGGGACAAATCCGATGCGGCCTTGAAGGCCCACGGCGCGCGGCCGAAAGTGTTCTTGGCCAATCTCGGCACGCCCGCCGATTTCACGGCGCGCGCGACCTTTGCCAAAAGCTTGTTCGAGACCGGCGGCATCCAGGCCGTCGATAGCGAGGGCTTCGCCGATCCGGCCCAGTTGGCTGCCGCCTTCAAGGCCTCCGGCGCCGGGCTCGCCTGCCTTTGTTCCAGCGACAAGGTGTATGCGGAACACGCCGAAGCTGCGGCGCAGGCCCTGCAAACCGCCGGGGCGCGACTTATCTATCTGGCAGGCCGCCCGACCGATGCAGAGGCGGCGCTGCGTACAGCCGGCGTCACCGGCTTCGTCTTTGCCGGTGGCGATGCGCTTGCGACGCTGCAAGACATTTATCGACGGATGGAGCAGCCATGACGGAAGCAGGCAAACCCGTTCTCACCGGCGGCTGCCAATGCGGGGCAGTGCGCTTCGGAGTCATGACGGCGCCGAACAGGATTTCGATCTGCCACTGCCGGATGTGCCAAAAGGCCAGCGGGGCGCCGTTCGCCTCTTTTGCCGACATCAACACGACGGACTTTGCCTGGACCAAGGGGCAGCCGTCGTTCTTCCGCTCCTCCTCCATCGCCGAGCGCGGCTATTGCGCCGCCTGCGGCACGCCGTTGAGCTTCGGCCGCATCGACGGCGACCGCATCGAGATCATGACCGGCGCGTTCGACCGTCCTGACCACGTGGTGCCGACACGGCAGTTCGGCACCGAGTCCCGCCTCGGCTGGGTGGTCGGGATCGCCAATCTTCCAAGCCAGACCACACAGCAGAATTACGGGCCGGAAAAGATGGCGACCATCGTCAGCCATCAGCATCCGGACCATGATTGAGGCGCCTATGATATGGTTGAAACCATGAGCCGCATTCCTGATTTCGCAGACATCGCCTTCGAGCGCACCACGAGCGCCGCGCCATCAGGCAGCGCCGAGCCGTGGCTGACGCCCGAGGGTATTCTGGTGAAGCCCGCTTATAGCGAGGCCGACCTGGCCGGGCTCGACTTCCTCGAGACCTATCCGGGCATCGCGCCTTATCTGCGCGGCCCCTACCCGACCATGTATGTCAACCAGCCCTGGACTGTGCGGCAATATGCCGGCTTCTCCACGGCGGAGGACTCCAACGCATTCTATCGCCGCAATCTCGCGGCCGGACAGAAGGGCCTTTCGGTCGCATTCGACCTCGCCACCCATCGCGGTTATGACAGCGATCATCCGCGCGTCGGCGGCGATGTCGGCATGGCCGGCGTTGCCATCGATTCCATCTACGACATGCGCACGCTGTTTGCGGGCATTCCGCTCGACCAGATGAGCGTGTCCATGACCATGAACGGCGCGGTGCTGCCGATCCTCGCGCTCTACGTTGCGGCTGCCGAGGAACAGGGCGTGCCGCCGGAGAAGCTCTCAGGGACCATTCAGAACGACATTCTGAAAGAGTTCATGGTGCGCAACACCTACATCTATCCGCCCGCGCCTTCGATGCGGATCATCTCGGACATCTTCGCCTACACCTCGCAGAAGATGCCGAAATACAATTCGATCTCGATCTCCGGCTATCACATGCAGGAGGCTGGGGCGACGCAGGACCTCGAGCTCGCCTATACGCTGGCCGACGGCGTCGAATATCTTCGCGCCGGCCTTGCGGCGGGCCTCGACGTCGACCGCTTCGCGCCGCGGCTGTCGTTCTTCTGGGCGACCGGGATGAACTTCTTCATGGAAGTCGCCAAGATGCGCGCCGCGCGGCTGCTTTGGGCGAAGCTGCTGAAGCCTTTCAATCCGAAGGATCCGCGCTCGCTGTCACTGCGCACCCATTGCCAGACCTCCGGCTGGTCGCTGACCGCGCAGGACGTCTTCAACAACGTGATGCGCACGACTGTGGAAGCGATGGCGGCGACGCAGGGTCACACCCAGTCGCTGCACACCAACGCGCTCGACGAGGCGCTGGCGCTGCCGACCGATTTCTCCGCGCGCATTGCCCGCAACACGCAGCTCTTCCTGCAGCAGGAGAGCGGCACCACCCGCATCATCGACCCCTGGGGCGGCTCGTATTATGTCGAGCGTCTCACGCGCGACCTCGCCGCCAAAGCCTGGAGCCACATCCAGGAGGTCGAGGAGCTCGGCGGCATGGCCAAGGCGATCGAGGCTGGCGTACCAAAGCTGCGCATCGAGGAAGCCTCGGCCAAGACCCAGGCGCGCATCGATGCCGGCAAGCAGGCGGTGATCGGCGTCAACAAATACAAGTCGACCGACGAAGCTCCGATCGACATCCTCAAGGTCGACAATACCAATGTCCGCCGGCTTCAGATCGACAAGCTGACGCGGCTGAAATCCGAACGCAACCAGAAGGACGTCGAGGCCGCGCTCGCGGCGCTGACGCGCTCGGCCGGCGAAGGCAACGGCAATCTGCTGGCGCTCGCCATCGACGCTGCGCGCGCGAAGGCAACCGTCGGCGAGATCTCGGACGCGATGGAGAAGGTGTTCGGCCGGCACCGTGCCGAGATCAAGTCCATCACCGGCGTCTACAAGCGGGAGGCGTCCAGCATGGGTAACCGGGTCGAGAAGGTTCAGGCGCTGATCGACGCCTTCGAGGAGGCGGAAGGCCGCCGTCCGCGCATCCTGGTCGCAAAAATCGGCCAGGACGGTCACGACCGCGGCCAGAAGGTGATCGCGTCCGCCTTCGCCGATATCGGCTTCGACGTCGACATCGGGCCGCTTTTCGCGACCGCCGACGAAGCCGCGCGCCAAGCGGTCGAGAACGACGTCCACATCCTCGGCGTCTCCTCGCTCGCCGCCGCCCATCTCACCGCCGTGCCGGAGCTGAAGGCCGCGCTGAAGAAGCAGGGCCGCGACGACATCATGATCATCGTCGGCGGCGTGGTGCCGCCACAGGATTACGACGCGCTCTACGCGGCCGGCGCCGAAGCCATCTTCCCGCCGGGCACGGTGATCGCGGACGCGGCCGAGGAGCTGATCCGCAAGCTGAACGCCCGGCTCGGGCATAGCGAGGCGGCGGAGTAGGTCGCCATCGACCTTCGAAAGGACAGTGCGTGATATTTTCCGCGCCAGCGTTCATGCGCGCGCTAGCTGTGGTCGCAGCCTGCAGCGCGTCGTTGGCTACCGCGCATGCCTCCGATCGCAAGCCCGACGCGGTCATCAAGACCAAGAGCATCGAAGCCCGCGTCTTCCTCGACGACAAGGTCAAGGTCGATGCGGCGCTGGCGGCCGACTGCCTGACTGAAGGCAGGAAATGGCTCGACAAGAACGCGGCTGAAGCCGCCGCCTCGCGCAAAGAGGATCCGCAATTCTTCAGGGATGGCGGCTGGGACTTTGAGCGCAAATATGCGATCCGCTCCGTCGTCGCCGACCGCTATGTCAGCATTCTCCGCAAGGACTACATGGACACCCACGGCGCCCATCCCAACTCCGACGTGAACACGGTCCTGTGGGACAAGGCGGAGAACAAGCGCATCTCCATCCGCCCGTTCTTCACCGAGACCGCCGACAACGGCCCGGCCATGAAGGCAATGGTGAAGGCGGTGATCGCATCGTTGAAGATCGAGAAGAAGAAGCGCGATACGAGCGAGACCGCCACCGACGAATGGTTCAAGAGCGTGGAGCCGAACCTGCTCAAGATCGGCGCGGTGACGCTCGCGCCGTCAACCGACGCGGGCAAGAGTTCCGGGCTCACCTTCCACTACCCGCCCTACGCAGTCGGCCCCTACGCCGAGGGCGAATATGTCGCATTCGTGCCGTGGGAAACGCTGAAGCCGTATCTCACCGCGGAAGGCACCCGCATTTTCGGTGGCGCGCGGCCGAAGAGCGACGCGGACGAACCGCAGTGATCGTGTTGAGCGGCGACAGGTTGCTCGCAGAGCGCTGGTTGCGCTGCCTTGCAGCCGCGCTGCAAAGCCGACTAGAATGTCGCCATTGACAAGAGCGCCCGAAATCATGGGCGCCGCTGGGAGGCATTCATGTCCAAGATTACGCGCCGCAGCTTTGCGGCCTCTTCCGCTGCGGTTGCAGCGTCGGCCGCATTCGGCCTCACACCCGCACTTGCGCAAGCCTATCCGGCGCGGCCCGTCACCGTGATCGTGCCCTGGGGCGCGGGCGGCGGCACCGACGCGACTGCGCGCATTGTCGCAGCACTTCTGGAGAAGGATCTCGGCCGGCCCTTCAACGTGGTCAATCGCACCGGCGGCTCCGGCGTCGTCGGCCATACCGCGATCGCGACCGCGCAGCCCGATGGCTACACCATCGGCATGCTCACCGTCGAAATCTCGATGATGCATTGGCAAGGGCTGACCGAGCTGGCGCCGAAGAGCTACACCCCGCTGGCACTGATGAACGAAGATCCCCCGGGCGTCCAGGTCTCCTCCTCCTCGCCCTACAAGACGGTGAAGGAACTCGCGGAAGCCATCAAGGCCGCCCCTCCCGGCAAGTTCAAGGCCTCTGGCACCGGCCAGGGCGGCATCTGGCACCTCGCGCTGGTCGGCTGGATGCAGGCGATGGGCCTGCCCGCCAACCAGGTCGCCTGGGTGCCGTCGAACGGCGCCGCACCCGCGATGCAGGACCTCGCCGCCGGCGGCCTCGACCTCACCACCTGTTCGGTGCCGGAAGCCCGCGCCATCATCGAGGCCGGCAAGGCCAGGAGCCTTGCCATCATGGCGCCTGCGCGCAATCCAATCTTCAAGGACGTGCCGACGCTGAAGGAGGCGATGGGCATCGACTACGCGACCGGCGCCTGGCGCGGCATCGGTGCGCCGAAGAACCTGCCGCCGGAGATCGCAACGAAGCTCACCGCGGCGCTGAAGAAGGTCTACGACTCCGCCGAGTTCAAGGACTTCATGGGTAATCGCGGCTTCGGCACCGTGTGGGGCGATGCCGGCCAGTTCGCAAGCTTCATGGACAAGGGGGACGCCCAGATGGGCGAAGCGATGAAGGCGGCGGGTTTGAGCAAGGCGTGATCTCCTGCGACTCTCACGCGAAGCGATAGTTGATTGAAGTGGCCGGTCCGCACGCTCAGTTCACCTCGCCCCGCTTGCGGGGAGAGGTCGGAATGCGCGCGAAGCGCGGATTCCGGGTGAGGGGGACTCTCCGCGAATCCAACTTTCACCTCCCCCGCGGAGAGCCCCCCTCACCCGGAATC
>NZ_JBVVPT010000057.1:0-12973 GCF_055811715.1 Bradyrhizobium sp. WSM4872 | reverse complement strand
TCGGCACAAGTCGAGCTTGGTGCGGAGATCACCATCGGGTGGAAAACCGAGGATTGCCGGGCGCTCAACGCGCCGTAGAGTTGGTTAACAGCGGAGAATAGAAGATGAAGAAGTCCTACATCGTCGCCGGCGCCTTGGCGGTGACCGCGCTGGCAGTGGCCGCACTTGGGACGGCCAAGCTCGCGTTCGCTGGCGATCAGCTAACCGTCACCTCCTATGGAGGAGCGCGGCAAGCAGCTGAGCGCAGAGCCTATTTCGAGCCGTACGTCAGACAGACTGGCGTAAAGATTACTGAAGAAGAATACTCGGGCGAGACCTCAAAGATCCGCGCGATGGTCGAATCCAAGAGTGTAAGCTGGGACGTCGTCGTTGCCGATGGTGTGGGCGCCGTCCAAATGTGCGCTGAGGGCATTCTTGAGAGAATCGACTGGAAAAGACTGGGCTTGGATCAATCTAAATTCACTGGCGCGGACAAATATGACTGTGCCGTGCCGGTAGATAACTACGCCACGGTGGTAACCTACGACAAGGACAAGCTGCCGGACGGCCCGAAGACCATCGCTGACCTGTTTGATCTGCAGAAGTTCCCGGGCAAGAGGGGATTGTTGAGGAGCCCGTTCGGGAATCTAGAATGGGCGCTGATTGCCGACGGGCTGCCCATCAAGGATGTTTATAAAGTGCTCAACACCCCTGAGGGCGTAGATCGGGCGTTCAAAAAGCTTGATACCATCAAGAAGGACGTCGTCTGGTGGCAGACGGGCGCCCAACCGCCGCAGCTCCTGGCCGATGGTCAAGTGGTCATGACCTCAGGTTGGAATGGCCGGATCTATGATGCTGTCAAAAATTCTGGGAAGCACTTCGAGATCATGTGGGACGCGCAGGAGATTGGCCAGAGTGTCTATACAATTCCCAAGGGAGGCCCGCGGCTAGATGAAGCCTACAAGTTCATTGCCTTTGTCGGTTCACCGCAAGTGCAGGCCGGCTTTAGCCGCTACATCCCCTATGGGCCCGCCAATAGCGACGCCATCCCCTTTGTCGATCCAACGAACCTGCCGAACCTGCCGACGGCGCCGCATCATACGACCAGCGCATTGCTCATCGATGCTGTCTTCTGGGGAGACAAGGGCGACGAATTGCGCCAACGCTTTAACGCCTGGGTCGCGAAGTAGCAGGACCAATCAAGCGCGGGGACTTCGATCCTCGTCCCAGACCAGATAACCAATAGGAATCGATGGCTATGACGGTCGCACAGATCATGGGCAGCTCCGAGCGCGTACCGCTGAGGATTCAGCTGCAGCATGTCGAGCGTCGGCGCAAGCTAAAGGCCTTCACTCTGGTCTTACCGCTCTTACTCTTTATGCTGATCGCGTTCGTTCTGCCAATCGGCCGGATGATCTTCAACGCTGTCCACGACGATACGTTCCTTAGGTTGATGCCGCGAACAATGGCGGAGCTCAGGGGATGGAACGGCAAGGGCTTGCCTGATGAGACCGTCTATGCCGCGCTTGCCGGCGATATGAAGGAGGCATGGGCCCAGAAGACCGCCGCAGCACTCGGCAAGCGAATGAACTACGAGCTGCCCGGCATTGGAAGTCAGGTCATCTCGACGGCGCGCAAGGTCCGCGAGCTTGCTGCCGGCCCCTACAAGACGGCGCTCATCGATATCAATCCGCTTTGGGGACGCCACGAAGTATGGAGCCTTCTGAAACGCGGGACCTCGGAATACACGGCCTACTATCTCTTGCGCTCCGTGGACTTGCAGTACAGCTCCGACAGTCTGATTGTCGCGTCGCCACACGAGAACGCGATTTTTCGCGATGTTTTTCTGCGAACGCTTGGGATCAGCATCGGCGTGACTGTCGCGACCATTTTGCTCGGCTTTCCGGTGGCCTACCTTTTGGCAACGTTGCCGCCCAGGTCTAGCAATCTATTAATGATCATGGTCGTGCTTCCATTCTGGACCTCTTTGTTGGTGCGCACCACCGCCTGGGTCGTGCTCCTGCAGCAGCACGGTCTCGTTAACGACACGTTGATGACGCTGCATCTTATATCCCAGCCAGCCGAGCTCATCTTCAACCGGCTCGGAACGATCATAGCCATGACCCACATCCAGCTGCCCTTCACGTTGCTACCGATTTACAGTGTGATGAAGACGATCTCGCCCAACTATGTTCGCGCAGCTCGCTCCCTAGGCGCAGGACCCTTCTACGCCTTTTGGAAAGTTTACTTCCCGCTGACAATGCCCGGTATCGCCGCCGGCTGTCTGCTGACGTTCATTCTCTGCCTCGGGTACTACATAACCCCCGCGCTCGTCGGAGGGCCAGCTGACCAGATGGTGAGCTATTATGTCGCCCATTACACAAACGAGGAACTCAACTGGGGTATGGCGTCGGCCCTCGGCGCCATTCTGCTTACGGCGACGTTGCTCCTCTACTATGTCTTCAACAAGCTGGTCGGCCTTGAGCAAATCAAGATGGGGTGAGAACCATGACCGTTTCCGCTTATGCTTCTCCAGTGGAGAGGGGCTGGTACTATCTGCACCGCGTGATCTGTGGGGCCGTGCTACTATTTCTCATTGCCCCGATCATTGTGATCATCCCGCTGTCCTTCAATTCTGTACCGTTCTTCACCTATCCGATGCCGGGGCTGTCGCTGCGGTGGTATGAGGAATTCTTCCTCACAGCAAGGTGGCAGGGCGCGCTGCACAACTCTATCTTCGTCGCCTTATCTGTCACGCTGCTGTCGACGGTGCTAGGCACGCTAGCCGCCCTCGGGCTAACCCGCCCGAACTTCCCATGGCGAACGGCGGTCATGACCGTACTGATCTCGCCCATGGTCGTGCCGGTCGTGATTACAGCAGTCGGCGTGTACTTCTTCTACGCTGACGTTGGGCTGCTCAACAGTTATACCGGATTGATACTGGCGCACACTACGCTGGCCACGCCCTTTGTCGTCATTACCGTCACCGCGACATTGACGGGCTTCGACCCCTCGCTGACGCGCGCGGCCGCCGGGCTCGGCGCGCCGCCGATCACCGCTTTCTTAAAGGTAACCCTGCCGCTCATACTTCCGGGCATGATCTCCGGCTCGCTATTTGCTTTTCTCACTTCGTTCGATGAGACGGTCGTCGCTCTTTTCGTCGCTGGCGCCGAACAGCGCACCTTGCCGAAAGTGATGTTTTCCGGCATCCGCGAGGAGATCAGTCCGACGATCACTGCGGCGGCGACCGTATTGACCCTATTCTCGATCGTCATGCTGGGCACGATCGAACTGCTGCGGCGGCGCTCCGAGCGCTTGCGCGGTATCCGGAACACCTGACTTATTGTAACCATGCCAACGCCGTTGCTGATGCGACCGTGCTGCCAATTGCCCGTGCCGGTAGCCGTTAACATGCTTGAAGGACTTCTCTGATCCGGCGTATCGGCAATCTCGGGTTAGGCATTGGCTTTCCGCGTTAAACGACGAACTGTCCTAAGCCGCTTGAGGATGTCGGCCGAAGCGGGCGCGGGGCTGCGAAGCTGCTCACGATCCCGGAAAATCGGTGCTCACGATCGTCTGAAATCTTCGCTCATGATGCTCTGAAATCCGTGCTCACCATCCCGCGAAAGGCGCACTAGGACTATTCAACGCCGAGTGCGGGCCGTATTTGTGAAAGGGCATGCCGGAAGCTTGGCAATCCCCGCGCGTTAGGCGGCCGCCGCAAGAGGCGACCCCTTTAGCCGTCACCTGCTTTTTGCCTTTTGAACTGTTGCTTCCGTCGGCGCTGGTGAAACCTTCGCATTTGCTCGACTTGCAAAGGATTTCAGCGACCCCGTCGCAAACTTCACTGAAAATCGGCGCCGCGGGGCAATACACTTTTCGACGGCAGAACTCTGGGTCGTAACGCAGTGCAGAGACGTCCTGGGCAACAACGGGGTCAACCGCTGACGCCTCACGCGGACCTACCGTTGCGACTTAACCGCTCAGGCAAGAAGAACATTCATCATGTAGAACTTTGCAGCCTTGCCGCCCGGCGCCGCAATAGCGAGAGCGTTGGGACGTCGCGTGCGGAGCCTGCGAGAAAGGACAAGAGGGAGGGGCGATGAGAACTTCATTGATGATTACGAGCCATGTGACCGCAATCGGCCTGACGCTGAGTTTGCTAGCGCTGACGCAACCAGCTGTTGCCGGCGATCAGCTCACAGTCACTGCTGGAGGTGGGGCGTTTCAGCAGGTCTTGCGTAAATTCATATTCGATCCGTTCTCCAAGGCAAGTGGGATCAGGGTCGCTGATACCGAGTACGATTACGGCCTGGCCAAAATACGCGCGATGGTCGAGACGAAGACCGTTAGCTGGGACGTGGTCCTCGCCCGTGAGTCGGGGATCCGGCAATTATGCGCGGAAGGTCTCATCGAGACAATCAACTGGAACAAATTGGCCCTCAACCGTACCAAGCTCGACGGAGCCGACTACACCTACTGTGGGGTGCCGGCCGGCGTCGCTGGTACGGTCGTTGCCTATGAGAGAGACAGGCTATCGAACGGCCCGAAGACTATCGCCGATTTTTTTGATCTGAACAAATTTCCCGGGAAAAGAGGGTTGTTCAAGCATCCCGGGGTCAATCTCGAATGGGCTCTCATCGCCGACGGCGTACCCGTGAAGGACGTCTACAAAGTGCTCAATACGCCCGCTGGGGTCGACCGTGCTTTCAAGAAGCTCGATACGATCAAGAAAGATGTAGTTTGGTGGACCGCCGGCGCCCAACCGCCTCAACTGCTTGCTGATGGTCAGGTCGTTATGAGCCAAGCTTGGAACGCCCGTATTTATGACGCAGTCAGGAACTCCGGCGGGCATTTTGAGGTTATGTGGGACACTGCGATAGTAAACGGCAACGCTTGGGTCATTCCGAAGGGCAGCCCGCGATTGGACGACGCCTACAAGTTCATCGGCTTCGCTGGGTCGGCTCAAGCGCAGGCAGACGTGGCAAGCTACAGCGCCTTGGGGCCGAGCAACAAGGATTCGATGGGGCTTGTCGATCAGGTGGTCCTGCCCCACCTTCCGAATGCGCCCAGCCACCTGGGCAGAACTCTGCTTATCGACTCAAGCTTTTGGACAGAGAAGGGCGGCGAGCTTCGACAACGTTTTGATGCTTGGCTTACGAAGGAGGGCTGCGGCTAGTGCGAGCTTCAGATCTCTCCCGCTACTCTGGTGGACAAGGCGAGCGCGGATCCGCTTCTGTTTCCTGGGCCTCTCCGTGTCGCCGAATCTTGAGTTGAACAGCTTTTCCCGCTCCGTTTTCACACATCAGCCTAACGGTACCCTAGATGAACGTTCCTTGGCGCCGAGTGAGGAGCCGTTCTCGTGGATGCGCTCCACATACCACCGTGCTCCCACACCGTCGGTTGCATGGGGCGCTGATGGATTCCGTCACCGCCGATCGGTCTGGCGCCTCTCGAGCTCTCAGACATCAAGTGGAGAACGCCAGAAAGCATTCAGTACGTACTCTCCAACCTCTCCATTTAGGTGAAGGGGCAAGCCGCGTTAGCGACCAAACGTCCTCGAGAATCGAGGTAACGTTTGCAAAAACGCTCGCACCGCACGACGCGTTGGCCCAGGGCTGCCGTTCGACGGGCTTGAGCGCCGCGGCGAACAACAAAGCAGTCGCCGGCTTCCGTGCCGCAGCAGGTCGGCCTGACAGATACGAGCAGTCGACGAGGTTTATGTGGCTATGCGGAGCGACAGCTCAGTCCAGTGACGATTCTCGATGCGAGCACCACATCGGCAACGCGTAACAAAGATGTTCATGATACGAACAGCCGGCACTTGCGTAGCAACTGGCCGGTCACGAGCAAACTCTCCGGAAGAGAAATGCCCATCGAACGCAAGAGGTCTGCACAGAAATGGCTGAAGATATGATCCCCTTGGGCGAAAAGTTGTACCGCCAGGCCCAGGCGGCGCCGAACAAACCGGCGGTAAGTTGCGGCGCGACTAGCCTCACTTGGGGTGAGCTAGAGTCTCGGGCGAACCGGATCGCACGCGCCCTGGAGGGTTTGGGCGTCAAGCTAGGCGATCTTGTTACAATTGCCCTTCCGAATGGCGTCGAATTCATTGAGGCGTGCTGGGGTATTTGGAAGCTGGGCGCGACACCCCAACCGATCTCCTTTCGACTCCCGAACGCCGAACTGCGCGCCATAATTGATCTGGCCGCGCCTGCGCTTCTGATTGCACCAGCAGAGATGGAGACCTCCCAGCGACGGGTCGCGGTTGCCGATCTGCTTGCGCTATCCGACGACGCTCGTCCGGTTGCGCCGCGTGCGGCCCCCGTTTCGAATGCCATGACATCCGGCGGCTCGACCGGCCGACCTAAACTGATCCTCACTGGCTGGCGGGGGGAGACTCGGGCGGAGCCCGAAAGGCCGAACCTGTGGCGCCTAGGGCCAAAAGAGACTGCGCTGGTTCCTGCGCCCCTTTATCACGGCGGCCCATTCGAGTACTCCAAGGAGGTGCTCGTCCAGGAGGCGCATTTGGTGCTGACGCAGCGCTTCGACGCTGAGGCGGTGCTGGCCGAAATCGAGCGGCGAAAGGTCACTTGGATCTATCTGGTGCCGACCATGATGAGCCGTATCTGGCGACTGCCGGAGGAGGTGCGAGCGCGCTATGACATCTCGTCTCTAAAGACCCTCTGGCATTTGGCTGCGCCCTGCCCTCCGTGGCTCAAGGAGGCCTTCATCCGCTGGATGGGTCCTGAGGTGATCATGGAGCTCTATGGTGGCAGCGAGAACCTAGCCTACACCACCATCGCTGGAAGCGAATGGCTGAATCGCCGCGGGTCTGTCGGGCGCGTAAAATCGGGCGAGATGGCGGCCTTTGATGCCAACGGCCAAGTTTTGCCGGTAGGGGAGGTGGGCGAGATCTACATGCGCCGCGCAAAGGACCGGCCGCCCACGTACGCCTATCGTGGCGCAACGGCGCGCGTCCTGCCCGGCGGTTGGGAAAGTCTCGGCGACATCGGACACTTTGATGCCGAGGGTTACCTCTACCTCGGCGATAGGTGCACTGACATGATCCTGGTCGGCGGCTCTAACGTTTTTCCAGCCGAGGTCGAAGCCGCGATCGACGAACACCCGCTAGTTAGCTCGAGCGCGGTCGTGGGCCTGCCTCACGAGGACATGGGATCGTCTGTCCACGCGATCGTCCAGGCTCAAAGCGCCCTGACAGCGGACGCGCTAATGACGCACTTGGCCGCGCGGCTCGTCACCTACAAGCTTCCGCGCAGCATCGAGTTCGTCGACCACCCCTTGCGTGATGAAGCGGGCAAGGTGCGTCGCACAAAACTGCGTGACGAGCGCGTCGCTCGAACGAAGTCGCCTGTCAGCCGGCCTTAAACCGGCGCGCAGCCCTCTTTGAGGTGAAAGCTGCGGCGGGAACAAATGCGCCCGCTGCGCAAAAAGAGCTACAGAGCAGCCAAAGGAACCGAGACGTTGGCGAACTTCGTGACTATTGAGAGAGGCCTCGGACCAGGAGGCCGCGTCGCGGTGGTGCGGTTCGAGCGTGGCGATCGCATCAACGCGCTTTCTGATGATGCAACTCGCGAGCTGACGAGAGTGGCTCAATGCTTTGAGGACGACGCCAAAACCTCAGTCGTAATCCTCACCGGCGGGAAATCCTTCAGCGCTGGCGCAGATATGAAAGCCGGTGGAGCTCGGTCGCCCACCTCGACAGACGTAGCAGCGCTGCGCCGTCAGTTCAGGATAGGACCGCCGCTAACCCGCGCCTGGTATGAGATGGATCAAGTGACAATCGCTGCGATCGAAGGATTTTGCATTGGAGGCGGTCTCGCGCTCGCCGTTGCCCTCGACTTTCGGATCATGGCGCGCGACGCCCATATCCGTATCCCGGAGATTGCGCTTGGCATGAACATGAGCTGGCAGACCATCCCGCGAATGCTGCAGCTGATCGGCCCAGCCCGAACCAAGCAGGCGGTCATCCTTGCTGATCAGCGCATCTCCGCTGAAGAGGCCTATCAATGGGGCTTAGTGGAGCAACTCACGGAGCCAGGGATGACCTTCAACGCTGCCATGGAACTCGCCGAGAAGGTTGCTGCCCAGCCGTCGATCCCAGTCGCCATGACCAAGCAAACGATCAACCGTCTCGCCGGCGCGCTTGACGATCTCGCAAGCCACATGGACCTCGACCAGCTGACGCTCACCTGTCTGACTGAGGACCACAAGGAGGGTGTCGCGGCCTTCCGCGACAAGCGCGAGCCCCAGTTCAAGGGACAATAGCGGCGGGAACACTGGCGCTTCCCGCAATTTTCCAAAGCGCCATTTTAGCCGCAGAATAAGCGTGCTGTCTGGCTTGGCGCAATGCGACGTCGACAAATTGGACCAACCCGCCTGGGTCGCGCCCGGGCGCTAACACGACTGATCGGAGGATGCGATGGGATTGTTGGACGGAAAGGTGGCGATCATCACTGGCGCTGGTGGCGGGCTCGGCGAGGCCTACGCCAGATTGTTCGCTAAAGAAGGCGCAGCCGTGGTCGTCAATGACCTCGGGACCGACACGGATGGTTCGGGCACTAGCGCCGCTGCTAGCAGAGTGGTGTCACAGATCATTGCTTCCGGCGGCCGCGCAGTTGCGAATACCGACGACGTATCCACGCCAGCCGGCGGCGAGAATATACTAAAGACGGCAATTGAGGCCTTTGGCCAAGTTGACATATTGGTTTGCAATGCAGGCGTCTTGCGCGACCGGACATTTGCCAAGATCTCAGAGGAGGATTGGGATCTCGTCGTCAAGGTTCATTTGAAAGGAACCTATTGCTGCACGCTACCGGTTTGGAAGTGGCTCAAGGACAATCGCCGGCCCGGCGTGATAATTATGACGTCCTCGACGTCGGGACTGTTCGGGAATTTCGGCCAGGCAAATTATGGAGCGGCCAAAGCTGGCATCTATGGTTTGGTACGAGTTCTCTCCATTGAAGGCCGCAAATACGGCATCCGTGTAATGGGCGTGGCACCAAACGCGATCACTCGTATGTGGGCAGATATTCCAAGTATCCGGAAAAGCGAACTCGATTCCGTTCTGCATCCCGAGAACGTCGCGCCTGGCGTGCTATTCATGGCCTCAGAGCTGGGTGCGGCGCATTCGGGAAAGGTCCTCGCCATATCAGGGGAAGAGATCGCAGAGGTTAAGATGCTGATGACTGAGGGCTTCCATCCAAAAGGAGCCTACAGTGCGCAGGACTTGGCAGCACATGCATCTTCGGTTTTTTTCCCGGCAGATATGAAGCGGCTCCTCAACACGCCTTCAGTGTGAAGCTTGGACGTTGGCGCAGGCGGCAAGGAGAGCTGTCTGATCTTGCCCTTAGCTCCAGGCTTCCTGTAGCGCGGAAAAGACGCTCCCATTCGCACAGCGTAGCTGTCGATGATCCGATATGAAGTGACGTCTCGGGCTTCCGGGCCCTCAATGTTTCGCTCGGTTTACAACCTGTGAATGCTTTAAACAACCGCTCAGCCCCACTCTGCAAATGCAAGCACCTTCAGGAGAGCTCTGACATTGAAGGATCTGACAGCAGGGAATTTGCGCTCGTCTGCACCAAAGAGCAATCGGCCCGCCTGTGCTCAGGGCGCTCTAGGGATGAAATTCAGTAACGAGAGCTATTTAGACGCAGGATTTAGCAGCCAGCGCCCATTCATTGCATGAATTGGAACCAAAATATCACTATAACCATCTTGGGGCGCTCTTCTATTGGGGCCTTCTGCGGAAACGCACAGCAGAACAACAGGAGCCGACCTGAATCGCGAGATTTTCGCTCGCGCCTATGTCGTACCCTCCCAATGAGACAACAAGCCGAAAGCCTATCAATGTGTAATGGCCCGACCGGGCGCCTCGCCATACTCGACCTTGAAACGATCGGGCGGAACGTGTTCCGTGGCGCCAGCCCGAACCCTAGCTTACAACCGATATTCGGCGGGCAGCTGATCGCACAGTCAATGATCGCGGCATCCCGAACGGTGGACGCCCGGATGGCGCATTCCCTACATGCTTATTTCATTCAATCCGGCGACCCGACAGTGCCGATCACCTATGAAGTCGAAGTTCTGCGCGACGGCAAGAGCTATTCGAACCGCCGCGTCGTTGCCTCGCAGAACGGGAGAGTGATCTTCTCTATCAACGTGTCGTTTCATGCCGGCGAGCAGAGCCCCTTCGACCACCAGGACATGATGCCAGACGTGCCGCCGCCGGAGCAGCTCGCCGTCGACGCTTTGTCTAAGAAGTCAATGTTTTCAGAACTGCCGGAAGGAGTCCGTCGATGGTATGAACCCGATCGGCAAATAGACTTGCCCCTTCCTCCGATAGAATTGCGTCCGGTTGAGATTGGGCATTATGTCGGCAACAAGGCCCAGCATAGCAGGATTCATTTCTGGATGAGGATCGCTGAGAAGCTGCCCGAGGATCCGGCTTTGCACATGTGCGCGCTGGCATATGCCTCGGACTGGTCGCTGCTCGATGCTGTGATGGCGCGTTATGGCCGCACGGTTCTCAATGGCAGTGATATCCTAGGGGCAAGCCTTGACCATGCGATGTGGTTCCATCGTCCGTTCCGGGCCGACGACTGGCTGCTTTATGCGAAAGATTCGCCTAGCGCGCAAGGCGGACGGGGTCTCGCACGTGGCTTGATCTTCAAGCGTGACGGCACTCTGGTGGCGACCGTCGCACAGGAAGCTGCAATCCGCGAGCGCCGCTAGCCGCACGCGTGCACACACTTACTCGACTAACCGCCGGCTGGTAGCTCGAAATGCATGTTGTCAATGAGGGAGAGACCTTGTCCTCCCAAAGGTCGGAACTTTCAAGACAGGTAGAGCGACTACTCATCCGCAAATTGATCGGGATCGAGCGCAGCTGCTCCAATCTCTGCAAGAAGATCGGTGCGATCGATGCGCGCCGCGATCGCCCTTGTAGTCGTAGATCACGGTACGACCTGCTTATCGTGGGCAGGCCTGGCTGAGTACAGTCGAGCGCTTGAACTTCGCTTTTTTGTTTGATGCATTCCCCGGGTCAGCCGCCCAATCATCGCCATCAGCAGCGCTAGTCGACATCCTATCGATCTTTGTCGTTTGTGCAGACTCGCAGGTCAAGTTCCTCGATGTCGGTCGGCACAATGCCGATTGGCAGTGGCGGTGACCTGATCCGTGTAGCGACAGTGCCGCATACAGATTCACCTTTGCTCGAATAGAGACACGCTACGCTCTCACGAACAACGGGTTTTCAGCGGGTGCCCAACCGCATTTGCGCGCCCTCCATCCTTGCGGAAAGTTGCAGCCAGAGCAGATAGGTTGACAGTCCAGAACAACTCGTTTGTTACCCGAGCAGGAGCACCTCTGACGGCCATGGGATAATCAGGGGAGGGATCGCGCGAGGTTAGTACCTATTTCGTGGGCGCAAGATCATGGGACCGCTACTTTTGCAGAATTTCTCCGCCGGCAACGATCCTTTGCAGCTTTCGTGCGTCAGTCCAGTTTACGTTTTTTCTCCCTCACGAACTGCGGAGCTGGCAGCTGAGAGTTTTGTTGCGATGGTTCTGTGCCCGGAAAGAAGCCGGAAGCAGAATTCTCTCCCGGGGACAAACGAATGGATATCGCGTTCACGAAGGAAGAGCGGGCATTCCGCGACGAAGTCCGTCAATTTCTGCGAGATAGCGTCCCGCAGGAGACGCGGAAGATAATCAATGGCCGAGCTCTTTCGAGAGACGAGATGGTCGCTTGGACGCGCATTTTGCACAAGAAGGGTTGGGCTGTGCCTAACTGGCCGAAGGAATATGGCGGAACGGGCTGGACCCCGGCCCAGCTTTATATCTTTGGTGAAGAGCTCCAAATGTATCCCGTGCGAGGGCTGCCCGACTTCGGTACTTCCTTGGTAGGTCCGGTGATTTATACCTTCGGCAATGAAGCGCAAAAAAAATATTACCTGCCGCGCATTGCGAATGCCGATCATTGGTGGTGCCAGGGCTTTTCAGAGCCCGGCGCGGGCTCCGACTTGGCCTCACTTCAGACGCGGGCCATTCGCGATCGTGACAATTACATCGTCAATGGGCAGAAAATATGGACAACACTCGCGCAATTCGCCGACTGGATTTTCTGCCTGGTCAGGACAAATCCCGACGTCAAAAAGCAGCTGGGCATCTCCTTCCTCCTGATCGACATGAAGTCCCCCGGCATTACCGTGCGCCCGATCCAGCTGATCGACGGAAGCTACGAAGTGAACGAAGTCTTTTTGACAACGTGCGTGTTCCAGCTGAAAACCTTGTTGGCGAAGAGAATAAAGGGTGGGGCTACGCCAAGTTTCTCCTTGGCAACGAGCGGTTTGGCATCGCCAGCATTGGCTCAGCCAAGGAGCGCATCCGGCGTGTCAAGGAACTTGCTGCGCTGACCTGTACGGGTGATGGGCGGCTTATCGATCAGGCCACCTTCCGCGAAAAAGTGACGGCTCTGGAGATTCGCCTAAAGGCGCTAGAGATAACCCAATTTCGTGCGGTCGCTAACGCAGCCAAACCGCAGACCCCCACCCTAGACCCTGCAAGCACTGTCCGAAAAATTGAGGCTTCGGAGATCCAACAGCAAACAGCGCAGCTTCTGATGGACGTCGTAGGCCCTTATGCGCAGCCCTACCTGTCGGAAGACCGCATCCAGAGCCATGATAGTACGTCGATTGGTCCCGCTTGGGCCGCAGCTATTGCTCCTGGCTATTTCAATGCCCGTAAGGTCTCAATTTATGGCGGCTCGGACGAAATCCAAAAGAACATCATCGCAAAGGCGATCCTCCGTCTTTGACGTCCTTCGTTAGTCGAGTGGGTGAGGCGGCGTAAGCCTTTGTGCAGTGAGCTTAAGGGGCTGGCACGGGCGGATTCAGGAGACTTGACCTTGCCCCACGGGCTTAATCCAGTTTGAAGTTCGCTCTGGCCCAAGACGAGGACCAGAGCATGAAGCGCAA
>NZ_JBVVPT010000056.1:0-14118 GCF_055811715.1 Bradyrhizobium sp. WSM4872 | reverse complement strand
CCCCCCCCCCCCCCCCCCCCCCCCCCCCCCCCCCCCCCCCCCCCCCCCCCCCCCCCCCCCCCCCCCCCCCCCCCGGCGCCGGGCGCCCCGGCCCCCCCCCCCCCCCCCCCCCCCACGCCCCACCATCCCGTGACGAAGAAGGCGAGCACGCCGCGGATGGGCAGGAACATGAAGGAGACGAGGATGATAGGCCAGTAGTTGCGCTTGCTCGCCGCCTTCATGGCGATCAGCGATGTGATGATCATGACGCCTTGTGCGATCACCACGGTGGTCGCGACGAAGCTCGGGCCGTTGGCCTGGCCTTCGGCGACCGCCGCCAGGCCATAGAGCGGCACGATGGCGGCATTGCCGAGATGGAATAGCGCGAGCGCCAGTGCCAGCACCAGCAGCGCGCGGTGCTTGAGCAGCATCGTGAGGGCGTCCGGCGCGCTGTCGGGATCGTCCTCCTTGCTGCCGCGCGCGGCGCGATCGTCGATCGCCTTGGCCGGGATCATCATCACGCAGGCGATCGCGATCGCGCCGAATATTGCCGCGAGCACGAACACGGCGACATAGCCGAACTTGTAACCGAGATAGCCCGACAGCGCGGCGCCGACCATGTTGCCGGCATGGTTGAACGCCTGGTTGCGGCCGTTGAGTGCGTTGAAGCCCTTCTGTTTGGCGATGCCGAGCGTGATGCCGGTTACCGCCGGCACGATCGCGGCGCTCGCAAGCGATTGTGCGACCTGCGAGAACGTCACCGCCCAGAAATTCTGCGAGATCAGGATGATCGCGGACGCGAGCACCACGCAGATGCCGGGAATCACGACCCACATCCGCTTGTTGCGGCTCGCGTCGATGAAGCCGCCGATCGGCGTCGTGATCAGCATGCCCGCGACATTGCCGATCGTCATCGCGGTGCCGATCAATCCGCTCGCCCAGCCGCGCTCCTGGAGAAATACGCCGACGAAGGGGCCGATGCCCGACTGCATGTCGGCCATGAAGAAGTTGAGAGCGAACAGGGGCCAGATACGAGACGAGGAGGGGGACCGCGATGTCATCGATACCAAAAATTGGTCTCAGCCGTGAGTCGGCGGGTGGGACATGATCCTTTCAGCCAATCGTTCTGGCGCGGACGAGAGTTTAACGGGCGCTGCTCGGGTTGGTTCCAGGTTTTGCCCGGTCGGTGGGGCTTGCGGTCACGACCAGCAATTCCTTATTGACGTTGGATCGTCCCTGTCGGGAGTACGGCATGCCTCTCTGGACCTGCGAAACCTGCGGTGCGCAATTTCCGGGTGGCGAAAATCCGCCCGCGTCCTGCCCGATTTGCGAGGACGAACGGCAGTACGTCGGCTGGAAGGGGCAGACTTTTCTCACGCGCGAGGCGCTCTCGGAGCGTCACCGCGTCGTCTGGCGCGACGATCTCGGCCTGACCGGCATCGCGCTCGAGCCAAGCTTTGCCATCGGTCAGCGGGCGCTGCTGGTGCCGCTCGCGGACGGCTGGGTGATGTGGGACTGCGTACCGCTGGCGACGCCGGACGCGATCGCGCATGTTCGGTCGCTCGGCGGGTTGAAGGCGATCGCGATCTCGCATCCGCATTACTATGGCGCGCTCGCCGATTGGAGCGAGGCGTTCGGCGGGGTGCCGGTCTATCTGCACGCCGATGATCGCCAATGGGTAACGCGTCCCCATTCCTCGATCGTGCACTGGACCGGCGAGAGCCATCGCATCTCCGACGATGTGCGGCTGCTGCACACCGGCGGTCATTTCGCCGGCGCCACCATGCTGCACCATGCGCGCGGTGCGAACGGAAGGGGTGCGCTGCTCACCGGCGATATCGCGCAGGTGACGATGGATCGCCGTTTCGTCAGCTTCATGTACTCTTATCCGAACTACATGCCGCTCAACGCAGCCGCGGTGCGACAGATTGCGGCTGCCGTCGAGCCCCTGGCCTTCGAGCGCGTCCACGGTGCCTGGTGGGGCCGCAACATCGCCGCAGGCGCCAAGGCCGCATTCGCGGCCTCTGTCGCGCGCTATCTGGCCGCCATCGCCTGAGCCGGCGCGCGACCGGATTTATCTTGCTGCTCCATAATAAATGGACTATAAGTACAGTTATTAAGCGTGACGCGACGATGCGTCTGCGGGACCGGCATGATCAATGCATCGCTGTTTCCGCGGCGCGCTTGCCGCGGCGAGCGGGAATTCGGTCCATGACGGCAGGGCGCGAGTACGAGATCTTCGAGGCCGGGGACGTCACGCTCCGGTCCGGGGCCGTCGTCCCTTCGCTCAAGCTCGCCTACAAGACCTACGGCACGCTCAGTCCGGACAAGGACAATGTCATTCTCTATCCGACCTCGTTCAGCGCGCAGCACACCGACACGGAGTGGCTGATCGGCCCCGACGGCGTGCTCGACCCAACACGCTACTTCATCGTGATCCCGAACCTGTTCGGTAACGGCCTGTCGTCCTCGCCGTCGAATACCGCCGCGCCATTCCCGATCGTGACCTATCACGATGCCATCGCGGTCCAGCATCGGCTGCTTGCCAAGGGGTTCGGTATCTCGAAGCTTGCCCTGGTCTATGGCTGGTCGATGGGCGGCATGCAGGCCTATCACTGGGCGGCACTGCATCCCGATATGGTCGAGCGGGCGGCTGTCGTCTGTGGCAGTGCCCGCTGCGCGCCCTATAGTTACGTCTTCCTGGAAAGTGTGAAGGCCGCGCTGACCGCCGATCCCGCCTTCCGCGACGGCCGCTTCGTCGAGAAGCCCGTCGCGGGCTATCGCGCCATGGGGCGCGTCTACGCGGGTTGGGCGATGTCGCACGGTTTCTATCGCGACGAGATCTGGCGCGAAGCAGGCTTCACCTCGCTCGACGACTATCTCGTCCGCACCTGGGACGCGGCGTTTGCCCGGCGCGATGCCAACGATCTCCTGGCTCAGATCGGGATCTGGCAGAACGGCGACGTCAGCGGCTGCACGACCTTCGACGGCGATTTCGATCGCGCGCTCGGTGCGATCAAGGCGCACATGTTGCTGATGCCGGGCGCGACCGACCGCTATTTCGACGTTCGCGACAACGAGGACGAACTCGGCCGGCTGGTCAATGCGCGCTCTGCGGTGCTGCATCCGATCCCGTCGCTGCATGGCCATCGCGCCGGCAACCCCGTCAACAATCCGCGCGATCTGGCCTTCATCAAGGCCGAGATCGCAGAGCTTCTCGGCAAGTAGGGCAGACATCCGATCATGAGCGACGCAACCGTTTCAGAATCCGGCCATCGGCTGAAGCCGCTGGCGCCGACGATGCTGCGCGAATTGTCGGTGCGCTCCAACCTCAGGGGCGCCGCGCAAAGCCTCAGCCATTACGGCCTGGTCGTATTGGTCGGCGCGCTGATCTGGAGGGTCTCTTCGACCTGGGGTATCCTTTGGGCGTTGCCGCTGATGGCGGTGCAGGGCTATCTCGTCGCCTTCCTGTTCATGGCCGTGCACGAGACCGCGCACAAGACGGCGTTCAAGAGCCGCGCTCTCAACCTCGTCGTCGGCTACCTGTCGGGTTTCATCATCGGATTGCCTTACGAATATTATTGCCTGTTCCACTGGGACCATCACCGCTACACCCAGGATCCGGACAAGGACCCGGAGCTGGTCGTTGGCGTCAAACCGAAATCCGACACCCAGCTCGCGCTCGCCTATAGCGGCGTGCTTCAGGTCGCCGGACGCCTGCGGCTGATGCTCGGCCATGCCGTCACCGGCAAGGTCATCGTGCCCTGGATTCCCGAGAACAGGCGCGCCATCATCGTCGCCGAGGCGCGCGCCTACGCCGCGCTCTATGCGTTGCTGCTCGTGCTGTCGCTATGGTTCTCGTCGGCGCTGCTGCTCTGGGTCTGGATCGTGCCGCTGATCGTTGGGCAGTTCTTCCTGCGGCCCTATCTCTACGCCGAGCACACCGGCTGCGAGCGTACCCGCAGCGCATTCCAGAACACGCGCACCACCTACACCGGCGCGATCGTCAAATGGGTTGCGTGGAACATGCCCTACCATGTCGAGCATCACGCCTATCCCTCGATCCCGTTCCACGCCCTGCCAAAGCTGAACGGAATCGTCGACGGCGAGATCGTCCATCGTGGCCGCGGCTACATCAGGACGACGCGCGAGACCTGGGCCTGGTTTCGCCGGCAGCGACAGGGTTGCTAAGAGAAGAAAATTCGACGCGCAAAGGCCCCGATCGCGGTGCGATCGGGGCTTTGCCGTGAATGCGAGATATCAGTAGATCCCGTACGCGCACACGTTCACGACGCGGACGCGCAGGCCGTGGCGGGTCTGGACGACGCGCTCCTGATAACAACTGTTGACGCCGCTGTTGACGTAGACGCCGCCAAAGCCCCAGCTGGGACCCCAGTGATGGTGGAAGCCGTGGGCCGACGCGGCGGTGGGGGCGAGAGCGGCAACGCCGAGCGAGCCGGCAGCGATCAGACCAAGTGCAAGCTTACGAAACATCTTCATTCTCCAGTATGGCGCAAAGGGCCGTTGTTGTGTCCCTGCATCTCGGTCGAGCCGAAACGCGGATGCGTTCATGCGGGGAGGGGAGAATCGTGTTTCAGGAGTGTTTCGTCGGTCGCGGCGCATTGCGCCGCCGTCCTGTTTTCCGCGCCGCGCGATAGCGCACAGCCATCGCCTCTGTCAGCTCGGCCATCTTCTCGCGCAGATCGGCCGGCTCCAGCACTTCGGCCTCTGGCCCGAGCCGCAACAATTCGGCCGCGGCATGCCACGACGTCTTGCCGGTCGGCACTCTGGCAATGCGCCAGCCGTCTGCATCTGCGGTCTCGTCGAGCTGCGTACGCGCCCTGACGTAAGGCTGGCTCAGTGCGTCGAGCAGTTTCACGCCGAAGGGCGACAGCCGGACGATCGCGACGTTGGGATGCATCTCGGCCTCGAGACGCAGCGTTGCGTCCCGCCAATAGGCGACTAGATCGAAGCCGGCGGGTCGCTCACAGCGATCGTCGAGCGCCGTGCAGTCGAGCACGCGCGCGACGCGATAGGTTCGCACGCTGCCGTCGACCAGACCTGCGAGATACCAGCTGCCCCCTTTCAGCACGAGACCGAGCGGCGCGACGCGGCGCTGCTTCTCGGCGCGCCAGCTCTGGTAGCGGATCTTGATCAGTGTCCCGCGCAGGGTCGCGGCGGCGATGGTGCGCAGATGCTTTGGCTCTTCCGCCTCGCCGAACCAGCCCGGCGCGTCGAGGTGAAAGCGCTCCTGCATCCGTCCGGCGTCTTCGCGCAAATTAGCGGGCAGCGCGGCCATCAGCTTGTTCTGTGCAGCCATCATCGCCGCATCCAGCCCGAACGCCGCCGCCGGGCCCGGCAATCCAGCCAGGAACAGCGCTTCCGCCTCGCTCTGCGACAGACCGTTCAGCCGCACGCGATAACCGTCGAGCAGGCGATAGCCGCCGTCCGCACCGCGGCCGGCATAGACAGGGACGCCGGACGCCGCGAGCGCGTCGATGTCGCGGTAGATCGTCCGCACCGAGACTTCGCAGGCCTCGGCGAGCTCGGGCGCGCTGACCTGCCCCTTGGCCTGAAGGGTGGTGAGGATCGACAGCATCCGGCTCGCGCGCATGATTCCTTAAATCATACCTGACACAAGATGTCAGGTATGATCCGCTACAACGCCATCGCCAGCCGGCCAGATGGAGACCGCCATGACCGATCCGAACCGCATCACGCTGTATTATTCACCGCAAAGCCGGGCCACCGGCACGCGGGTGCTGCTTGAGGAACTGGGGGCGCCTTATGATCTTCATGTCCTCAACATGAAGGCCGGCGAGCAGCGCCAGCCGGCCTATCTCGCCATCAACCCGCTCGGCAAGGTGCCGGCGATCGGCTACCACGGGCAGCTTGTGACCGAGCAGGTCGCGATCACCATCTATCTCGCCGATTTGTTTCCGGAAGCCGGGCTGACGCCCGCCCTGAACGATGCCCTGCGCGGCCCATATCTGCGCTGGATCGCCTATTACGGCGCCTCGTTCGAACCGGCCCTGATCGACAAGTTCATGCAGCGCGAGCCTGCACCGATTACGCAATCGCCGTATGCCGACTATGACACCATGCTCGGCGCGCTCGAGGCGCAGCTGTCGAAGGGACCGTATCTGCTCGGCGAGCGCATGACGGCCGCGGATGTGCTGTGGGGCGTCGCGTTCAGCTGGACCATGATGTTCGGTATCGTGCCGAAGAAGGATGTGTTCGTCCGCTATGCCGAACGGATGACGGCGCGGCCGGCGTTCCAGCGGATCACTGCGGCCGATGCCGAGATGGCCGCGCAGCATGCCGCGGCTGCCGGTGGGTAAGGCGCACGAGCCTCACATTCTGTGTCGTCCCGGCGAAGGCCGGGACCCATAACCACAAGGAGAAGTTTGGCGAAGACGCGTCGTTCGGGATCTATACCATCCGCTATCGCTAGACCTCGCGGAATGGGTCCCGGCCTTCGCCGGGACGACACCGACGAATAGCGGCTGCAGCTCCGCCCCCTCAAAACCGCGGCGGCCGCTTCTCCGCGAAGGCCTTGATGCCTTCCTTGATCTCGTCGCCGCGCATGCTGTCGCGGTGGCGCTGGTCGGCGGCTTGCTGGTCGAGTTCGCCGCGGGCGAATTCGTTGATCGCACGCTTCATGCCGCGCATCGCCTGCGGAGCGTTGCCGGCGAGGATGTTGGCGAGCCTGTCGACCTCCTCGTCCAGAAACTCGACCGCCACCATATCGGTGAGATAGCCGATCCGTAGCATCTCCGGCGCGCTGATCTTTTGCGCGGTCAGGAACAGTTTTTTTGCATTGTCGACGCCGAGCCGCGTCACGTAACGCTTGATGCCGCTGCTGTAGTAGTGCAGCCCGAGGCGTGCTGCGGGCATGAACATCTCAGCGGTATCGACGCCGATGCGGAAGTCGCAGGCGAGCGCGAGGTCGGTCGCGCCGCCATAGACGCCGCCATTGAGCCGGCAGATCGTGGGGACGCCGAGATCCTCCAGACGGTTGACGACCACCTCGAAGGCGGAGCCCGCGCTCTGCTGTTCGCTCGCGCTGACCGCGCGCTCGGCAACGGAGTTGAGATCATAGCCCGCGGAGAAGGCGCGCCCGGTGCCGGTCAACACCAGCACGCGGATATCAGGATCGGCCTCGACCCGGTCGAACAGTTTGACCAGCTCGCCGAGGTCCTCGGCCTGGAGCCGGTTGAGATGTTTGGGACGGTTGAGGCGAATGGTGGCGCGTGTGCCAACGAGTTCGAGCACTGGGCCGGTGGCTGCATCGGTGATGTCCGACATTCTTGTCTCCGTTTATTTGCTCGTCGCCATTTATTTGTTTTCGAGCGTGCGCCGCTTCGCCTCGGCATCGATGGTCTCGGCGAGATCGGGATGCCGCGCCATCAGCACGCGGAAGTCGACGAGGTCGAGCACGAGCAGCCGCGACACCTTGGTGGTGGAGACATTGGCACCGCGCAAATTGTTGCCGAGCAAGGCCATCTCGCCGAAGAAGGCGCCATCGCCGAGCTGCACCTTCTTGCCGGGCAGGTCGACCTCGACCTCGCCGGCGGCGATGAAATACATGCAGTCGCCCTGCGTACCCTTGCGGATGATCATGGTGCGCGCCGGCAGCTCCATGGTCCGCAGCATGTGGGTGACGTCGGCGATGGCGGCCGGTCCCAGCGCCGCGAAGAACGGCACCTTGCTGACGGATTCCCAGGTCTTGAGGAAATTGTCGCGCCGGGTCTCCGCGGCAAAGCCGGTCGCCAAAATACCGGTCCAGAGGCCGAACACGCCGAGGCCGGAGATCATCACCAGCGCGGCCACCATGCGGCCGAGCGGCGTCACCGGCACGACGTCGCCATAGCCCGTCGTCGTCAGGGTTGCGACGGCCCACCACAGCGCGGCCGGCACGCTGCCGAACGTCTGCGGCTGCACGTCCCGCTCCAGGAAATATTCGGCGACCGAGGCCAGGAAGACCACCATCAGGAAGATCACGAGCACGCTGAGCAGCGGCCCCGATTCGAGCACCAGCACGCGGCGGAGCTGCCGCAGGCCGGGAATGCCCGGTACCACCTTCAGCACCCAGAGCACGCTGAGCAGCCACGCCGTTCTGGGCTCGATCCCGAGAATCAGCGCGGCCGGCACGGCCAACGCGCCGACCGCGTCGACCAGCCCGGCGGAGGAGGACATGTAGAGTGCGAGGCGCCCCTGTCGCGCCATATGGCGCAGCCGGACCACCCATTCGAACACGAAGTAGACGAGGCAGGCCCAAAGCAGGGCATCGACCCAGCGATGCGCTGTCTCATAGGCCGGGTTGACCGTCAGGAGCACCATGGCGAGCACGCCGACGGCGACGGCCACATAGGCCGCCCTGGTCATGTTGCGGCCGGCCGTGGCGGCCGCGAACTGGGCCAGAGCGGAGATCAGCGGCTTGGACATGCGGAAGGGCGGCTCGGTTTTGTCTTTTGCGGTCCCGGCTGGAACCTCGGTGCCAAAGTGCCTGCCCGGGCCGAGGCCGTCAACGACGGGCGCGGCCGCCGTACCTCACGCCGCTACTTGAAATGCGGCGGCTCGTCGTAGCCGCGACGGCTGCTGAAGAACAGCAGCACCATCAAGCCGATGCCGACGAGAACGGAAAAACCGGCCCCCAGCGCCAGCGCCACATAGCCTTCCGTCGGAATCGGCTCGCCCTCGACCGCCATCGCGGAATAAGCGAAATAGCCAACCGCGGCCAACATTCCCAGCAGGAAGATGATGAGGAGTGCACGCATGCGCGGTCTCCGGTTGTATTCGGGAGCAAACGGTTGTGGACGGGGACGGTTCCCGGACCAGGGTCCCCGGTCGTTCGCAGACGTGCCGGCCAGGCGTTGCCGCCGATACTCAAACCGATAGGTCAGGCACTCTGAGCTGTCTTCACCACCACGATATTACTTTCGTCGTGCTGGGCAGGGGCCACATCGTGCGCGGTCTTCTCGCTCTCGCCCGCATGGCGCTTGAGGTAGTCGCGGCGCATGCCGATCTCGTCGCGGACGAATTCGTAGCCGAGCTTGAAGGTGTCGAGCCCGTCGGTACTGATCGTGCCGTCTCGCAAGCCGATGACCGCGCCGCGCAAGATGCCTTCCAGCTCGTCCTGGAGGCATTCGAGCTGGTCGAGCGAATGCGCGTGTTCGATCCGCTCGCCGATGTCGAGAATGGCGGTGGAGAGCTCGCTGGCCTTCTCCGGCGCGATCCGGGTGATCTTGGCGTAGATCGCGGCGAAGATCGAGCCGATAACGCTGAGCGCGGCAGCGCCCAGATACATCAGGTCGCTGTACTTATCCATGAACGACTTGGTGTCGTCATTGATGTAGTCGGCCGCCCCTTGATGCGCCATCACGAAGGCGTCCTTCTCGACGGAGGCGGGCTCGATTCTGCTGGCAAAGCCGCCGTCGAGCCCGAGCGCGGACTTGTTCTCGTAGACGGTGCGCGCGAGCTCCCCGGCCGCCGTCGGCGACATCCTGGATTGGGCGACCAGCAACCATTCGAGCCCGATCGTGTCGAGATCGTCGTCGGGAATTTCCGGCGATGCAGACAGCGTGCCAGCAGTCAGCGTCTCGTTGGAAATGCCAGGGATCTTGCGCGCCAGCGCCTTCGCCTCGTCAATCGCGTTCAGCGTGAAGCCGCCGCGCCTGGCGACCTGCTCATACGCCTTGTCTCGCACCGCCCTGGAGGCGTGGACGATGGCGACGACCGCGCCAAAGCCGCTTGCCGGCGCGAACAGCTTGTCGAACGTTGCGCCCGGCGGCGCCATCTGGATTTTCGCTGCGTCCGCGCCGTCGGGAATGTCGAGGATGCCGCGGACGAAGGCGAGCGCGGATTCGTTCTCGGCCAGGACGGCCACCTTCTTCTTCTTCAGTTCGGCGAGCGACTTGATCTTCTTGTTTCCGGGCCCGAGCAGCAGCACGAGATCGTGCTCGAGGATCGCGAGCGTGCGTGCCCGCAGCGGCACCTTGGCGTCGGTGCGCAGCACCGCGAGGTCGGCCTGCTTGCGGTCGAACTGGGCGATCGCCTTGGCGTTGTCGGCGTTGTTGACGATTCTGATCCGGAAGCGCGAGGCGTTGTTCTTCAGGACGGCGGCGAGCTTGGCTGCGAACAGGGCCTCGTCGCTGTTGGGGGTGCCGACGGCAAAGGTCAGCGTCTCCGAATTGTGCACCAGCATGCGGCCGCCCCAGACGGTGGCAAGCGACAACAGCAGGGTCAGCACGACGTAGAGAAAGACCTGCTGCTGGTTGGTCTTGATCACCTTGGGGCGCCGGGGCGGTGGCTCGATCGGCGATGAGGTCGGGCCCTCAGTACTCATGGCAGCACTCTGGCCTTATGCTTCCGGTGGCGGGCGGCTTGCGGATGTGATCGCTGCGGTCGCCCTGCAATTCGTAAACGTCTGAAAAAAGAACGATATTCTCTACTGACGATGATAGCGCGCAGGCCGCGGAATGCAAATTCCGAGCCGAAGGTAACCTTACTCAACCCGGCCCTGGCGATTGGTCATCCTATCACCAGTTAGCCACAGTTGGCGATTTTCCGGTTCCCCCCGGCTGCATTCCGTCGCGGGAGATGTCATAAATCGCAAGTCCCGGCGATTTGACCGGTCCAGGAAGAGATTGCGCTGAACGCTCCAATTCTTCTTGTCACGTCAACGAGGGCGCCTTGTCGTTTCCACCCCTGTCATCGGCGGTTCCGGTCGAAGCCCTCATTGGTTGGATGTTGCTGCTGACGTTCAAGCACATCATCGCCGATTTCGTCCTCCAGACCGCCTGGATGGCCCACGGCAAGGACCAGAAGCACGGCTGGGCCCTGCCGCTCCTGGTGCACTGCCTGGTTCACCTTGCGGTTGCGCTGCCGCTGATCCTGATCGTGGCGCCGAAATTCTGGTTTGTGGCGTTGATCGATTTCGTGATCCACATCACGATCGACCGCGCCAAGGGCCTCGTCTCGGCCAATTTCGGCGTCGATCTTGCGCATCCCTGGTTCTGGACGCTGATCGGTGTCGACCAGGCCCTGCACCATCTGACCGGCTTCGGCCTCTCCATCTTCATGGCGGCGAACTGAGGGACGGCGGCCCTGGTGGAGTGGCGGCCGGGCCTGCATGGTTCGAGACGGCGCTTTGCGCCTCCTCACCATGAGGGGTGAGAGTCTTTCAGCAGAAGCAGACCTCATCCTGAGGGCCCGCCGAAGGCGGGCGTCTCGAAGGATGGCCACAGAGAAAACCCTTTCCAGCCCATTGATTCGTGGCCCACGTGCAAGCACCCCGGGTGACTACCGGGCAGCGTGGTTAACCTTTCATTAGAGAATTGCACTGCATCTTCCCCCACGAGGGAGAACTGCAATGTTTTCAAGCCGCGATACCTTTGAAAGCGATTTCTGCCCGGTCCGCGACGAGCTCCTTGGCGAGATGTACCGCGCCAGCGAGAGTGGCCTGCCGAGGCTGGTTGAAAGTGTTTCCCCTGACGCGCGCGCCAGGCTGGCGCTGTTCTGCTATCGCCGCAGCCATCTGCACTCGCTGGCGGTCGCGATCGCCGGCAGCTGCAATGAGCGCGACCTGATCGAGAACGGCGGCCGTGTCGGTTCGACGCTCTATGCGCTTGCGCGCGAAGGCGCGGCGAAATCCTCGCCGTCGCTGTCCGGTGGCCGCAAGCCGATCACGCTGTCGACCAAGCCGCTCTCGGTGCTCGCGCCGCTGGACGACGAGATCGACGACGAGATCAGCGAAGCCGTCCCGGCCTAAACGCTCGCGATAATCGGCAGCCCGAATTTCCGTCGCGCCATCGCGCATTCGGCATCGCCCGGCATGCACGTGCGGCACACCTCCGGCCGCACTGCGTAGATGCCGCACGCGGTCGCTTTTCCGATGTCCCCCTGCAACGCCGAACAGCGATCGCCTTCGCAGCGCATGCCGGATTGGCGCGCGTTGACGAGCGCTTCGGGAATCGCGGCGAGCTCCTCGTCGCTCTCGATCGAGAAGCGCGGCCAGTTCGCCGAATAGCCGCAGCAGGCGCCGCAACTCTGGCAACAGCTCGACAGGTCGATGGGGGCGTTCTCATCCATCGTCACGTGTCCTTCACGTATCCTTGGGCGGGCCCCAGACCAGGCTCTGCCGCCATTTCGCGCGCAGCACGTCGCGCCTTTCAGGATATCTCTCGTCGGGATAGCTCGCATCCACCACGCGGTCGGTGCGGAAGCTGCGGAAATCGCCGCGCAGCTCGCACCAGGCCGCGAGCAGGCGCACGGCTTCGAGATAGCCGATCGAAATCGGCCAGATCATGCGCTCGCTGGCGCGGCCCTGCTCGTCGCGATAGCGCAGCATGATCTTCTTGCCTTCGTGGATCTGGGTGCGCGTGCGTGCCATGTCCAGGCGGTCCGGTTCCCTGTTCCAGCTCGGCCGGGCCCGGCTTGCCGGCTCCAGCACGAAGGGACGCAGGCGCTCAGGAACAGTGTCGGCGATCTTGGCCATCAAGTCTTCAGCCGCGCGCGCCAGCGCGGGATCGGCATGGCCGGCGACCCATTGCGCGCCCAGCACCGCCGCCTCGATCTCGTCGGGTGTCAGCATCAAAGGCGGCAGGTCAAAACCCTTTTCCAGGATGTACCCCATGCCGGCTTCACCGCGGATCGGCACGCGCTGGCCGATCAGCGTGGCGATGTCGCGATAGATCGTGCGCTTCGAGGTCTCGAGCTCGGCCGCGATGGCGTCCGCCGTCAGCGGCTTACGCGTGCGCCTCAGCACCTGGATGATTTGAAACAGCCGGTCGGCGCGTCTCATGACGGGTCTCTTGTCGCTGGTTTTTCAGAGGGTGGCGCGCGGCTGCTGACAGGATGTTGGCAGCAGGGGAGTTCTATACCGGGTCAACACGTCGACTGAAGAGGATTTGTCCATGATCATTCCAACTCATTTCGGCCCGGCCACTGCGCTGTGGCGGAGCCAGCCTCTACGAGTCCCGCCTTTGCAAGTCCTGCGATCGCAAGTCCTGCGTTTGCGAGTCCGAGCTTGGTCCGCATGGGCGTTCGGCCGCCTCGTATCCCTTGATCTCATGGTCCTCGACCTTCGCCTTGCGCTCGCGACCGTGGTGGCTCGCTTCCTGGTCCAGGCCGCGGACGCGCTGGTCCGTCATGTCATGGCCCGCGCCTGGCGGGGGGCCCGTTTCGCAGAAGATATCACGGCTGCTGCCACCATGGTGGCAGCAGCCCGCGGCTAAGTTCCCTCAACTCTTTCGGTCGTTTCAGGAGAGCCTTCATGATCACGCTTTATGGCTTTGGCCCCGGCTTCGGCCTGCCGGAAATCAGCCCCTTCGTCACCAAGACGGAGGTGCAGCTCAAGATGGCGGGCTTGCCGTACCGGAAGGAGCGGGCGATGCCGCCCGCCTCTCCCAAAGGGCAGCTGCCTTTCATCGACGATGGCGGAGAGGCGGTGGCCGATTCCACCTTCATCCGCGCCCATATCGAGCGCCGCTACGGCTTCGATTTCGACGCCGGTCTGTCGCTTGCCGAGCGCGCGCAGGCTTGGGCATTCGAGCGCATGATCGAGCATCACGTTTATTTTGCGCTGGTCGGGGCGCGCTGGGTCGACCCGGTCAACTTCGCCAAGGGGCCTGCGCATTTCTTCGACGGCGCGCCGGAGCATAATCGCGAGAAGTTGCGCGAGGATGCGCAATTCCGCGTCGCCGAGAACTATTTGCTCTCCGGGCTCGGACGGCACGCGCCCGATGACGACGTCGATCTCGCCGTGCGCTCGCTGTTTGCGCTCTCGGTGCAGCTCGGCGACAAGTCCTATCTGATGGGCAACAAGCCCTGCGGCGTCGATGCCACCGCCTTCGGTGCACTCGCCGGGATCCTGACGCCGTTCTTCGAATCCGCCCTGCGCAGTCGCGCCGAAGGATTTCCGAACCTCACCGCTTATGTCGATCGGATGATGGACACTTACTATCCGGAGTTCGCCTGGACCCCGCTGCGGCAGGCGGCCTGATGCCTGATGGAATGAGACTCATCTAGCGCCGCGAGAAAGGTGCGTTCCCTCCCCCCCTTGTGGGGGAGGGCTAGGGAGAGGGGTAGCCCAGGAAAAGGTACTCGTTGCCGACGATGCACTGGTCGGTGCGCGAC
>NZ_JBVVPT010000055.1:0-16245 GCF_055811715.1 Bradyrhizobium sp. WSM4872 | reverse complement strand
GTGGGGAGAGGGGAAGAGCCGTTGTTCACAACTTCGTCGCCGCCCGCGAGAGCAGCTTCCAGTCGTCGCCCTGCTTCTGCCAGTTCATCAGGATATGAAGGTTGGTCGGCACTTTCTTCCCATCGGCCGCCATCTCCTGTTCTGCCACCCAGTGGAAACGCACGATCGCAGCGGGGCCGACGACCTTGATGGTCGGGTCCTTGTATTCGATGGACAGGAATTTGGATTTGCCGTCGGTGGCGTTGGCGACGAAGGTCGCCTTGTCCTCGACCTTGCCGCTGGAATGGCTGTAGCTCACCTCGTCGGCGCAGAGCGCGCCGAGCGCCTTGGGATCGGCCGCGATCTGGGCGAGACGGAACGCCTCGACCTTCTTCGCCACGGCTTCCTCGTCCGCCGAGGCCGCCAGCACCGGGGTTGCGAGCGCTGAGACGGCAAGAGTGGAGACGGCAAGCGCTGGGACTGCAAGAGTCGAGAGAGCCAGATCGCGTCGGTTGATCGTCATCGTTTCCTCCTTTTTGATCTTGCATGGAGTGTTGCAGCCGCGCGCGACTTTGTCGAGTGTCGCGTGGTGGTCATGCACGTGCGTCATTGCGCGATTGGCGCTGTATTGATACGGCTTTCGTATTGATGCGTCGTATATTCGGGAAAGTACGGACATGATCGAGGCTATCGGCAAGGAGACGAGCAACGCGTTGCTGTTCGACATCGACGGTACGCTCGCCAACACCGATCCGCTGCACCTGAAGGCCTTCAATCAGGTGCTCGGCCCTCGCGGCCATGTCTTCGATCACGCGCGCTTCTCCAGGGAGCTGCAAGGCTTCGCGAATGTATCGATCGGCGAGCGCTTTCTGCCCGACGAGGCGCCGGAACGGCGTGCCTTGATCCTCGATGAGAAGGAGGAAGTCTTCCGCGAACTCGTCGCCGGGCAGATCGAGCCGCTGCCGGGCCTGATGGCGCTGCTCGACAGGGCGGATGCGGCCGGTATTCCCATGGTCGCCGTGACCAACGCCCCGCGGCTCAATGCGGAGCTGCTGCTGTCCGGCCTCGGCATCACGCACCGCTTTAAGGCGCTCGTGATCGGTGCCGAGCTGTTGCACGGCAAGCCGCATCCGCTGCCTTATCAGGAAGGGTTGCGCTTTGCCGGCGCCAGCGCGATGGCCTCAATCGCGTTCGAGGACTCCCGCACCGGCGTGCAATCGGCCGCAGCGGCCGGCATTCCGACCATCGGCATCCGGACCAGCCTCAGCCATGCTGATCTGGTCGCAGCCGGGGCTATCGCTTCCGCCAGCGCCTTCGACGATCCAGACCTGCTCGCGCGCCTTGCGGACGCGATGGCGTGGTGAGGACCTTCGTCCGTTAACCGTGATCGGCACGCACATTGACCGAACGCGCGAACCGCCGCACCATGCGGCTTCCTGACTTGAGGCCATCGCCGTGACCGGACTGACCCATCGCCAAGCCGAAATCCTCAACATCGCGCGCGCTTCGGGCCGCGTCATGGTCGAGGAGCTGGCGCGCCGATTCGAGGTCTCGGCGCAGACCATCCGCAAGGATCTCAACGATCTCTGCGAGCGGAGATCGCTGACCCGCATCCATGGCGGCGCGATCATTGCTTCCGGCGTGGAAAATCTCGCCTACGAGGCGCGGCGCTTCGTCGCCGCCGACGAGAAGAAGGCGATTGGAGCTGCCGCCGCCTCGCTGATCCCGAACGGCTGCTCGCTCTTCATCAACATCGGCACCACGACCGAGGAGGTGGCGAGCGCGCTGACCTCGCACGAGGACCTCCTCGTCATCACCAACAATCTGAACGTCGCCATGCTGCTGTACCGCCATCCTCGCATCGAGGTGGTGGTCGCCGGCGGCACGGTACGACGCGCCGACGGTGCGGTGGTCGGCTCGACCGCGACGCAGCTGATCGGCCAGTTCAAGGTCGACTACGCCATCATCGGCGCGTCCGCGATCGACGAGGAGGGCGCGCTGCTCGACTTCGACTATCGCGAGGTGCAGGTGGCGCAGGCCATCATCGCCAATGCCCGCAGCGTCATGCTGGTCGCCGATTCCACAAAACTCCGGCGCAGCGCGCCGGTGCGCATCGCCCATATCAGCCAGATCCAGACCTTCGTCACCGACCAGGAATTGCCCGAGCGCCTCGCCACCATCTGCCACGGCAAGGGCATCGAGGTGATGGCGGCGATGCCGAAGGGGGCGGACGTCGATGATGCCCAAGGCGAGGCACAAGAAGCGCCCGAGGCCGCGCCGGTGGTGCGGCTGCGCTAAATTTCATGTGGCTTCCCATGGATTGAGTAGCGGGACGCCGAATACCGCGAAATCCTTCACATTGCGCGTGACGAGCATGAGGTCGTTTGCCAGCGCGGTCGCGGCAAAGAAGCCGTCCATGACAGACAATGCGACGCCGCTTCTGCGGCTCTGAGCCATCAGGTCACCCCAGCGTTCCGCCACCGCGTGGTCGATCGCCAGGGTGCGCCCGGCAAAACGCTCCGGCAGATCGTGGGCAAGCCAGGCGGCCAGTGCTGCGCGCCGACGGCCATCCTCCAGCAATGCGATGCCGCGGCGAAGCTCGGCGATCGATGCCACGCTGATGAACGCACGATCCTCGTCGATCGTATCAAGCCATGACAAGACTTTCGGCGAAGGGGCCGGCCTCTGGACCTCCGACAACACGTTGGTGTCGAGCAGCAGATTCACGGCGTCTCGTCGTGCGGCGCGTCGTGCACGCGTACAAGCTCGAGATCGGCGCTACGCAGCGGCGAAGCCAGCAGGAATTCGGCTAGGGTACCTTTGCGCGCCGTCTTGCGCGCCCATTCCTCGGCGGAAACGATCACCGCATTTGGCTTGCCGTGTCGGGTGATGATTTGCGGGCCGGCCTGGGCACGGTCGATCACCTCGGAGAGCCGGGCCTTGGCGTTGGCAAGCGTCCATGAGTCGGTCGCTGGTGAGTCTGGTGCAGTGCTGTGTTCTGTCATGCAGATAAAGACCAATATGACTACAGTAACTAATAATGGTCCTCGACGACTATTCAAGAGCAAAAATGCTGCTCCGATCCTCTCCTGGACTGCCCATTTTCGCACCCCTTTGCCCACTTATAAGTTCCGCTTTCACTTCCTTTCGCCTCTCTTTCATCTTGCTTTCGCTTTCTGGTGTGATCTAATCAAAAACGAAAGTAACCGCTCGATTGAACGGGCGGTCGCCGGGGGATGCGTCTGTTGGAGCGAATTTTCGACCTCGCCATCATTGGAGGCGGTGTTAACGGCTGCGGCATCGCGCGCGACGCGGTAGGCCGCGGCAACACGGTTTTCCTGTGCGAAATGAACGATCTGGCGAGCGGGACGTCGTCCTGGTCGACCAAGCTGGTGCATGGCGGCCTGCGCTATCTCGAATATTACGAGTTTCGGCTGGTCCGCGAGGCGCTGATCGAGCGCGAGATTCTCTGGGGCATCGCGCCCCACATCATCCGCCCCCTGCGTTTCGTCTTGCCGCACCATGCGGGCTTAAGGCCGGCCTGGCTGCTGCGCCTCGGCCTCTTCCTCTATGACCACATCGGCGGCCGTCATCTGTTGCCGGCGACGCGCTCGGTCGACCTTGGGCGTGACGAGGTCGGCCGGCCGCTGATCCCCAACCGCTACGGCCGCGCATTCGAATATTCCGACTGCTTCGTCGACGACGCCCGTCTCGTCGTGCTCAACGCGCGCGATGCTGCCGACAAGGGCGCCGAGATCCGCACCCGGACCCGCGCGACGGACGTTAAACAGGCCGACGGCATCTGGACCGTCGGCATGACCGACACGCTGACCGGCGCGCGCTCGTCGATCCAGGCTCGTGCGCTGGTCAATGCCGGCGGTCCCTGGGTCGAGGATGTGCTCGGCCGCGGCGCCGGCGTCAATGCCAAGGCCAAGGTGCGCCTGGTGCAGGGCTCGCACATCGTCGTGAAAAAACTCTACGACCACGACCGCGCCTACATGTTCCAGAATGCCGACGGTCGCATCATCTTCGTCATTCCCTATCAGGACGATTTCACGCTGATCGGCACCACCGACCGCGACTATGACGGCGATCCCGCCAAGGTGAAGGCGACGGCCGAGGAGATCCAGTATCTCTGCACGGCGGCAAGCGAATATCTGGCCAAGCCTGTCACGCCCGATGACGTGGTCTGGACCTATTCCGGCGTGCGTCCGCTCTATGATGACGGCGCCAGCGAAGCCAAGGCCGCGACGCGCGATTATGTGTTCGAACTCGACACGCCCGGCGGCGTGCCGCTGCTGTCGATCTATGGCGGGAAGATCACGACCTACCGCCGTCTCGCCGAGGAGGCGCTGGAGCGGCTCGCGCCCTATCTTCGCAGTGCGAAAGCGCGCGAAGGCTGGACCGGCAAATGGCCGCTGCCCGGTGGCGACATGGGCGTGTCCGATGTCGACGGCCTGATCGCCGAGCTTCAGCGCGGCTATCCCTTCCTCAGCCACGAGCATGCGCGGCGCCTCGCGCGCGCCTATGGCACGAGGGCGACCAAGCTGCTGGGGGATGCAAAATCGGCGGCCGATCTCGGCCATGCCTTCGGTGCGACGCTGACCGAGCGCGAGGTCCGCTATCTCATGGCCAACGAATGGGCCGTTACCGCCGAAGATATCGTCTGGCGCCGTTCCAAGCTTGGCCTGCGACTAAGTGCCGACGAGATCGCTGCGCTTGACGACTGGATCAGGACCCACGCCGTGCAGCAAAGTCCCCTGCTGGAAGCGGGAGGACGCTCATGACCGTGACACTCGATCACGTGACCCGGACTGTCGACGGTATCGAGCACATCCGCGACGTCTCGCTGACGCTCGAGAGCGGCACGCTCAACGTGCTGCTCGGGCCGACGCTGTCGGGCAAGACCTCGATCATGCGGCTGCTCGCTGGCCTCGACAAGCCGACATCGGGCAAGCTGCTGGTCAATGGCAGGGACGTCACCGGTGTCGACGTGCGCCAGCGTTCGGTCGCCATGGTCTATCAGCAGTTCATCAACTACCCTTCGCTGTCGGTCTACGAGAACATCGCTTCGCCCTTGCGCGTGCAGGGCAAGCCGCGCGCCGAGATCGAGGCGCGGGTCGCGGAAGCCGCCCGGCTGCTCCGGCTCGAGCCGTTCCTGAAGCGCACGCCGCTCCAGCTTTCCGGCGGCCAGCAGCAGCGAACCGCGATGGCGCGCGCGCTGGTGAAGGGCGCCGACCTCGTGCTGCTCGACGAGCCGCTCGCCAATCTCGACTACAAGCTGCGCGAGGAGCTGCGCACCGAACTGCCGCGCATCTTCGAGGCGTCCGGCGCGATCTTCGTCTATGCCACGACCGAGCCGACCGAGGCGCTGCTGCTCGGCGGCAACACGGTGTGCATGTGGGAGGGAAAGGCGCTCCAGATCGGTGAGACGCCGAGCGTTTACAGGCGGCCGCAGACCTTGCGGGTCGCCCAGGTGTTCTCCGATCCGCCGCTCAATCTCGTCGGCGTCGAGAAAAAGAACGGCTCCGTGCAATATGCCGGAGGCATTGCCGCGCCGGCATCCGGTCTCTATTCGTCTCTCGCCGACGGCGCCTATCGCGTCGGTTTCCGCGCGCACCAGCTCGCGCTCGCCAATGGCGAGACCGACCGCCACGCCTTCCACGCCACGGTAACGGTGACCGAGATCACCGGTTCGGAGAGTTTCGTGCATTTGACCCGCGACGGATCGAACTGGGTGGCGGTGCTGCACGGCGTGCACGAGTTCGAGCCCGGCCAGACGCTCGATGCCGTGCTCGATCCCAACGACGTCTTCGTTTTCGATGCGGCAGACCGTTTGGTCGCCGCTCCTGGCAGTATCTGAGGAGATGCGACATGGCCCGCATTGACCTCGTCGATCTCGCGCACTCCTACGGCGGCAATGATGCGCCGCAGGACAGCTTTGCTCTCAAGCCTGTCACCATGACCTGGCGGCAGGGCGGCGCCTACGCGCTGCTCGGGCCGTCCGGCTGCGGCAAGACCACGCTGCTCAACGTCATCTCGGGCATCATCACGCCGTCGCGCGGGAAAATCCTGTTCGACGGCGAGGACATCACACCGCTGTCAACCCAGAAGCGCAACATCGCCCAGGTGTTCCAGTTTCCGGTGATCTACGACACCATGACGGTGGGGCAGAATTTGGCGTTCCCTCTGAAGAATCGCGGCGTGCCGAAGGCCGAGATCGACAAGCGCGTCGCCGAGATCGGCCGCCTGCTCGACCTCGAGCCCTATCTGAACCGCAAGGCGACGCGGCTCACGGCCGATGCCAAGCAGAAGATCTCGCTCGGCCGGGGCCTGGTACGCTCCGATGTCGCCGCCGTGCTGTTCGACGAGCCGCTCACCGTGATCGACCCCGAGCTGAAATGGCAGCTCCGCTCCAAGCTGAAGGCGTTGCATCGCGAGCTCGACCTGACGATGATCTACGTCACCCACGACCAGACCGAGGCGCTGACCTTCGCCGACACCGTGGTGGTCATGCATGACGGCCGGGTGGTGCAGAGCGGCACGCCGGCCGAGCTGTTCGACAAGCCGGCGCATACCTTTGTCGGCTATTTCATCGGCTCGCCCGGCATGAACATTCTTCCGGCCGAGGTGAGGGGCCGCGAGGCCAGGATCGGCGGTCATGTGATCGCGCTCAACCGCAGCTACGACAAGCTGCCTGATGGCGCGAAGATCGAAATCGGCGTCCGTCCGGAATTCGTCGAGGCCGTTGCGCCTGCGCCCGGCCTGCTCAGTGCGAAGATCGAACGCGTCGACGACCTCGGCCGCATCCGCTTCGCGCGTGCGCGGCTCGGCGACGCAAAACTCGCGGCCCGTGCACCGGCCGGCTTCACCAGTCCGGACGGCACGGCCGGCCTGAAATTCGACCCATCGCACGTCCACGTCTATGCCGACAGCCTTCTGGTGGAGGGAGCCGCCTGATGGACAAGACCGTCAACCAAAAAGCCTGGTTCCTGGTGCTGCCGGTGTTCCTGGTCGTCGCCTTCTCGGCAGTGCTGCCGCTGATGACGGTGGTGAACTATTCGATGCAGGACACCTTCGGCAACAACCAGTTCTTCTGGAATGGTGTCGGCTGGTTCAAGGAATTGCTCGATCCCTCGACTGATCTCGGCGGCCGCTTCCTGGCCTCGCTCGGCCGCAATCTGTTCTTCTCGCTGGTGATCCTCGCAATCGAGGTGCCGCTCGGCATCGTCGTTGCGCTGTCGATGCCGCGCCAGGGCTGGACGGTCGCGGCATGCCTCGTCATCCTCGCGTTGCCGCTGCTGATCCCATGGAACGTGGTCGGCACGATCTGGCAGATCTTTGGCCGCCCCGACATCGGCCTGCTCGGCTATGTCCTCAATGCCATCGGCATCGACTACAATTACGTCTCCAACGACATCGACGCCTGGGTCACTGTCATCGTGATGGACGTCTGGCACTGGACCAGCCTGGTCGCGCTGCTCTGCTACGCCGGCCTGAAGTCCATTCCCGAAGCCTATTACCAGGCGGCGCAGATCGATGGCGCCTCGCGCTGGGCGGTGTTCAAGGCGATCCAGCTGCCCAAGATGAACCGCGTGCTGCTGATCGCGGTGCTGCTGCGCTTCATGGACAGTTTCATGATCTACACCGAGCCGTTCGTGGTGACGGGTGGCGGGCCCGGCAATTCGACCACCTTCGTGTCGATCGAGCTGGTCAAGATCGCGCTGGGCCAGTTCGACCTCGGCAAGGCCGCCGCGCTGTCGCTGGTCTACAACCTCATCATCCTGATCGTCTGCTGGATCTTCTACACCGTCATGACCAATGCCGGCGCCGAGCGGAAGCCGCAGGAAGGAGCCGCGTGATGCACTCGATCCCCGGCCGTCGCCTCATCATGGCGCTGTTCTTGATCTTCCTGCTGTTGCCGATCTACTGGCTCGTCAACATGAGCTTCAAGACCAACGCCGAGATCGTCTCGACGATGACGCTGTGGCCGCACGCCCCGACGCTCCAGCACTACAAGCGCATCTTCACCGACGAGAGCTGGTATTCCGGCTACATCAACTCGCTGGAATATGTCGTCCTCAACACCATCATCTCGATCTCGGTGGCGCTGCCGGCGGCCTACGCGTTCTCGCGCTACCGTTTCCTCGGCGACAAGCATCTGTTCTTCTGGCTGCTGTCGAACCGCATGGCGCCGGCCGCGGTCTATGCCCTGCCGTTCTTCAATCTCTATTCGGCGATCGGGCTGTTCGATACGCCTTGGGCGGTCGCGCTGGCGCACTGCATCTTCAACGTCCCGCTGGCGGTGTGGATCCTGGAAGGCTTCGTCTCCGGCGTGCCGCGCGAGATCGACGAGACCGCCTTCCTCGACGGCTATTCCTTCCCGCGCTTCTTCATCAAGATCCTGGTGCCGCTGATTGCGAGCGGCATCGGCGTCGCCGCCTTCTTCTGCTTCATGTTCTCCTGGGTCGAGCTGCTGCTCGCGCGCACGCTGACCTCGGTGCAGGCCAAGCCGATCGCGGCGATCATGACGCGCACGGTGTCGGCCGCGGGCATGGACTGGGGCCTGCTGGCTGCGGCCGGCGTGCTGACCATCATCCCGGGCGCGCTCGTGATCTGGTTCGTCCGCAATTATATCGCGAGCGGTTTCGCGCTCGGTCGGGTGTAGGGAGGCGCGCATGATCCCGAAAAGTGGAAACCGGTTTTCGGACCAGATCATGCGCAAGGAGTAAGAGCATGGAATCTATTGCATGGATGGCCTGGACGCCGCCGACGGCAATCTTCTTTGTCGCGCTCGCCTGCACGCTGGCCGTGATGACCTGGCTCGGGGTGGCCTATCCCGAAGCCGAACGCGTCGGCGTGCTGCGCATCCCGACAACGCGCGGTGACCGCCTGTTCATCTCCCTGATCACGGCAGCGGTCATCCATTTGCTTTGGATCGCTTTCGCCGGCACCGACGCCCTCGCCACGCTGCCGATCGGCGAGGACGGACTTGAAATTTCGCGCCTTTGGATCGCATCAGGAATTTCGCTGGCCACGGCCGTACTCATTTTCCGCACGGTCTAGCCCGCGAAGGAACGGCCAGATCCGGGACCAACCCGGGCCTGTAAAAAGTTTGTCGCTGCAACGGAGGAACAACATGCGGCAGTTTAGGAGAAGGGAACGTCCATTGACCAAGAATAGCTTTCTGACGATGTCCAGCGTCGCCGCCATGGTCGCGGTGTCGTTGGCCGTCTCGGCGCCGGTGCGCGCCGCCGACGACGCCGCGATCCAGAAGTGGATCGCGGAATTCCAGCCCTCGACGCTGTCGAAGGAAGACCAAAAGAAGGAGCTGGAGTGGTTCGCCAAGGCCGCCGAGCCCTTCAAGGGCATGGAGATCAACGTGGTCTCCGAAACCATCACGACCCATGAATACGAGTCGCAGACGCTGGCCAAGGCGTTCTCCGAGCTCACCGGCATCAAGCTCAAGCACGACATCATCCAGGAAGGTGACGTCGTCGAGAAGCTGCAGACCCAGATGCAATCCGGCAAGAACGTGTACGACGGCTGGATCAACGATTCCGACCTGATCGGCACGCACTTCCGCTACGGCCAGACCATCGCGCTGTCGGACTACATGACCGGCGAGGGCAAGGACGTCACCGACCCCATGCTCGACGTCAACGACTTCATCGGCAAGTCGTTCGGCACGGCGCCGGACGGCAAGCTCTATCAGCTGCCCGACCAGCAGTTCGCGAACCTCTACTGGTTCCGCTACGACTGGTTCACCAACCCCGACTACAAGGCCAAGTTCAAAGCCAAGTACGGCTACGAGCTCGGCGTGCCCGTGAACTGGTCGGCCTATGAAGACATCGCCGAGTTCTTCACCAACGACATCAAGGAGATCAACGGCGTCAAGGTCTACGGCCATATGGACTATGGCAAGAAGGACCCGTCGCTCGGCTGGCGTTTCACCGACGCCTGGCTGTCGATGGCCGGTAACGGCGACAAGGGCATTCCGAACGGTCTGCCGGTGGACGAATGGGGCATCCGCATGGAAGGTTGCCGTCCGGTCGGCTCCTCGGTCGAACGTGGCGGCGACACCAACGGCCCGGCCGCGGTCTACTCGATCACCAAGTACCTGGAGTGGATGAAGAAATATGCTCCGCCGCAGGCTCAGGGCATGACCTTCTCCGAGTCGGGTCCGGTGCCGGCGCAGGGCAACATCGCCCAGCAGATGTTCTGGTACACCGCCTTCACCGCCGACATGGTGAAGCCGGGCATCGCGGTGATGAACGCGGACGGTACGCCGAAGTGGCGTATGGCTCCGTCGCCGCACGGTTCGTACTGGAAGGAAGGCATGAAGCTCGGCTACCAGGACGCCGGCTCCGTGACGCTGCTGAAGTCGACCCCGGCGGATCGCCGCAAGGCGGCCTGGCTCTATCTTCAGTTCATCGTCTCCAAGACGGTGTCGCTGAAGAAGAGCCATGTCGGCCTCACGTTCATTCGGGAATCCGACATCTGGGACAAGTCGTTCACGGAGCGTGCGCCGAAGCTCGGCGGCCTGATCGAGTTCTACCGCTCGCCCGCGCGCGTGCAGTGGACCCCGACCGGCAACAACGTGCCCGACTATCCGAAGCTGGCGCAGCTGTGGTGGCAGAACATCGGCGATGCGTCGTCCGGTGCGAAGACGCCGCAAGCCGCGATGGACTCGCTCGCCGCTGCTCAGGACTCCGTGATGGAGCGCCTGGAGAAGTCCGGCGTGCAGGGGGCCTGCGGTCCGAAGCTGCACAAGAAGGAGACGGCCGAGTACTGGTTCGCCAAGGCCCAGAAGGACGGAACGATTGCTCCCCAGCGCAAGCTCGCCAACGAGAAGCCGAAGGGCGAAACGGTCGACTACGACACCCTGATCAAGTCGTGGCCGGCCCAGCCCCCGAAGCGCGCTTCGCTGCAGTAAGGCACGTCTCATAACGACGAAAGGCCGGGAGCAATCCCGGCCTTTTTCTTGTTTTGCGTGACGTCGTACTCTCTCGATTATCCTCCGCTGTCATCGTCCGCGAAGGCGGACGATCCAGTATTCCAGAGGCGGTCGTGGCTTGAATCGAGAAGCCGCGGCGTACTGGATGCCCGGCTTCGCGGGCATGACAGCTGTGCCCGCCTTACTCCGCCGGCTCAGCCGCCAGCGTCGGATAGTCGGTGTATCCCTTCGCGCCGCCGCCGTAGAACGTGTTCTTGTCCCAATCGTTCAGCGTCGCGCCCTGCTTCAGCCGCTCGACCAGATCGGGGTTGGAGATGAAAGGCTTGCCGAAGGCGATGAGATCGGCCGCGTTCGCCTCGAGCACCTTGGTGGCGAGGTCGAAATCATAGCCGTTGTTGGCGATGTAGGCGCCGGGGAAGCGCTTGCGCAGGCCCGCATAGTCGAACGGCGCGATGTCGCGCGGACCGCCGGTCGCGCCTTCGACGACATGAAGATAGACCAGCTTCAGCGCGGCGAGCCCGTCGACGATATGGTCGTAAAGGGCTTGCGGGTTCGAATCCGAGATGTCGTTGGCCGGCGTCACCGGCGAGATGCGGATGCCGGTGCGGTCGGCGCCGGCCTCCGCCACGACGGCCCTGGAGACTTCCAGCATCAGCCGCGCCCGGTTCTCGACGGAGCCGCCATAGGCGTCGGTACGCTTGTTGGTGCCGTCCTTGGCGAACTGCTCGAGCAGATAGCCGTTGGCGCCGTGGATCTCGACGCCGTCGAAGCCGGCTTCGAGCGCATTCTTCGTGGCCCGCTTGAAATCGTCGATAATCCCTGGAATTTCGGAGAGCTCGAGCGCACGGGGCTCGGAAACATCGGCGAAGCCGCCGTTGACGAAGGTCTTGCCCTTGGCGCGGATCGCGCTCGGCGCCACCGGGGCTGCGCCATTGGCTTGAAGGTCGACATGCGAGATGCGACCGACATGCCAGAGCTGGATGAAGATCTTGCCGCCACGCTGATGCACCTGATCGGTGACCTTGCGCCAGCCGGCAACCTGCTCCTTGGAGTAGATGCCGGGGGTGTCCTGGTAGCCTTGGCCCTGCTGCGAGACCTGGCTCGCTTCGGTGATCAGAAGGCCTGCGGAAGCACGCTGGCCGTAATAGTCCGCCGCGAGCGGGCTCGGTACGAAGGTGCCGGGAACGGCGCGGTTGCGCGTCAGCGGCGCCATCACCAAGCGGTTGGCCAGCGTGATCGGGCCGAGTTTGTAGGTCTCAAACAATTTGGTCGAACGGCTCATGAGAATGCTTCCAGGCGATGAGTGGTCCGGAACATTTGTGCATCGCGGCAATCAACGCAAGGGAGGAGCCATACAGAAACTGCAGGCGAGATGCGCAGCGGAGGCGCACAGCATAAATCATGTGCAATTTCGGCCGCGGCAGCAGATTCGATCTCCCGCCGCGGCCGCCTGAATAATCGCGTTTTAGTTCGCGCCGAGGAAATCGCGCTTGCCAATCTCGACGCCGGCGTGGCGCAGAAGGCCGTGGGCAGTCGCGGCGTGGAAATAGAAGTTCGGCAGCGAGAACGCGCTCAGGAATTGCTGGCCATTCATGGTGATGGACTTGTCGGGACCGGCCGGGAAGGTGACGTCCCTGGTGTCGGCGCCCTCGAACTGCGCCGGCTTGAACGATTTCACATAGTCGATGGTCTTCGCCAGGCGCTGCTTCAACTCCGCAAAGCTGGTCTCGGTGTCCGGTGTGGAGGGCACTTCGCTATGGGTCAGCCGGGCGCAGCCTTTGGCTGCGAAATCGCTGACCAGCTGGATCTGCTTCGACAGCGGCAGCATGTCCGGAAACAGGCGGGACCCTAGCAGGACGCTCGGGTCGACCTTCTTGGCCGCACAATGCGCCTCGGCTTTCGTGAGCAGGCCGATCAGGCTGTTCAGCATTTGCAAATAGGCGGGAACGACGGCGTCGTGGAAGGACATGTGATGCTCGCTCTGTGGTGGGAAATCTCAGGAGAAACCTGAGCCACTCACATGGGAACCTCATGGAAAAATACAATCGCGAAAGCGCCTTTGTGCAGTGCGAAAATTCTACCGGATCGTCCCCACTGGCTGCGCCTGCGCCGTGCCCCCGCGCATGCGCGCAAGCAGCTCCGCGGTCGGCCAGGAGTCGGCCGGCAGACCGTATTTGATCTGCATCGCCTTGACGGCGGCGCGGCTCTGCTGGCCCAGCACGCCGTCGACCTTGCCGACGTTGAAGCCAGCCTGGACCAGAAGCTGCTGCAATTGCTTGAGCTCGTTGAACGGCAGCTGCGCGACCGGTGTGGACGGCTTTCGCATCGGAGCCGCGCCCGCGATGCGGGTGGCGAGATAACCAGCGGTGGTCGAATAGATCAGCGAGTTATTCCACTCGGTGTAGGCGGCGAAATTCGGGTACGCCATGAAGGCCGGGCCGAAGCGTCCCATCGGCAGCAGCACGGAGGCCGCGAGGTTGTCGTTCGGCAGCGGCCGGCCGTCGGGATAGGTCACGCCGAGCTGAGCCCATTTCGAGCGCGGCTCTCGCACCGTGAGGTCGGTCTGATCCCACGGCAGGTTCTGCGGCACCTTGATCTCCTCCAGCCAGGGCTCACCGCGCCGCCACTTCAGCCCGTTGGCGATGTAGTTCGCGGTCGAGCCGATCACGTCGTCCTCGCTGCGGAGGAGATCGCGTCGTCCGTCGCCGTCATAGTCGACGGCATAGTTGACGTAATGCACCGGCAGGAACTGGGTCTGTCCGAGCTCGCCGGCCCAGGAGCCGACCATCTCGTCAGGATGCAAATCGCCGCGGTCGATGATCTTCAGCGCGGCGATGGTCTCGTTCACGAACATCTCCGAGCGGCGGCAATCATAGGCCAGCGACACCAGCGATTTCAGCGTCGGCAGATTGCCCATGTTGACGCCGAAATCGCTCTCCAGTCCCCAGAACGCGGCGATCACCGCGGGCGGCACGCCGTATTCCTTTTCCGCGCGCGCGAACGCGGCCGCATGTTGCTTGATGTGCTGCTGGCCGTTCTGCATGCGATAGGGCGCGGCCATGCGGCCGGCAAATTCGGTGAAGAGCTGGCCGAACACGCGCTGGCCGCGGTCGCGATTGACGATGCCCTGGTCGTAGACGAGGTAAGGCGAGGCCGCCGCGATCGTCCGCTGCGACACGCCGGCGGCAACGGCCTGTTGTTTCACGTCGGCCAGAAACCGATCGAAGTTCGCTCCGTTGTGACACGACGCCGCGTGCGGGGAGGGCGCGCTGGCCCTGGGGGCCGCCGGCTTTGCGGGTGGCGGAGCGAACTGGGCAGAAGCGGGAAGGGCGAGCGTGAGCGGGCGGCGGCCGCGATCGCAAATCGGGTCTGGAGCATGAGGTTTCCGCAAGGGGAGGAGACGCTTGGATTCTTGGGCAAGCTTAATGGAACGATTGACTTCAAACCAGTGCCGCGGCTCCGCGACGCACCCGGAAACCTTGCGGGCGGGCCGGGGTCATCCCTACCTCATGCTTGCCGGCCCGCAATCCCTCCAGCGGCCACGGCCGGCCTCGGGAGACGGCCATGAACTATCTTCGTACCGCAATGCTGCTTGCAGGCCTCACCGCCCTGTTCATGGGCGTCGGCTATCTGATCGGCGGTGCCGGCGGCGCCATGATTGCGCTCGTTATTGCCGCGGCGACCAATCTCTTCACCTACTGGAACTCCGACCGGATGGTGCTGTCCATGTATGGCGCCCATGAGGTCGACCGCAGCAGCGCGCCGGAGCTGGTCGGGCTCGTTGCCGAGCTTGCGGGCCGCGCCGGCTTGCCGATGCCGCGCGTGTTCCTGATGGACGAGCCGCAGCCCAACGCATTTGCCACCGGGCGCAATCCCGAAAATGCCGCGGTTGCGGTCACCACCGGGCTGATGCGCCAGCTCAGCCGCGAGGAGCTCGCCGGCGTGATCGCGCACGAGCTTGCCCATATCAAGCACCACGATACGCTGCTGATGACTGTGACCGCGACCATTGCGGGTGCGATCTCGATGCTGGCGCAGTTCGGCATGTTCTTCGGAGGCAACCGCGACAACAACGGTCCGGGCATCGTCGGTTCGATCCTGATGATGATCCTTGCCCCGATCGGCGCCATGCTGGTGCAGATGGCCATCAGTCGTACGCGTGAATACGCCGCGGACAATCTCGGCGCACGCATCGCCGGTCAGCCGATGTGGCTGGCATCGGCGCTGGTGAAGATCGAAGGTGCTGCGCATCAGGTCCCGAATGTCGAGGCGGAGCGAAATCCTGCCACTGCGCACATGTTCATCATCAATCCGCTGTCGGGCCACGGCGTAGACAATCTGTTCGCCACCCATCCTTCGACGCAAAATCGCATCGCGGCGCTTCAGCAGCTCGCAGCCGGGCTCGGTGCGCAGGCGTCTCCGTCGGTCGGCGCGAATGAGAACTATCCGCCCCGGAGCCCGTGGGGCCGCTCTTCTTCACGCGGGCCTTGGGGCTGACGCGGCCCGAATTTGCTCGCTTTGTGACCTGTCGCACACAGAACGGTCCCGGCCGGTGTTAACACCCTGCCGTGACAGTTCCTGCGAAAGGGGATGCGTGGCCGGCCCTCTGCCTGCCACCGTCGAAGATGACCAAAGCTGCAGTACCATTGTTGATCGCCCTCGGCGTGCTGATCGGCCTGTCCACGCACACCGTCGTCAATTGCGGGGACGAGGACGAGCCCGACATCTGCTCGGCGGTGATCGGCTTCTCGCCGCTGCGCGGCTCGCTGATCGCTTTCGCCTATGAGGGGCGCGGACGGATCGCGCTACGCCACGGCGACTGGCAGCGGGCGATCGCGGATTTCGACGAGGCCATCCACCTCAATCCCAACCGCGCCTCGCTCTATCGCGATCGGGCGCTGGCGCGCCGGCAGAACGGCGATCTCGAACTTGCGATCGAGGATTACGACGAGGCGATCGCGCACGATCCCAGGCACGCCACGCCCTATCACCAGCGCGGTCTCGCGCTTGCGGCCGCCGGCGATCTCGATCGCGCGATCCTGAGCTACAACACCGCGGTCCGCCTCGACCCCTCGGATGCGCAGCCTCGGCTCGACCGCGGCCTCGCCTTCCTCGCCCGTGGCCAAGCGAATGAGGCGCGCGCCGATTTCGAGGCCGCGCTGGCGCTGCCCGCCGGCAAGGATCCCGGTACCCGCGATGCAGCGCGCGCAAAACTCGCCGAACTCGCGAGCGCCGAGCCGACCCGGCTCGCCGCTCCCGGAAGGTAGAGATATCTAGAGCTGCGTGCGCCGCTGCAACCCTCTCCCCCT
>NZ_JBVVPT010000054.1:0-21082 GCF_055811715.1 Bradyrhizobium sp. WSM4872 | reverse complement strand
ACGAGATCGCCCCTCAAGGATGAGCCGGGATGGCCGACACATACGCCGTTTCCGAATTTCGGTAAAGTGGAATATTTCGGGGGCGGCGGATTGACAGAGGCGACACACAGAGGCGGTCCCGTAGCCCGATGACCTGCTATCCGCCAAAATCCCGCGGGCTGAACGGCAGGTCCATCACCTTCCATTCCCCGTATTTGTCGGCCGGCAGCATCTTGTAGGGCTGGCAGGCCTGAAGCGCGCTCATGGCGGACTTCACGAGCGCCACGCCCTTTGCGGACGGCGGGGCTTCGATCAGGATCGGCTCGCGCGCCAGCGTGCCGTCGGTCGCGAGCACCGTGCGCAGCTTGATGTTGACGTTGTCGGTCGGCGCGACGCCCGCCGGCAGCTTGGCGCAGCTTCGCAAGTGACGACGCAGTTCGGCGATGATTTCGGCCGGCAGCTTCGCCGCGATTGAATCCTTGGCATCGCCGCCATCGTCCTTGGGGGCGTCTTTCGGCAGCTCCGTCGGCAATTCCGGCGGCAGGCCGAGCATGACACCGTATTTGACGGTGACGTCGGGCTCCGGCGCCTGATAGGACGGCGGCGGCGCGGCCTCCGGCTGCTGCATCGCTTGTGGCAGGAGTTGTGGCGCCGGGGGCTGCGGGGTCGGGGGCTGCGGCGTCGCCTGAGGCGGCGGCGACTGCGATGGCTGTGGCTGTTGAGGCTGCGGTTGCGTCTGCGCATTTGCCTCGCGCTGCTGCTGCGGCGGCGTCTGCGAAGGCTGGGCCTGCGGCTGTTTCTGCTGCGGCGGTTCAGGCGAGGCCTGCTGCTTCGAAGCCTGCTGCTTCGAGGACTGTGCCGCGGCCTGTTGCTTTGCCTCGGGCTTCGGCGCGGCCGCCGCCTTGTCCTTGTCGGTGAAATCCAGCTTCGGCAGTTTCAGGTCAGGGATCGGCTCCGGCGGCTTTGCCTTGAGCTTTTCTTCGGCCTTCTCCTCGGCCTTGGCCTCCTCCTGCTTCACTTGCTCCGGCGTCACGATGCTGACGGAAACCGATTCGGGCGGGCTGGCGTGAAACGGACGGACTTCGCTGATCACGATGATCAGCGCGACCAGCGTCAGATGGGCGATCGCCGACGCTGCAATGTCCGTCCGTATGATCTTCCGCAGTTCCATCGCCTGACTTCAGGTTGCCAAGCTGGTCCTAGCATACGGCAGCCCCCTCTCAATCCCATTTTGGCGCGAAGCCGAAATCGGTCAGGCGGCCCCTGGGACTGGCCAGCGCGGCGATCTGGGCCATCTCGTCGTCGGAAAGCTCGAAATCGAAGATCTCGATGTTTTCCGACAGGCGTTCGACGCGCGAGGTGCGCGGGATTGCAGCGACATTCTGTTGCACCAGCCAGCGCAGGCAGACCTGCGCCGGCGTCTTGCGATGGAGCCGCCCGATCTCCGCAAGCGTCTGGTCGGTCTTGATCCGCCCCTTGGCGATCGGGCTGTAGGCGACCAGGGCGAGCCCGTGCTGATCGCAGGCCGCCCGCACCTTCGCCTGGTCGAGATAAGGATGGTATTCGACCTGGTTGCAGGCCAGCGGCTCCGGCGACAACGCCACCGCCTGCTCGATCAGCGCGACGGTGAAATTGGAGACGCCGATGTGGCGGGTCAGGCCCATGCGCTTGGCATGCGACAGTGCGCCCAGCGTCTCCTCCAGCGGCACGTGCGAATTGGGCCAGTGCAGCAGCAGGAGATCAACGGAGGGAAGTCGCATGCGCGCCAGGCTCTCCTTGACCGAGCGCTCGAGATCGTGGGGCGCGAAATGGTTGGTCCAGACTTTTGTGGTCAGGAAGATGTCGTCGCGGCGCACGCCGGAGGCGCGCAAGCCGTCGCCGACCTCGCGTTCATTCTCGTAGACCTGTGCGGTATCGATGTGGCGATAGCCGAGCCGCAGCGCCTGCTCGACCACACGGGCGCACATGCGCCCGCTCAGCTCCCAGGTCCCGAGCCCAATCGCCGGTATTCTTGCGCCATTGGTCTCGACGAACAGCATGAGGAATCCTCTCTGTCGCGGTCGCCCCAAATCATGATCTCGGCGTCATTATGAACCCGGCGGGCGACACTGCCAACGGACGACACCGGCCGCCGGGCCGGATCTTGCGCGCAATGCTAACGGGAGGTTCGCGCAAAGCCTTGACGTCAGACCTTGACGTCAGGCCTTGAGCTCAGGCTTTGGCGAGCGCCTGGAACACGGTATCGGGCGCATGCGCGATCACGGCGAGCAGCGCGCGGGCGGGTCCCCGCGGGGCCCGCTTGCCCTGCTCCCAGTTGCGGATGGTCTCGACGGGAACGCCGAGCTTGGCCGCGAACTCCATCTGGGTCAGGCAGGCGCGGCGGCGCAAATCGCGCACGGCGAGCGAGCTGGCTTCGGCCGGCGCTGCGTTAGATACCGGCTGGATTGGAAACGGCTGGACCGGAAACTCCTGCCCGTCCCGCAACTCGACGATCCGTCCGTCCGCCTTCAGCCGCACACGCATGCTCATTCCCCCAAGCGGGAACGATGATGCGGCAGCTCGCTTAAGTTCGGATTAAAGATGATGGCCAGTAGCCCGGATGGAGCGCAGCGCAATCCGCGGCGTCTATCGAGCCGACGCAGCGGCCCGGGATTACGCTTCGCTCCATCCAGGCTAGGGATTTCAACAGCTCCTACCTCAACCCGAACCACAGCGTCGCAATTCCCAGGAAGGAGAAGAAGCCGACAACGTCGGTGACCGTTGTCACGAACGTGCCTGACGCCACCGCCGGATCGGCTCGCACACGTTCGAGCGCCATCGGGATCAGGATGCCCCCGAGCGCGCCGGCGAACAGGTTCACGATGATGGCGAGCCCGATGACCATGCCGAGACCCGGGATTCTGAACCAGGCCACCGCGGCGACGCCCGTGATCACGGCAAAGGCGAGACCGTTGACGAGGCCGACCAGGCCCTCGCGGACCACCACGCGCCAGGCATTGGAGGAGCCGAGCTCGCGCGTCGCCAGCGCCCGCACCGCGACCGTCATGGTCTGGGTCGCGGCATTGCCGCCTTGGCTTGCGACGATCGGCGCCAGCACGGCGAGCGCCACCATCTTCTCGAGCTGTCCCTCGAACAGGCCGAGCACGGAGGACGCCAGGAAGGCGGTGGCGAGATTGACCAGCAGCCAGTTGAACCGCGCGCGTGCAATGGTGAACACGGTATCGGATAGTTCTTCGTCGCTGTTGACGCCGCCGAGCGCCTTGAGGTCCTCATCCGCCTCTTCCTCGATGACGTCGACGACGTCATCGACGGTGATGACGCCGACGAGGCGGTCCTGGGTGTCGAGCACCGGGGCCGCGACGAGATTGTACTTGCCGAACATGCGCGCCACCTCCTCCTGGTCCTCCAGGACGGAGACGCGGCGGCGATCCTCGTCGGTCAGCTCGGCAAGCGCCACCGGGCGGCGGGCGCGCAGCAGGACGTCGAGCGAGACCGCGCCCTGCCAGTGCTGCTCCTTGTCGACGACGTAGATCTCGTAGAAGCGGTCAGGCAAATCCGGCGTCTCGCGCATGTAGTCGATCGCCTGTCCCACGGTGAAATCCTGCGGCACCGCGATGAACTCGGTCTGCATCCGGCGACCGGCGGAATTTTCCGGATAAAGCAGGCTGCGCTCGAGCACGACGCGCTCCCTGAGCGGCAGCTTCTCGAGGATCTCCTCCTGATCGGCCTGATCGAGCGTTTCCAGCAGCTCGACCGCGTCGTCGGATTCGAGCTCGAGCACACCTTCCGCGACCGTCTGCGGCGGCAGTTCCTCGAGGATCTCCTCGCGCACGCCCTCATCGAGCTCGTTCAGCGCGGAGAAGTCGAAATCGCGCCCCGTCAGTTCGACCAGGCGGACCCGATCGTCGGGCTCGAGAGCCCCAATGAGATCGCCGAGATCGGCCTCGTGCAGCTCGGCAACGCAAGCGCGCAACGCGGCGCTGTCGCCGGCCTCGATCGCATGGGCAATTTCCGCGACGAATTCGTGACGAATTTCGCCGTCTTCATTGCGCATCGGCACGTGGTCGAGTACCGATTCCGCGGCAGACGCGGCACCGTCCAGATGTTCATCCATGGCGCGCCTCGCCGTCCGACAGGTTGGAACGAGTGGTCTGAGCTGTTGGTTCAGGCAATACCCACAAGGCAACTCTGAGCGCAATGACAAAGATGCTTCGACTGAGGCGGACCTCGATGGCGGCAGGCGCAGCCCTCGCGGCCCTCAGCGGCATCGTCTCGACCGAAGCCGCCGAGTGCCCGCGCAAGGACGCGCTCGGCACCTCCCGCATTCTGAGCGTCGACGCCAAGACCACGCCGCGCGTGGGCCTGAAGAGCTTTCCGCAGACCTTGCCACTCGCCGATCACGAGGTCGTGCTGACCTTCGACGACGGACCGTATCCGCCGACGACGTCCAAGGTGCTGGCGGCGCTGGCCCAGGAATGCGTGCGCGCGACCTTCTTCCTGATCGGCCTGCACGCCTCCGAACACCCCGACATGGTCAAGCGCATCGCCCGCGAGGGCCACAGCATCGGCCACCACACCTTCTCGCATCCGTTCATGGCGCGGATCCCGCTCGACAGGGCGAAGAGCGAGATCGACCGCGGCATTGCCGCCGACGAGATGGCGCTGCACGGCACGCCGACGACGACACCGTCGACGCCGTTTTTCCGGTTTCCTTATTTCGAGGCAACGCAAGCCGAGCTCGACCTGCTCCAGTCCCGCGGCATCGTGGTGTTCGGGGCTGACCTGTGGGCCAGCGACTGGAACGAGATAACGCCGGAGCAAGAATTGAAGCTCGTCACCGAGCGGCTCGCCGCCGCCGGCAAGGGTATCATCCTGTTCCACGATCCCAAGGCGCGCACGGCTACGATCATGCCGGCCTTCCTGCGGTATCTGAGGGAGAACGGCTATCGGGTGGTTCACGTCGTGCCGGCGGGCACATCACAGAAGAATGCCGACGCACGTTGATGCCGGAATGTCACGCCGGCGCAAAATGGGGTGATTTGGGCCCTATTAACAGTCTGTTCATGCTACGCCATGCAAGTATCGAGGGGACTTGTCGCGGCAGGGTTCTGGGGAGCATTTCTTGCGCCTGAACCGTTTGCTGATGTCTCCGACCTACTATGGCGGCAATCGCGTAAGAGGGCAGACGGGGTTCATGATCGGAAGTAGCCTTGTTGCCCGGACGCGATCGTGGATCGTCCTTTGCTTTGGCGGATTCCTCGGCGGATTTTTGGGTGTCCTGACCATCGGCTCACCGGCCATTGCGGCCGACTGCCCCCGCCATCCGGACGCGCTCGGGACCTCCCGCACCCTCGTGGTCGATCCGCACGAGCATCCCCGCATCGGCACCATGCAGTACCGCGAGACGCTGCCGCTGAAGGACCATGAAGTCGTCCTGACCTTCGACGACGGTCCGTTGCCGAAATATTCCAACCAGGTGCTGCAGATCCTTGCCGACGAGTGCATCAAGGCGACCTTCTTCATCATCGGCGAGCAGGCCAAGGCGAACCCGGAAGGCGTGCGCAAGCTGGTCGCGGCGGGCCACACCGTCGGCACGCACAGCATGACGCATCCGCTCACAATGGACCGGATGCCGCTCGACAAGGCCGAGGCGCAGATCAATGGCGGCATCGAGTGGACATCGGCCGCAATGACCGATCCGTCCAAGCTCGCGCCGTTCTTCCGCATTCCCGGCCTGATGCGCGCCGACGGCGTCGAGAACCTTCTGATCTCGCGCGGCATCCAGGTCTGGAGCGCCGATTTCCCGGCCGACGACTGGCGCCATGTGTCGTCCGATCGCGTCTATCAGCTCGCGATGCAGCGGCTCGAGGCCAAGGGCAAGGGCATCCTGCTGCTGCACGACATCCAGGCCCGCACGGTGGCGGCGCTGCCGAAGATCATCCGCGACCTCAAGGCGCGCGGCTATCGCATCGTGCACGTGGTGCCCGCGACCGCCGAGCAGCCGGCAACGCCGACAACGCCGGTGGAATGGCTGCTGCATCCGCCGACCGAGACCACGCCGATCGCGCGCTGGCCCGCCGTGCCGATCTTCGTGTTCGCGCAGACCGAGACGCTTGCGGCGCCCGCGCTGGCCGACCTCAACGCGCAGACCGCGCATCAACCGCTGCTGCCGCGCAAGACCATGGCGCTCGCCAATGTCGCGTCCACCCTGCCCGTGCCCGGCCGCGATCTCTTTGCGATCCCCGAGGGCTCGGTCGAGGTGCTGCTGTCGACGACCTTGTCGCGGCGTGCCGCGACGCGCCTGGCAATGGCGGCCGAGACGCCCCGTGCGGCCAAGGGCAAAGCCGGCAAGTCGCGCGCTGCCCGCACCGCGCACGCTGTTCGTGGCACACCGAAGCATGCCGCAGAGGCCGAGGGCACTGCAGCCAAGAGCACTGCGCCCAAGAGCATTACGCCTAAGAGCACTGCGCCGCGCCCGACCCGTGTGGCGAGCCTGAAGAAGCGCGCGCAGTAGAGCCTACTGTCGCATGATGTTGGCGACGCAGAGCAACACGATCAACGCCAGGAAGAACAGGTCCATATAGGACTTGACCTCGCCGTCGCGCCTGAGCCGGGCGACGTCAACCACGACCTGCTTGCGCACACTCGTTCCGCCCGCGCCGTCATTGAGCGGGGCCTGAAGGCGCTTGGTCTCGGCTTCCAGCTTCTCGATCTTCTGGTAGAAGTAGAACGCCCGCAGCGTCGAAGCTGCACGCATGCCGGTATAGACCAGCACGAGGATCGCGATGATCGCCCGGTTCTGGTATTTCTCCATGAGATTCAGACTGAAATAGACCATCGCCATGAATGCGAAGTTGGTCACGAAGCGATAGACGAAGCTTAGAAAGACCATGCGGGCTCAAGCCTTGAAGGGTGGCGCAACCGGACCGTGTTGCGAATGCGGGGATCAGGAGCCCAAACCGGAACAGCCGGCCCGAATGCCAACGCAGGCCCGTCTACGCCAACTTTGTTTCGACAAAGATACTATTGCCCCGGCAATGCCGCCTTTTAGCCACGCCCGGCCATAATGCAAGCCGGAGCACGGCCGCCGGTGCCTTCCGCGTGCCCTGGCTGCAACGGCTCCTTGGAGATTTGGCCGAACTGCCGATAGACTGGGCCGCCACATGTGGGGTCTGCCGATGCCGAAGAAGGGAATCACCGGCCACGACGACTGGGTTCTGACCGAGGCGCTGGCGACTGCGCTGGTCGCGCTGGAGCAGCTCGACACCAAGCACCAGCCGAGCGCGCATATGGACGACATCCGCAAGATGCTCGCGAACGGCAAGGAGCCGGCGGCTGTGACCCTGCATCTCGCCCAGGCCAAATGCCGGCTGTTTCCCGACCTCGATCCGCTGGAGATCTACCGGGAATACGGTATCGGCGAGGAATATGGCTGAGGGCGCCGTTGACCGGCCGGACCTAAGGTCCGCCGGCGACCGATCCGGCGATCACCATGACCAGCGCGGCCAAGTCGATCTTGCCGTTGACGATCAGCTCCTGCGAGGCTTTCGCATCGTCCGCGCGTTCGATCTTCAGCGATTGCGGCCGATTGGCCGCCTGCCGCTTCAGCTCCTCGACAATGGCTTCCGTGAGTTTCTCTTCCAGCATGGGCTTGTCCTCAGGCCGCCATCGCACGGCAGGATTGTGCGCAGGAGCGGCACATGGCGACGCACTCGTCCATGCCGCCGACCCGCTCGCAATCCTCGGCGCATTCGCTGCAGATTTCGGCGCATTCGCCGCACGTATGCCGGTGATGCGGCGTATTGATCAGCATGAAATGCGCCGCCGTCCGGCACATTTCGGCGCATGCCATCATCAGGCGGAAATGCTTGGGCTCGACGTGCTTGCCGCCGGTCTCGAGGCAATGGTTCATCGCCGTGCCGAGGCAGGTCTGGTAGCAGCTCATGCAGAGCGCGATGCAGCGCGTCATGTCTTCGGATTGAGCCATCCGGTGTCTCCAATGCTCGCCCCCTGCCCCGGTCAACCAGGGGGATGTTGTGATCGTTCCTGCCGTCGTGCCGATTGTGACGTCCAGGGAACCTCGCAAAGAGCTAGCCGTAACGCCTCGCGCGCACGGCCCGGTAGCGAGCATCGGTCTGCGGCTTGATGAACAGCGCCGCCACGCTCGGATGGCGTTTGCGTATCTCGGCCTCGATCGAAACGACGCATCGCTCGATATCGTCGGCGCGCTTGTCATCCGCAAATTCGATGCTCAGGGCCGCAACGATTTCGGCCGGCGACAGCTGAACCGTCAGAAGGCCGTTGGCCCTGAGCACGCCGGGCGAACGCCTTGCGATGTCGAGGATCGATCGCGCAAGCTCCGGATCGGCGGGCTCGCCGATCAGCAGGCTCTTGCTCTCGCGCGCGAGACCGATCGACACGATCGCCAGCAATATCCCGATCAGGATCGAACCGATCCCGTCCCAGACCGGCTGGCGCAGCCATACGGCCGCCGCAGTGGCCGCAGCGGCAATGGCGATGCCGACCAACGCCGCGCTGTCCTCGAGCAGCACCATGAATGCCGGAGGATCCTTGCTGCGAACGAAAGCCTGGTAATATCCGAACCGCCGACCGTCCGAGCGGAAGCGCCGCAGGGCAACCAGCCAGGAGCCGCCTTCAAACAGGAACGACAGCCCGAGCACCACGAAGCTGACGATCGGACTTTCGATCGGCTCGGGTGCGGCGACATGCAGAATGCCCTGATACAGCGAGACCCCGGCGCCCAGGGCGAAGATCAGCAGCGCAACGATGAAGCTCCAGAAATACAGCTCGCGCCCATAGCCGAGCGGATGGGATTCGTCGGGCGAACGGCTCGCGCGCCGGTAGCCGTAGAGCAGCAGGATCTCGTTGGTCGTGTCGACGAGCGAATGCACTGCTTCGCTCGTCATGGCCGAACTTCCCGTCCACGCGGCGGCGCCGATCTTCGTGACCGCGACCAGGACATTGCCGAACAGCGCCGCATAGACCGCGGTCTTCGAGGATGATTCTGTTGCCAATGTCCGATACCCCGTTCCTCATGCCAGCCGCCGCGGCAGGCTGTTGTGGATCGTGCAGGCGGCGAGCGCGGCGTGGCCGAACGCGACCGAGATCTGGTGCAGGTCGGTGACGACGTCGCCGATGCCGTAGAGGCCGTCGACCGAGGTGCGCTGATGGTCGTCGACTTTCAGATGGCCGTCTTCGGTGTGTTCGGCCCCAAGCGTCATCGCGAGATGCGAGCGCACTTCCGCACCCATCACCGGGTAGACCATCTCGAATTGCGCCGTCCGGCCATCGGCGAAGACGGCTTCAACGCCCTCGTCTCGCCGCCTCAGGCGCAGGCCGGGCGCGACGACAATCTCGACACCCGCTTCATTCAGCTCCGGTGCCGCGGCATTCCCGTCATGCTCGCCCGTTGCCAGCAGCGTCACGTCGCGCGAGTAGCCGCGCATGAAGAGCGCCTTGCCGGCGGCGCGGTCAAGCGGACCGACGATGCCGATACGGCTGTCGATCGCCTCGAAGGCATCGCAGACGGGGCAGTAGCGCAACAGCCCATCCGCGACCGCCCCGCGCCATTCGTCGAACGGCGGATGGGCGTCGACGATGCCGCTGGCAAGGATGACGGTGGCGGCCGTATGCGCGCCGCCGTTCCAGATCGCCTGAAAACCTCGCTCGTGTCGCCGCAAGGCTGTGGCCTCGGCATCAACGCGCGTGACCGCGAGCTCACCCAGTTGCGCGGACATGCGCGCGAGCAGGTCGGTCCCGGACAGGCCGTGGATGAAGCCCGGCACATTGTGACTGCGCGGAATCAGCGCCGCCCGGCTCGCGCCCGCGTCCACGACACAGACGCGGCGCCGAAATCGCGCGAGATAGATCGCGGCCATCAGCCCTGCCGGGCCGCCGCCGACGATCAGGCAATCATAGGACTGATCATTCCGAGTCATCTGGAGTTTGGCTTCATTTGGGGTTTGGATCCGACAGGCCCGCACCGGGCTCGCGAAGCTGTCCGCTCCGCGCCAGGCGGACCGCATTGCCGAGCGCGCGCGCGACGTTCTGCACCTCCGTCTGGAATGCCCTGTCGTCATCGAGGTCGCGGTGCGAGGTGGCGTATGGCTCCATGTAGCCGACATAGCCATCGAGCTCGGCGAAGCGGCCCGCCGAGATCAACTGCATATCGGTCAACCAATCCGACAAGGCCCGGCGCACGCCCTCGGCACCGACCGCATCGCCGTGAACGACAAGGCCGAAATGACGGCCGGCGAGATGGCGCGGATAGGGCCAGCCCTTCAGCTCCAGCGCCTTCGCCTCGGCAGCCTTCTTGCCGTGGGTCGAAGTCGGATCGGGATTGCCGCCGTCGGCGCAGACCATGCGATCCATCATCGCCTTCAGTCCGGCGGGCACGTGATACCAGTTCACCGGCGTCACGATCAGGATGCCGTGGGCCGCGACCCACAGCGGATAGATATCGTTCATCCAGTCGTCGGTCTGCCCCAGCGAATAGTTCGGATAGCAGCTGCACGGCCAGTGGCAGAGCGGCATCGCGGTTCCGACGCAGGATTTGCAGGGATGGATCGTCTTGCCGAACTCCGAAGCCAGGCGCGACAGATCGAGGATGTCGACGGCAAATCCAAGCTCGGCAAAGACAGGCTCGGCGAGCTCGACCAGGCGCCAGGTCTTGGACATCTCGCCGGGACAGGTGTGCTCGCTGCGCGCCGAGCCGTTGATGATGAGGATGCGCGGCGTCTCGTCCGCGTCGTCATGGCGCCGCTGCGCTGCCAGGATCTTCGCCCGCGCGTCGAGCCAGTCGACGGCGATGTCGTAATCGGGATCGGAGAATCCAGTGCCCGCCTTTCGTGTCAGCGGGGCCTTGCGTGAGTTGCTGTAGGCATCCCAGGCCGCACCGACGATGGCGTCGAGCTCGCGCTGGAGCGGTGCAAAGGCGGGATCGACGAACCGGCTCCTGTAGCGGCGCTCGAAGGCCTCGCGCGAGAGCTTGACGGGCGGCATCCCCTTGCGAATGTCGGCTTCCGTCATGCTGGCTCCTCGCGAGGTCGGTACAGTCCGACCAACCCGGGGCGCCGCGCGCGGTTCCTTCTCGCTCTCGTCTCGCTGCTCTACTGGCGGACAACTTCCGGCGGCACATCGAATTGCGCGATGCGCTGGTCCAGCCGCCACAATTCGATGCGGTGCACCAGCACGAGCGAGGCGGCCTCGCGCTTGGCCTGCTCATCATCGTCGCAGACCAGGTTGATGCATCCAAACACACGCCCGTCCGGATCGATCTGGAACGCGCGGTAGTGCTTGATGCTCCGCATCGTCATCCTCCCCGTCTCGGGTAGACGGGTTCGCTTAGCCAGTCCGTCAGGTTCGAGGTCACCTCGTTCTGCTTGGCGCGCTGAAGCAGCATGTCGCGCTCCTTGCCGGGTGGCAGGCTGCGCGCGCGCTCGCGAGCGGTTTGGGCGAATGCCGCCAACCGCTCCTGGAGCGATTGGGTCTGTTTCCTGCGGTTGCGTTTCGCGGTCATTGTACTTTCACAAAGCCCTTCAGATGGAAGGAATTGGGATGGGAGGAATTGGCCCCGGCGGGAGGTCGGCGCCGGGGCCACAGTTCATGCCGGTTGGGGCGGCCCAGCCCGGCAGTGTTGGCAGCTTCGGCCGCAACCGCAGGTTCCGGCATTTCAATAAGTTAACGGTGCGTGATTTTGCCGATGCGAAACGAAGCGGCGGAGCATCACCCGGTCGCCGCCATTCGCAGCAAGGCGCGGCACGAAGGCATTTCGCTGAAGCCCGTCAACCGCTCGCCTTACAACAGGTGCTCCAAAGCAGCGAAGCGGCGTTGAGTGGGGTGCCGTCCCGGCGCGCGCTGCACGTTTGGCGTCGTCGGCCCCTATTCCGGCGGCGCGCCGTATCTGAGGTCCTGCTCTTCCCGGTTGTCGCGGAGGGCCTTGAGCTCCGAGCGCAGCATCGCGCTTTCCATCACCACCCGGCGCACCTCGCGCGTGGCGTCATCAAGCTGATCCGCGACCGCTCTGCGCTGCGCCCGGAGGGCGCGGCTTGCTTCGATCGCGCGCTCAGCGCGGGCAAGCAGGACGTCGATCATGGAACGACAATAGAAGATTCGGGACGAAATTGCCTTTACGTAAGTTACGTCGATTACTCAAAACCAGCCATCCGCTCAAAAACATTCGCGAGCACTAACCTGGGTCAAGTCTCTCGGAACAGCCGAGAAGACGCTTAGGCCCGTCGATAGAGTTGCAGATAGCTCGGCGAGAACAGCGCCGCGTCCTTGAGCGCATCGAGATCGGTGATGGTCAACGTGCGATCGCGCAGCACGATCAGGCCGGAGGCGCGCAACTCCTGAACCGTGCGGTTGAGATGAACCACCGACAGGCCGGTGGCGTCCGCAAGATCCATTTGCGTCACCGGCATCACGCAGGAATTGCCTTCGACCAAGCCGACTGGACGCAGCCGCTCGATGATCTCGCAGAACAAATGGGCCACGCGCTCGAAGGCCACCCGGCGGCCGAGATTGATGGCCCATTCGCGCTGGATGGCGCTGTTGATGAGAGTCTCGCACAAGAAAGCTTCCGTCAGCGAGCGGTCGGCAGCCACCAGACTCTCGAACCGCGCGCGCTTGATTTCGGTGTAGACGACCGGCGTCATCGCCGCGATGGAATGATCCATCACCGGCAGCAGGAACGCGTGCGCATCGCAACTCTCGCCGGGAAAAAGAAAATTGACGATCTGGCGCCGGCCATCCTCGAGCGTCTTGTAGCGGCAGAGCCAGCCCGACAGCACGAGGCGAACGCTGTCGACCGGATCGCCCTCCGAGATCAGATCCTCGCCCGCCCCTGCGCGCTGGATTCCCTCGAGCATCGCGTATTCGAGCGAGGTGCGGGCGTCCGTCGACAACGGCCTCAGCACGTTCAGCCGGCGAATGACCGGGTCCACCTGGCTGCGATCGAGCGTCGACAAGGGCATCAGTTGGCCACCGCCGGTGTATGAAACGCTCGCTTGCTAAGAGGAATTGTGATCGTGCATTCCAGCCCCCTCGGATTGAATGCCATCGTGGTCTGCCCCTTGAACTCGAACGCGAGTGTGCGCTCCAGGAGCTCGGTCCCAAATCCTTTATGCGGCGGCGGCGCAACCGGCGGCCCGCCGCGCTCCCGCCACTCGAACACCAGCTCCGCCGGGTTCGTGCCCTGCTCGAGGCGCCAGGAAATTTCGATGCGACCGGTCGGCCGGCTCAGGGCGCCGTATTTCAGCGCGTTGGTTGCGAGTTCGTGAATGGCAAGGGCAAAGGTTTCCGCGGCCTTCGACTGAAAACGCACGGTGGGGCCGCTGACCCGTACCTGCTCTCCTTCCCTGGCATTATAGGCCAGCAGCTCTTCGACCGCGAGGTATTCGAGGTCTACGCCGCCCTCGGGATCGCGCGTCACCAGCGCCTGGGTTCGAGCGAATGCGTTGAGCCGGCCATCGAGATGGGAAGCAAATTCCTCGACCGTCGAACTGCTATCAGCCGTGCGACGGGCGATCGAGCGCACCACGCCCAGCGTGTTGCGGACCCGATGCTGGAGCTCGGCCAGAAGCAGGCGCTGCCGCTCCTCGGCGCGGGTAATCGCGGTGACGTCGACGAACGTGATCACGACCCCCGCGATGAAATTGTCGATGCTGCGATAGGGCAGGATGCGCACGATGTAGCGCGTGCCGGTGTCCGGATCCCTGAGCTCGCGCTCAGCGGTGGCAAGCGTCCGCAGCACGCCGCGAATGTCGTCATAGAGCTCCTCGATCGGGATGCGCGCCTTGATGTGCGCGATGGGGCGCCCCGTGTCGGTCTCGACGAGATGCAGAACCTGCGTGATCGCCGGCGTGAAGTTCATCACGCGCAAATCGTTATCGAGGAACACGGTGGCAATCTGCGTGCTCTCCAGGAAATTCTCGAGGTCGCTGGTGGCGCGCGTCAATTCCTGGACGCGGTGGGCCAGCTCGCCGTTCACGGTGGTCAGCTCCTCATTGACCGACTGCAATTCCTCGCGTGAGGTTTCGAGCTCTTCGTTTGCCGACTGAAGCTCTTCATTGAGCGACTGGTATTCCTCGTTGGAGGACTTCAGCTCCTCGTTGGTGCTTTCGAGCTCTTCGATGGTTGCCTGAAGGCGCTCCCGCGTCGCCCGCAGCTCGCCTTCGATACGCTCGACATGCTCGGTCTGCACCAGCGCGCTGGGCCTGCTCTCGCCGGCATCGGTGTTGCGCACCGGCCCGTCCTTGAACAGAACGACGAAATTGCGGTGGTCGCCGCCGCCATCCTGGATCGGCTCAACCATGATGTCGACGAGAACGCGATGGCCGTTGGCACCGAGCTGCACCTGCTCGGCATGGGCGGGCTCGTTGGTCTCCGCCGCGCGGCTCAGCACGGTGCGCAGGTCCAGGCGGAGATCGCGGTGGACGAGTTGGAGCAAATCGAGCGTGGCGGCGCCTGCCGTCGGCTCGATGTAGCGGCCGGTGCGCCCGGAGAAGTGCAGGACCTGAAAGTTGCCGTCAGTGATGACATAAGCGGGCGCGTAGCGCTCGGCGATCCGCTGTGCGCGGCGCTCCAGGCCGATGTCGGGGCGGAACGAGCGCAGCGGCGGCACCTCGGCGGGCGCCCTCCCGGCAGCGGTCGTGATTGGAAATTCCGGTGGCAGCCGTGTTCCGGTCTCCAGCTTCTTGAAGATGCGGGCGCGGCGGTCGATCGGCACGAAAAGTATTGGATGCCGCGTGACGTTCTCGGAATTGCCGAGAAACAGGAATCGATCCGGCAGAAGCGCGAAGTGGAATAGCGGGATCACCCGATTCTGCAATTCGGCATTGAGATAGATCAGCAGATTGCGGCAGGAGACGAGATCGAGCTTCGAGAACGGCGCGTCCTTGATCACGTTATGCTGCGAGAAGATGCACATCTCGCGCAGCTCCTTGACCACGCAATAGGTATCGCCTTCCCGCACGAACCAGCGCGCCAGACGCTCGCTGGTCATGTCCGCCTCGATATTGGTGCGGTAGCGGCCGACGCGTGCGGTCGCCAGAGCCCGTCCGTCGATGTCGGTCGCGAAGATCTGAACCTGCGGTGGCGAGTCCATCTTGGCCATGTGCTCGCGCAGGAGGATAGCTATGGAATAGGCCTCCTCTCCGGTGGCGCATCCGAGCACCCAGACGCGAACCTGCTGGCGCGCGTCCTTGCCTTCGAAGAGCTTCGGGACGATCTGACTCTCGAGCACATCGAATTCGCGCTTGTCGCGGAAGAATTCGGTGACACCGATCAAGAGATCGTTGAACAGATGCTGCGCCTCGTCCTGGTCGTTGCGCAGGAAATCGACATAGGCGGCGATGTCGGCGATCTGGACCACCTGCATCCGTCGCTGCACGCGACGCAGGAAGGTGTTCTGCTTGTAGCCGTGAAAATCATTACCGGTCTTGCTGCGCAGGATGTCGGCGATGCGCGACAGCGAGGCCGCCGCAGCGGCCAGCACCTCGTCGAACCCCTGCTTCTCCTCCAGCCGCCGCAGGTGACGGGCATAGACCTGGATGTGCTCGGCAATCTCTTCCGGAGAGAGCACGTAGTCGGCGATCGCCGCCGGCGTGTTGGCTTCTTTCAGATGATCAGCCTCGTCGCTCGCGCCCTTCTCGGCGATGGCGAGACCACCGTGATCCTTCAGAGTCGCGATACCCAGCGTGCCATCGCCGCCGACGCCGGACAGGATCACGCCGATCGATTGCTCGGCGCGTTCTTCCGCCAGAGACACCAGGAAGCTGTCGATCGTGGCCCGCTCGCCGGGGGCCTGCTCGGCCGGGCGGACCGCGAAGCGACCGCCATGGATCGTCGTGATCATCGCCGGCGGGCACAGATAGATCGTGCCGCCCTCGATGGTCTGGCCGTCACTGATGTCGGCGATCTTGCCGCGGGTGGTATCCTGCACGATCCGACGCAGCCGCGGCTCGTCGAGCGCCTCGTGATGTTGCAGCGCCAGCACGACGGCCTGGTCGGCGCTCACGGTCAGCTTGGACAAGAACCGCTCGACACTATCCAGAGCTGTCGGCGCGGCGCCCACCCCGATGATCAGCGGAGACCTGGTCTGGCGCTCTCTTTCGACCGGCTGGTCGCCGATTTCATGCATCGTCTCGGTAGCCTCATTCAATGACGGGAACCAGCGGGACGCCCGCTCGCCGCAAATAGCAGAAATGATGTTATCCCAATAGGTGGAAGGCGGAAACGTCGCGCTGCGTTCCATACGGCGAACATCGTTGTCAATTGCCGACCAGAGATGTTCGCGCTCGGCATGGAGCTCAGGCGGCCTGCCAACGCGCCCGGATCACTCCGGACCGACTTGCTGCCGGAGATAGCTAATCCGCTGCTCGATCAGGACGCGATGCCGGAGCCATTCCGTCAGGGTCTGCTTCAGCACCTCGGCCAACCGCTCCGCCTGGCCGGCGTCGTGGCCACCGGCACTGAGTCCACGGATCCGATCCTCCTGATCGCGGATGCGCTGGCAACCCTCCTCGATATCCCGATCGGCCTTGATCAGGTGGCGGCGCTCGGTGTCGAGCTGCTCGGTCCATTCGGCGAGGGAAATGGTCATGGCGACCTCAAGCCTCCCGCTTGCGAGCCGGAGGATCGAGCGACTTTAGCACGACCCGTCGGATCATGTCGGCATATTCGCGATATTCGGCAGCCCGCGCCTGGTACATCTCGGCAACCGCGGGCCGGCCGCTGCGCCGACCGTCGGCGGCCATGCGCTGCACCAGCTCAGCCCGCTCCTCGATGATGCGCAGCGCGACCCGCAGGGCTTCATCCACTTGCCCCTCCTGCTCTTTTGCGAGGATGTCGGCGCCGAAGGCGTGTCCGACCTGGCACCGGAAGCGCATGGGGTGCGAGTCCTTCATCTCGGACAGCACGCCCCCGCAGGCCGGACAGGTCAGCGCAACCGGATCGGCCATCGACACGAGACTGTCACTGCCGATCCGCTCGCCGGCCGCGATCTCGACCTCGAGCCGGATCTCCGGCGGGATCGGCAGCGCGGCACCCGCAACCTCCCTGGCGAGATCGGACAGAACGTCGCCCATTCCGGCGCCGGGGACACAAAGATCGATGATGGTCGCCTCCAGGGCGCTCCTTGGCATTTCATCGGCGATGGCGTCCGAGGGGTCCTGTACCACCGAAATCCCGCCGCAACGCTTGATGGCGTTGAGGCCGGCCGCACCGTCGGACAGCAGGCCGCTGAGGAGCACACCGATCACGCGCGGGCCGTAATTGATGGCGGCCGAGCGAAACAAGGCGTCGATGGCCGGCCGGACCATGTTCTCGCGCGGACCGCGCCCGAGGAACAGGTGATCCTCGGACAGCAGCAGATGATGGTCCGGTGCAGCCAGATAAACCTGGCCGGGCTCGATCTTCATGCCGTTTTCGGCCTGCCGGACCGGAAGCGGGCCGGCGTGGCTGGCGACCGTCGAGAGAATGCCGATGCCCTGCGCCGGGATGTGCAGCACGATGAACACCGCCGCCGGCAGATCCGGCGGCAGCCGGCCCAGGATCTGCTTCAGCGGTGCGGTCGCGCCGGCCGAGCCACCTATGACGATGATGTCGCGGTTGCTCATGGAACCCACTTTCGGTTGTATCGTTATACCAAGGCGGGTGACCGCCCTATGTTCCTATGGAAGGCAAGGGATGGAAGGAACCATGGCGATTTCGCCTGGATCGTCAGGTCCACAGTCGCCGCTCAGCGGGCGGCGCATCTTCATTGTCGAGGACGAATATTTTCTCGCCGATGACATTGGCAAGGCATGTCAGGCGCTCGGTGCAGAGGTCGCGGGGCCAGTCGGTGATCTCGACGACGCACTCAGGATCCTGCACGACGGCGCAGTCCTGGATGCCGCCGTCCTCGACGTGAACATCCGCAGCGAGATGATCTTTCCTGTCGCGCGCGAACTGAAGGCACGGAACATACCCTTCCTCTTCACGACCGGATACGACAAGGTCACGATCAGTCCGGAATTCCACGACGTGCTGATCCTGGAGAAACCGATCGATCTGCCGGCGATGGCCCACACGCTGGCCGCGCTGATCGCCGATCCGCATGGTTGAGCCGAACGGCGATCAGAGCAAATGCGCGAAAGCGAGCCAGGCGGTCACCGCCAAGCACAGGAGCACCGCAGCATAGGGCAACGCGATGCGCATCAGCAGCCCTCCCGGCATTAGCCCATCATCATCCAGACGATCGCTGCCATCATCACCAGAAAGCCCGTGATCGCCGTTGCGACAAAGGCCTGTTCGACGCGATCCATCGGCATCACAAGCCCAGTCTGAGGGCTCGGGGAGCTTTGCGCATTAGGCTATGTGAATCGGCGTGCTCCTTTGTCGTCCGCGAGATCGGCCGCACCGCCCAGCAGAGATTGCGAGGTCATTGTCCTACGACTTCGCCGTGCCCGGCTCGGCCATTTTGCGATGCTGCTTGGCCAACATCTCGTTCGGCGTGACGTTGGCAACCGTGGTCTGGATCTTGTTCTTCATTCCTGTCACGATATCGGACTCCCCGCGCAACATGGCGTCGAAGCCGGCCTTCGCGACCTCGGCCGCGTCATCCTTCTTCTCGGTGCCGATCTTGGTGTCCATCATGTCGGCGCGGCGGAAGAACTCGGTTTCGGTGGCGCCCGGCATCAGACAGGTGACGGTGACGCCGCTGTCGCGCATCTCCTCGCGGAGCGCGAACGAGAATGAATCGAGGAAGGCCTTGCTGGCGTTGTACACCGCCTGAAAACTGCCCGGCGTGAAGCCGGCGATCGAGCCCGTGATCAGGATACGGCCCGAATTGCGGCGGACCATCTCGTTGCCGGCGCGATGGATCAGATACAGCGTACCGGTGATGTTGGTGTCGACGAGGTGTTTGATCCTGGCAAAATCCTGGTCGAGGAAGGCCTTGCCGAGGCCGACGCCGGCATTGGCGAGCAGCGCGTCGATCGGCCGGTCGCCGACGGCCGCGCAGAGCTTGTCGACGCCTTCGGTGGTGGCGAGATCAGCCTGCACCGCCTCGACGCTGGTGCCGAGCCTGCGGAGATCGACGGCCACCCTCTCGATCTCGGGCTCGTCCGCCGCGATGACAAGGTTGAAGCCTCCTTGGGCACAACATCTGGCGAGTTCCAGGCCGATGCCGGTGGAGGCGCCGGTGACGACGGCGAGTTGGTTAGCGGCCATGAGCGTATCCTTCGCGTGTCCTTGAGATGGGATTGATGACGCTCCAATCACCGCAATGGCCGCTCGTTCCTATCGGGACCCACGCTGGTGCGGCGCAAAGATTTTGCACCGTGCGATAGCAACCATCGTTCGATGTTCGACTTGGATGCCTCGTAGCTCGCGGGAGAACTGAGATGAAGGCGCTAGTTTGGCACGGCAAGGAAGACATACGCTGCGACACCGTCACCGATCCTGAGATTCAGGACCCGCGCGACGCCATCATTAAAGTCACGAGTTGCGCCATCTGCGGCTCGGACCTGCACCTCTTTCACAACTACATTCCGGGCATGCTGCCCGGCGACATCATGGGCCACGAGACCATGGGTGAAGTGGTCGAGGTCGGCTCCGGCGTCGACGGCAAGCTGAAGAAGGGCGACCGCATCGTCGTGCCCTTCACGATCATTTGCGGCGAATGCGATCAGTGCAAACGCGGCAATTTCTCGGTCTGCGAAACCACCAATCGCAAGCGCCATTTGGCAGACAAGGCGTTCGGACACACGACAGCCGGCCTGTTCGGCTACACGCATCTGACCGGCGGATATCCCGGCGGCCAGGCCGAATATCTACGCGTGCCGTTCGCCGACGCCACCCATATCAAGGTGCCCGACGGCATACCCGACGAGCAGCTGCTGTTTCTCAGCGACATCTTCCCGACCGGCTGGCAGGCCGCCGCGCAATGCGACATCGAGCCGACCGACACGGTCGCGATCTGGGGCTGCGGGCCCGTGGGACAGATGGCGATCCGCAGTGCCATTTTGCTCGGCGCAAACCAGGTGATCGCGATCGACTGCCTGCCCGAGCGGCTCAGCATGGCGGAAGCCGGCGGCGCCACCACCATCAACTTCGAAACCGAAAGCGTCCTGGAGCGGCTCGAGGAGCTCACCGACGGCAGAGGCCCCGAAAAATGTATCGATTGCGTCGGGATGGAGTCGCATGTGATGGCCTCCCTGCCCGACACGCTGCTCGACCGCGCCAAGCAGATGGTCATGGTGGAGAGCGACCGACCGCATGTGCTGCGCGAGATGATCTATGTCTGCCGCCCCGGCGGCATCATCTCGGTGCCGGGCGTGTATAGCGGATTCTCCGACATGCTGCCGATGGGCGCCTTCATGAACAAGGGCCTGCAGATGCGCACCGGCCAGACCCACGTCAACCGCTGGACCGACGACCTGCTCCGCCGCATCGAGGAAGGCCAGATCGATCCGTCCTTCGTCATCACCCACACCGTCCCGCTCAGCCAAGGCCCCGAGATGTATCAGGTGTTTCGCGACAAGCGCGACTCCTGCGTCAAGGTCGTGTTGAAGCCCTGAGGAGCAAAAACCATGTTTCATTTCTCCAACATCGTTCGCACCAAGGGCGACCCCAAGATCGTCGCGGGCGGGCCCACCCTCAAGAGGCCGGAAGACCAGCTCGCGCGTGCGCTCGGCTGGTTCAGCATCGGTCTCGGCGTCGTCGAATTCTTCGCGCCGCGGCGCGTCACGGAAACGCTGGGCATGGAAGGTAGCGAGACGCTGGTCCGCGCCTTCGGCGTGCGCGAGATCCTGGCCGGGATCACGACGCTCTCGGTCGAGAAGAACGCCGGCCTGTGGGCCCGCGTCGGCGGCGACGGCCTCGATGCCGCCGCGCTGCTCTCGGGGCTGACCGCCGACAATCCCAAAAAGGGCAATATCGCGCTGGCGCTGCTGATGGTCGGCGGCATCGCGATGCTCGACTACCGCGCCGCGCAGGACACCAAGCCGCGGCGGCGGGGGGGGGGGGCGCGGGGCGCGGGGGGGGGGGGCCCCCCCCGGGGGGGGGGCGGGCGCGGGGGGGGGGGGGCCCCCCCCCCCCC
>NZ_JBVVPT010000053.1:0-23049 GCF_055811715.1 Bradyrhizobium sp. WSM4872 | reverse complement strand
CGGTGGCCACCGGCCAAGGCGCTAAGTCACTTCCATCGCACAAATGCTGGCCGTGCAGATACAAGGGGTCTCTCTCCGCGCAGAAGAATCTCACGATCTGAGTGCGCGGACAGAGACCCCTCATCCGGCGCTTCGCGCCACCTTCTCCCACAAGGGGAGAAGGGAAGAAGGATCACGCCGCCTTCGCCGCGCTCCCACCCGGCAGCCCCGCACGCGCGACGCCGCCGTAGAGCGCTTCGTTGGGCATCTCCTCGCGCAGGATCCTGCGCACCGCGATCAACTTCTCCAGATCGATGCCGGTCGCAAAGCCCTTGCTCTCGCACAGGAACACGAGATCCTCGAACACGACATTGCCGGTCGCACCGGGAGCGAAGGGGCAGCCGCCGAGGCCGCCGAGCGAGCCGTCGAGGATACGCGCGCCTTCGTCGAGCGCCGCGGCCGCGTTCGCAATGCCCATGCCGCGGGTGTCGTGGAGATGGATGCAGATCGGCTTTGACCCTGCAAGCTTCACCGCGGCGCGCGTCAGCTCCGCCACCTGCTTCGGCCCGGCATAGCCGACGGTGTCGGCGATGCCAACGAAATCGACGCCAGCCTCCAGGCATTTGTCGACCAGCCGCAGCACTTCCGCAGGGTCAACCGCCCCGGTAATCGAGCAGCCCAGCGCCATCGAGATCGCCGCGTTCACAAGCGGCTTGTGGCTGGTGGCATCGCGCAGCTCGCACAGGCGTTTCAAATTCGCGATCGCGGACTCGCGCGAGCGGTGCGCATTGGCCTGGCTGTGCTCTTCCGTTGCCGACACCACGGAGGCGATTTCGCCGACGCCGGATTCCAGCGCCTCGTTCACGCCGCGTTCGTTGAGCGCAAGTGCGATGCCATGGGCGCCGGGCAATGAAGCGACGGTCGCAACAATGTCGCGAACATCGACGAATTGCGGAAAGGTCTTTGCCGGCAGAAACGAGCCGACCTCGAAATGCCGCACGCCAGCGGCATATTCCTCGCGCACCCAGCGCTGCTTGGCGTCGGTCGACGGAATTTTCTTCACGAGCTGGAGCCCGTCGCGCAGGCCGACTTCGCGCAGGCTGACGCGGTCTGCGGGGTAAATCTCCTGAATCCGGCTCATGCGCGCCTCCCTGTTGTTTTTGACGTGGCGTCTTCGTTTTCGGTGTCGATCTCGGCGCGAACGGCCGCCGTGTCGGCGCCGAGCGGCGCGACCTTCAGGCCCTCGCCGATATGGTTGCCGTTCCATTCGATCGGCAGCGCCGGCACCCGGAACGGCTTGCCGTCGGCGGTGACATTGTTGACGAGCCCGCCCGGCCGTAGCACATGCGGATCGGTGAAGAGATCCTCGGGACGGTTGATCGGCGAGAAGCAGATGTTGAGCGCATCGAGCCTCTGCGACAGTTTTGCCACGTCCCATTGCCTGATGATGTCGGCGACGCGCGGAATGATCCGCCGACGCGCCAGGATGCGATCGGTCGTGGTGCGCAAGGCGGGATCATCGAGGAATTCAGTCAGGCCGAACTCGCGGCAAAAGCTCTGCCAATGGCCTTCGGTGACGACGCCGATGAAGATGCGCTCGCCGCCGGCGCTCTCGAATATGTCGTAGATCGGCCAGGCATGCTCGCGCTCCGGCATCGAGCGCGGCTTGTTGCCGGTCATCTCGTATTCGACCATGTGCTGGGCGACCAGGAAGAGGCAGTTCTCGAACAGGCCGATGCGAATGTCGGCGCCGTCGCGTTTTCCCCCGCGCTTCTGGTAGAGCGCCGCGAGGATCGCGATCACGCCGAACATGCCGCCCATGATGTCATTGGCGGACGAGCCGACACGCTGGGGCTTTTCGCTGGTGCCGGTCATGGCGGCTAGCCCCGCCATCATCTGCACGACCTCGTCAAGTGCGGGGCGGTGCTCGTAGGGACCGGAGAGGAAACCCTTGTGGCCGGCGATGATCAGATCCGGATGCCGGCGACGCAATTCGTCCGCGCCAAGCCCCTGCTTCTCGAGCTGGCCGTCGCGAAAATTCTCGAGGAACACCTCGGCCGTCGCCAGCAGCCGGTGCATGGTGTCGCGATCCTCAGGCTTCTCGAAATCCAGCACGACGCTGCGCTTGCCGCGGTTGAACAACGGGAAGAAGGCCGTGCCCATGCCGCCCAAGCTCCGGGTCTTGTCTCCCGCGGGCGGTTCGACCTTGATCACGTCGGCTCCGAGCTGCGCCAGGATCATGCCGCAGGTCGGGCCCATGACCATGTGGGTCATCTCGACCACGCGCACGCCTGCAAGCGGCAATCCGGCTTCGGCCATGCGTCTCTCCCTATCAATCGACCTTCGAAGACTAGGCCTTCACAAGCCTTCTGAAAAATATAATCTGTCGAAGATTGTCTTCGTACTTATAGAACGCTTGATCGCCCATGGATTCGCGCCAGCTCCGCTATTTCATCGCCATCTACGAGCAGCGGAACCTGTCGCGGGCGGCTGATCAGATCAATGTCGCGCAGTCGGCGCTGAGCCATCATATCTCCAACCTGGAGGCGGAATTCGCAACGCCCCTGTTCGAGCGCAAGCCGCGCGGCATGGAACCGACGGCAGCCGGCGAACGGCTCTACGAACACGCTCGCATCATCCTGCGCGCGATGGTGGAGGCCGAGACCGAGGTGCGCGAAGGCGCCCGGGTCATTGCCGGCGACATCTCCATCGGCATGGCCAATTCCGGCGTCAAGGCGATCGGCGTCGAGCTGATGCGCACGGTGCTTGCCAAATATCCCAAGCTCAAGCTGTCGCTCACCGAGAGCCTGTCGGGCGCGACGCTGATGCACCTGATGATCTCCAGCGTCGATCTGGCACTGGTCTACAATCCGCCGTCAGAGAAAGAACTGATTACGGAACCAGTGCTCGAAGAGGAGATGTTCCTCGTCGGCATTCCGAAGCTGGTCGGCAAGGGCAAGACCCCGATCCGCTTCGAGGAGCTGAACCGGCTGCCGCTGATCCTGCTGCGCTATGGCCTCGGCCTGTCCTCGCGTGCGCTGCTCGACGATCCGGTCCTGCTCAAGCGGCTGGAAGGCAGCGCCATCCTGCACGCCAATTCGATCACCGGCATGACCGGCGCGCTGGTGGAAGGGCTCGGCTGCACCATCGCGACAAAACTGTTCGCGCGCGAGGAGCTGGCGGCCGGCCGCCTGGTCGCACGCAAGGTGATCAATCCGAAGCTGACCCGCACACTCTACCTCTGCCGTCTGCGCAACCGCCCGATGACTTACGCCATGGAAGAGATGCGCCGACTGATGCTGGCATTGATCGCCGAGCAGGTGCGTAGCGGCGGCTGGCAGGCGAAGCTGGCGGGATAGCGCCGACCGGCTGTCCTGCCTCTCGTCGCCCGAGTTCGAAAATCTCGAACGCTCCCATCGATATGTTCTTCTGGATTTCCGCTATCGGCCGGCCAACATGACGTGGTCCGGCAGAGTTCACGACAAATGACAGAGATGAGCCGCCGGGAACAGCGCAATCCGCGCGCCACCGGGAGGATATCATGAGCGTCGTCGGCATCGACACGGGCATCGAACCCGGCACCGCATCCGCAGCACCGGACGAGATCTCGCGGCGGCTCGAGACGATGCCGGGGACTTCCTACGTCTGGCGCCTCGTCATCCTGCTGTCGCTCGGCGGCTGTTTCGAGATCTACGATCTGTTCCTCACCGGCTATATCGCACCGGGCCTGAACCGCAGCGGTCTCCTGACCACGACGACGCAGGCCTTCTTCGGCTTCTCCGGCATCGGCGCCTTCGTCGCCGCGACCTTTGCCGGCCTGTTCGTCGGCACCTTCTTCCTCGGCTTCCTCGCCGACCGTTTTGGGCGCCGCGCGATCTTCACCTACGCGTTGCTCGGCTACACCGCGGCCTCCGTGATCATGGCCTGCCAGACCTCCTCGGAGGGCCTGTTGTTGTGGCGCTTCCTCGCCGGTATCGGCATCGGTGTCGAAGTCATCACCATCGATGCCTATATCACCGAGCTGGTGCCGAGCCGGATGCGCGGCCGCGCCTTCGCCGTGAACCAGTCGATCATGTTCATCGCGGTGCCGGTCGTCGCCGCGCTGGCCTGGTGGCTTGTGCCGCTTTCGCCGTTCGGCGTCGACGGCTGGCGCTGGGTGGTGCTCATCGGGGCGGCCGCCAGCATGATCGTCTGGGTGCTCAGGCTGTTCCTGCCCGAAAGCCCGCTCTGGCTGGCGCGCCATGGCCGCGGTGAGGAGGCCTATCGCATCCTGGCAACGCTGGAAGCCGCCGGCGGAAACACGGCAGCGCCGCTCCCTACGCCGTCGTCTGCACGGCCGGCAGCACGCTCGGTCGCAGAAATCGGCTTCGCCGATCTGTTCCGCCCGCCTTTCCTCTCGCTCGTCGTCCTCTTCATGGTGTTCAACCTCTGCCAGGCCTTCGGCTTCTACGGCTTCGCCAACTGGGTGCCGACGCTGCTGGTCGAGAAGGGCATCAACGTCACCAAGAGCCTGCAATATGCCTTCATCGTCGCCTTCGCCTATCCGATCGCGCCGCTCCTGGCCTCGAGCTTCGCCGACAGGTTCGAACGCCGGTGGATCATCGCGGGAGCGTGCGTCGCCATCATCGTCTTCGGCATGGCGTTCGCGCAGCTGACCGAGCCCGTGCTGCTGATCGTCTGCGGCGTGCTACTGACGGCCTGCAACACGACGATGTCCTATGCCTATCATGCCTATCAGACCGAGGTGTTTCCGACCCAGATCCGGGCGCGCGCCTCCGGCCTCGTCTATTCGATGAGCCGGCTGAGCGCGACGTTCTCGGGCTTCATCGTCGCCTACATGCTGAAGGAAGCCGGCGTCACCGGCGTGTTCGGCCTGATCACCGCGGCGATGCTGATCGTGGTGATCGCCATGGCGTTGTTCGGCCCGAACGTGCGCGGCAAGCCGCTGGATCTGGTGTAGCTGAGCTTGTCGTTGCCGGTGCCGCCCCATCGTGTTGCCGACGCCATTGAGGAATCTGATAGCCGGTGGCGGGATCGGCATCGCCGTCTCGAACCATACAGCTCGAATGCCGGTTTCGGGCCTCCATCCTTGGAGAGGCTTGCTCCCCAAGCTCCTTTGGATGGGGGACGAGAGTTTCTATGACGCGGTCAGAGTGAGGCTGCCTCCCTTGCCGAACGGGCAACCTGTGTCTACTTCTCGCGGGTGATTTTCCCGAGAGGTACCTCCCATGTTGGATGCCGCCGTAAAGGCGCTGTCGCAAATGATCTCGCCGCCGATGCGCTCGATCCTGTGGCGGTCGATCGGCGTCGCCCTGGTGCTGATCATCGTGCTGGCGATCGGCTTGCAGCGGCTCCTGAGCTGGTTTGCGACCTATGGCGAGGCCTGGCTGGAGGGCCTGCTCGGTCCGGGCTGGCACTCATCGCTCGAGGTGTTGTCCTGGATCATTTCGATCGCCGCGGGCCTCGGCGTCGTGTTCGGGGCTGTGTTCCTAATGCCCGCGATCACCTCGCTGGTGGCGAGCCTGTTCGTCGACGACGTCGCCGACATCGTCGAGCGCGAGCACTATCCGGCCGAGCGACCGGGCGTCGCGCTGCCGTTCAGCCAAGCGATGTACGAGGGCGTCAAGACCGCGCTGCTGACGATCCTGGTCTATCTGGTCGCGCTGCCGCTGGTGCTTTTCGCCGGCGCCGGTTTCCTGGTCTTCTTCCTCGCCACGGCCTGGCTGCTCGGCCGCGAATATTTCGAGCTCGCGGCGATGCGGTTTCGCTCGCCGGAGGAAGCCAAGGCGATGCGGCGCGACAATGCCGCGATCATCTTCACCGCGGGCCTGTTCATCGCAGCCTTCGTCTCGATCCCGATCCTCAATCTGGCGACGCCGATCTTCGCCATGGCCTTCATGGTCCACATGCACAAGCGGCTCTCAGGCCCGCGACCCGAGCTTATCGAACCGGCGCGGCAGATGCGCTGACGGTGTCTACCTCACCGACACCCCGCATCTGCGCAACAGCATTCTGGCGAAGCCGAACGGCGCCGGCGTGAACGGGCCGGGCGGGGCACGGGTGACCAGGGCGACGACGCCGAGCGCGGCCATCGCGACCCAGAAGCACAGCCAGAAGCCGTCGATATAGGCGAGCACATTGGCCTCGCGCTGAACCAGGCCCGCGAGCGTGCCGACCGCGCGGGCCTGGGCCGAGCCGGCACCATGGGCCGCAAAATGGTCGGCGAGCTGTTTCAGCATGCGGACCACGTCGACGTCGCCGACGCCGAGATTCTGGCCGAGATAGAAGGAATGGATCTGCTCGCGGACGCGCAGCCACGTCCCCATCAATGCCACGCCGATCTCGGCACCACCGAGCCGCATGATCTGGATATAGGCGGCAAACGAGGTGGCGCGGCTCGGATCGGAGTGGGACAGCAGCGTGATGATCAGCGGCAGCAAGGTCAGCGACTGCCCGATCGCCTGGAGCAGCACGATGCCGGCGAAATCCTCGCGCGCCCAATCATGGCTGAGCTGCGTGCCCCAGAGATTGGCGGCGGCGAAGCAGGCAAATCCCACGACCACCACCGTCCGCGTATCGAAATGCCGCAGCAGCCAGATCGAGAGCGGCACCAGCACGAACATCGGCAACGCGCCGTAGGTAAGCAGCAGGAGACCGCTCTGCTCCGGCCTGAGCAGGGCGATGGTGGCGAGGAAGTTCGGTACCAGCGACGCGTTGGACAGGCTGGTCAGCGTGTAGAGCAGGATCAGGACCAGCCCGAGACCAATATTGCGCGAGAACAGCACGCTGATATGCGCCCATGGCTGTCGCACCAGGGCCTCGTTGACGAGGAAGCCCGCGACCAGCACCGCGCCGGCAATGATCAACGCCATCACCGTCCCCGACCCCAGCCAGTCCAGCCGGTTGCCCTGGTCGAGCCCGGCATAGATCATCGAGACGCCGGCGCCGAGCAGCAGCATGCCGCCCCAATCGGCGTCGCGGAGCAAAGCGCGATTGACTGGCTCGTTCGGCGTGCCCCAATAAACCATCAGGCCCATCAGGGGCGCGATCAACACGCTCTGCCAGTACAGCCATTGCCAGCCGAGATAGTCGACATAGAAGCCGACCAGCGAGCTCGAGGTGTCCAGCGCGAAGCCGACGCGGATCGAATAGATTGAGATCGCCGGAAGCCACCAGCGGATCGGCAGATTGCGGAACACGATCATCAGCGTCGCCGGCACGAAGGTGCCGAGCAAGAGGCCATGCACGACGCTGAGCGCGAGCAATGTCGGATAGTCGTGCACGAACGGGATGATCAGCGAGACCGCGGCATAGACGAGACTCGGGATACCGAGCACGCGGCGCAGGCCGAATACGGTGGCAAGCCAGGCCACCGCGGGTGCGATGAAGATCTGCGAGCCGATGCCCGCAGTGGAGAGCCAGGCGCCCTCGTCGAACGAGAGCGAGAACGCGCCGCGCAGGTCCGGCAGGCCTATTGTGGTCAGGCGGCTGTCGAAATTGGCGAGGAACGAGCCGAGCAGTACCGCTGCTACCGCAAACAGCGGCTGCGGCGCGACGCCGCCGCGCGAGAGCGGCCCGCGACTGGAATCGTCATTTTCCGCCATTGCCGGCCTTGGTGTCGATGCTGGTAACGACCGACATGCCCGGCACCAGCCGCGCCAGCAGCGGCTGGTTGTCGTCGAACTGGATGCGCACGGGAATGCGCTGCACGACTTTGGTGAAGTTGCCGGTTGCGTTGTCCGGCGGCAGCAGCGCGACCTGCGCGCCGGTCGCGGGCGCAATGCGCTCGACCCGGCCGCGCAGCTTCTCACGCGGGAAACTGTCGACCGTGATCTCGACCGGCTGGCCCGGTGCAACGTGCGTAAGCTGGGTCTCCTTGTAATTCGCGATCACATAGACCTTCGGCAACGGCACGACGTTGATGAGATTGGTGCCGATGTTGACGTAGTCGCCGGGCTGCACCTGCCGCTCGCCGACGACGCCGTCGAACGGCGCGGATATCTTGGTGTAGCCGAGCTTGAGCTTCGCACTCGCCAGCGTCGCCTTGGTCGCTTCGAGATCGGCGGCGCGCTGCTTCCTGGTGCCTTGCAGGACTTCGAGCTGGTGCTGCTGGGCCGCGATCACGGCGCGGCTCGCGCGCACGTCGGCCTGCGCCTTGGCATAGCCTGCGACCGCCTGTTCGAAGCGCTGCCGCGTGCCGGATTCGGTCTGCGACAGCGATTGCTGACGCTCCTGCTCCTGCCGAGCCTCGACCTCCACGGCTTCGGCCGAGAGCCGCGCGGCTTGCGCCTGTGCAATCGTTGCATATTGCAGCTCGATCTGGTTGGCCAGATTGTCGAGCACGGCTTGCGCGGCGGCGACCGCCGCTTCGGACTGCGCGACTTGCGCCTCATAGTCGGCAGGATCGATCTGGATCAGGAGATCGCCGGCCTTGACGCGCTGGAAATCGGTGACTCCGACGGTCAGCACTTCGCCGGAGACCCGACTGGCAAGCCGCGTCAGCTCGGCGCGCACATAGGCGTCGTTGGTGGTCTGGACCGCCGAATTGCCGACCCATTCGTCGAAGCGCTGCGTTGCCAGCGCGACGAAGCCGAGCGCGACGATCACCGCGAACAGCGGAATCGCGAGCCGGCTCCACAGTGAACTCGCCGGTCGCTGCGTTGGCTTCGGTGGCGGCGCCGGTGTAGCAGCAGGCGGCGACGGCGAGATTTGTTCCTGCTGACTCACGCTAGACTCCAAAAACCATTTCCCGAACGCTATTTCAGACCGTCTTTTCCGGCCACCGGCAGAGATCGTTGATCAGGCAAACCTCGCAGCGCGGCTTGCGCGCGATGCAAGTATAGCGGCCATGCAGGATCAGCCAATGATGGGCATGCAGCATGAACTCGGCCGGGATCACCTTTTCGAGACCGAGCTCGACCTCCAGCGGCGTCTTGCCGGGCGCAAGTCCGGTCCGGTTGCCGACGCGGAAGACATGCGTGTCGACCGCCATGGTGTGCTCGCCGAAGGCCATGTTGAGCACGACATTGGCGGTCTTCCGCCCGGCGCCGGGCAGCGACTCGATCCCGGCGCGCGTGCGCGGCACCTCGCCGCCGAACTCGCTGAGCAGCTTCGCCGACAGCGCGATCACGTTCTTCGCCTTGGTGCGGTAGAGGCCGATGGTCTTGATGTACTCGCGCAGGCGTTCCTCGCCGAGGTCGAGCATCTTCTGCGGCGTGTCGGCGATCGCAAACAGCGCGCGCGTCGCCTTGTTGACGCCGGCGTCGGTCGCCTGTGCCGACAGCACCACGGCAACCAGCAGCGTGAAGGGATTGACGTGCTCGAGCTCGCCTTTGGGCTCCGGGTTGGCCTTGCGGAAACGGTTGAAGACCTCGTGGACCTCGGGCGGTGTCCAAGGTTTCATGGCCTTGAGGGATTTCTTGGCGGGAGCCTTCGGCTTCGCGGCGGCCGCCTTCGCCTTTTTCTTCGGCACGGACGTTTTGCGCGGGGCCGGCTTGCGGGTGATTTTCGCCATGATCGGGATATACTGAGGGACGATGAGCACAGGCAACGAAATTGAGCGCGAACGATCGGGAAGCGAGGCTGAGCCTCAGATCTTTTCCGCGCGCCTGACGCCGCACCGCTCGCTGAACCGCACCGGCTTCCTCGCGGTGATGCTGTTCCTGAGCGCCGTCAGCTTCGTCACTGGCCTCGTCTTCCTGATGATGGGCGCGTGGCCGGTGTTCGGCTTCTTCGGCCTGGATGTGCTGGTGATCTGGTGGGCCTTCAAAGCCAATTTCCGCGCGGCGCGGGCCAGCGAGGAGATCGTGGTCACGCCATCCGAATTGCGCGTGCGGCGCATCAGCCAACACGGCCAAATCGTCGAGTGGACCTTCAATCCGCTCTGGGTCCGGCTAGACATGGAAATCGACGAGGATTTTGGCATCGAGCACCTCTATCTGATCTCGCGAGGTCACCAGATCCAGATCGCCCGCTTCCTGGGACCGGACGAAAAGGCAAGTTTTTACAAAGGTTTGGTTGAGGCCTTGAATGCCGCCAGGCGCGGCCCGACCTACAATCCGGTCACCTGATTTGCGGGTCGGAAATCGGGTGGTTTCGGACCCCGCCCTCTCCTACATTTGCAGTCATGATGACACTCGCGATACATGACCAGCGCCTGGCCGGGCCAGGCTCCCAGAACGCCGCGTTGCGCGACTATGATTCCGTGCGCCGGGCGATCGCCTTCATCTCGGAAAACTGGCGCGCACAGCCGACCATCGAGGCGATGGCAGATGCGGCCGGCGTTACCCCGGACGAGTTGCACCATTTGTTCCGCCGCTGGGCCTCGATCACACCGAAGGCCTTCATGCAGGCGCTCACGCTCGACCACGCCAAGGGTCTGCTGCGGGACTCCGCAAGCATCCTGGACGCCGCGCTCGACTCCGGCCTGTCGGGTCCGGGCCGGCTGCACGATCTCTTCGTCACCCATGAGGCGATGTCGCCGGGCGAATGGAAGAACGGCGGCGCGGGGCTGATCTTGCGCTACGGCTTCCATCACTCGCCGTTCGGCACCGCGATCGTGATCGCGACCGATCGCGGACTGTCGGGCCTAGCTTTCGCCGATCCCGGTGAGGAACACGTAGCGCTTGCCGACATGACGCGGCGCTGGCGGAACGCAACTTACGTCGAGGATCACGAAGGTACCGCACCATTGGCGCAGCGCATCTTCGACACAAAACTGTGGCGCCCGGATCAGCCGCTGCGCGTGGTGATGATCGGCACCGATTTCGAGGTCCGGGTGTGGGAGACGCTGTTGAAGATCCCGATGGGCCGCGCGGTGTCCTATTCAGACATCGCCTGCAACATCAACAGCCCGAAAGCCTCACGCGCCGTCGGCGCCGCCGTCGGCAAGAACCCGGTGTCCTTCGTCGTGCCCTGCCACCGCGCGCTCGGCAAGAGCGGCACGCTCACCGGCTACCATTGGGGCATCACCCGCAAGCAGGCGATGCTGGGCTGGGAGGCCGGGCAGCTGGGAATGCAGTAATAGTTGCTGCGCGTAATCTGCCCCACATGGTCGTCCTGGCGAAAGCCAGGACCCATTATCCCAGGAAGATGTTTTGGCGCCGACTTCCAACCACCAGTCATCGAAAATCAACGACGGTGGTTATGGGTCCTGGCTTTCGCCAGAATGACACCGAGTGTTTGGCCGGCTCCGTCGCGCGCGAACGTCTTTAGCCCGCCAGATCCAGCTTCGAGGCCACGGTCGAATCCGCATTGAGCCGGTAGATAATCGGCACACCGGTGGCGAGCTCGCGCTTCAAAATGCCTTCGGGCGAGAGCTTCTCCAGCACCATGATCAGCGCGCGCAACGAATTGCCGTGAGCGGCAACCAATGTGCGCTTGCCGTTGAGCACGCCGGGCAGGATCTCCTGCACGTAATAGGGTAGCGCGCGCGCCAGCGTGTCCTTCAGGCTTTCGCCACCGGGCGGCGGCACGTCGTAGGAGCGGCGCCAGATCATCACCTGGTCCTCACCCCATTTCTTGCGGGCGTCGTCCTTGTTGAGGCCGGAGAGATCGCCATAGTCGCGCTCGTTCAGCGCGAGGTTCTTCGTCGTCGGCAGTCCCTTCTGGTCGAGCTCGCCGAGAATGAGATCGAGCGTATGCTGGGCGCGCGTCAACACCGAGGTGTAGGCGACGTCGAACACGAGACCCTGCGCCTTCAGCTTGCGGCCGGCTTCCGAGGCTTCCTTCACGCCGACTTCGGTGAGGTCAGGATCCTTCCAGCCCGTGAACAGGTTCTTCAGATTCCATTCGCTCTGGCCGTGCCGCACCAGCACGAGAAGACGTTCGCTCATTGACTGCTTTCCGTTTCGTTCGTTGTCTAAGCATGATCTTGCCGGAAAACCGCTTCACACTTTTCCGGATCATGCTTCGTTCAGATGTCGGACAGGCCGAGCACGTCGGCCATGGAGTAGTGCCCCGGCTTCTTGCCATGCGCCCAGAGCGCCGCCTTCAGCGCGCCGTGGGCGAACAGCATGCGATCCTCCGCTTGATGCGACAGCGTCAGGCGCTCGAACGGGCCGAGGAAGCTCACGCTGTGATCGCCGGCCGCGGTGCCGCCGCGCAACGACGCAAAGCCGATGTCGCCGGGCTTGCGCGCGCCGGTGATGCCGTCGCGGCCGCGATCTGCATGCTCGTCGAGCGCGATGCCGCGGCCGCGAGCTGCCGCCTGGCCCAGCATCAGTGCCGTGCCCGAGGGCGCGTCGACCTTCATGCGGTGATGGGTTTCGACGATCTCGATGTCGAAGCTCTCGTCGAGCGCCTTGGCAACGCGCTTGACGACGGCGGCGAGCAGATTGACGCCCAGGCTCATATTGCCGGACTGCACCACCACGGCGCGGTTGGTGACGCTCTTGATCACGGCGTTGTCGGAGCCCGACAGGCCGGTCGTTCCGATGACGTGCACGAGGCCGCGCTCGGCGGCGATCGCGACATTGGCGAGCGTCGCCGCGGGCACGGTGAAATCCAGAATGCCGTCGGCGTCCTTCGACAACGCCCAGAGATCGCCGGAGAGCTTGATGCCGTTGGCCGGCAAGCCCGCGAGCACGCCGGCATCCTTGCCGAGCAGCTCCGAGCCCGGCGCCTCCAGCGCGCCCGCCAGCACCGCGCCTTTGCTCTCGGCAATCGCCCGCGTCAGCGCCCGGCCCATCCGGCCGCCGGCTCCAGCAACAATCAAGCGCATGTCGGACATGGTGCGATCCTCTCACGGGCGTTGTAGCGGGGGGATGCAGTTCCGGCAACCAAGGGGGATTGGGAGCAGGCAGGCTTCCACCCTCCCCTGGAGCGCCGGTCGCTTGCGGCCATCCTTCGAGACGCCCGCCTACGGCGGGCCCTCAGGATGAGGTCGGAATCCATGGCAACAAATTCGACGGGCGCCGATACTGCTTAGCCTCATCCTGAGGAGACCGCGGAGCGGTCGTCTCGAAGGACGAGGCGTGCGCGCAGACCCAGCCTCAGCCGTCTGACGGCTGCGGGCCGTCATAGCCCTCGATGATGATGAGGTCGGCGACGGAGTGCGGCTGGCGCACCTTGATGTTGGCCTGGTATTCCGGCGAGTTGTAGCAGGCGATCGCGGTCTCGTAGTCCGGGAATTCGATCACGACGTTGCGGGTGCGGCTGCTGCCTTCGACGGTGGTGAACTTGCCGGCGCGGATGACGAAGCGGCCACCCCATTTCTTGAAGATCGGACCATTGGCGACGGCATAAGGCTTGTAGCCCTCGTCACTGCTCACGTCGACGCGCCCGATCCAGTAGCCTTTTGCCATTGTTCTTCTCCCTGTGTTGTTGGGTTTCTATTTGAGCATGATCTGATCGGAAAACCGCTGCACACTTTTCCGGATCATGCTCAGAGTGCCCCGGCGATCTCGCTCTGGATCGCCTCCGCGATCGCCTTGGGGTCCGTGGCTTCCACCACCGGCCGCCCGACGACGAGATAGTCCGCGCCGGCGGCAATCGCGCGGCCCGGCGTCATGATGCGTTTCTGGTCGCCGCTTGCAGCGCCTGCCGGCCGGATGCCGGGGGTGACGAGGCTCATCTGGTGGCCGACGATCTTGCGCAAGGCTCCGACTTCCTCGGGCGACGACACCAGCCCGTCGATGCCGAGCACCTGCGCCTGCTGCGCGCGCGCTTCGACGAGCTCGGAGACGCCGAGCCGGAAGCCCGCCGCGTGCAGATCGTCCCCGTTGTAGGACGTCAGAACAGTGACCGCGAGGATCTTCAGGTTCGAGCTGCCGCGACCTTCGACGGCGCCCTTCATGGTCTGCGGATAAGCGTGCACGGTGAGGAAGGTCGCGCCGAGCCTGGTGATGCTGTCGACGCCTTGCGCCACGGTGTTCCCGATGTCGTGCAGCTTGAGATCGAGAAAGACCTTCTTGCCCTTGTCGGCGAGCTTGCCGACCAGCGGCAAGCCGCCGGCATAAGCGAGCCGATAGCCGATCTTGTAGAAGGTGACGCTGTCGCCGAGCCGGTTGACCATCGCTTCCGCGGCATCAACGCCGGGCAGATCGAGCGCGACGATCAGGCGGTCTTTCGGGGCGATCTCGGCTGGCGTCATGTCACCTCACATCATGCGTTGAGAAACGTCGATCAACTGCCGCACCAGTTCCTTCAACGCGGCGGAATCGCCCTCGTGCTTCAGCCTGTCCATATCGTCATAGGCCTGGTCGGCAAAGGCGAGCGTGAGCTGGTTGGCAATCACATTGGCGTGGCAGGAGGTCAGGATCAGCCGCAGCGCCTGCAGCGCGCGAGCCGCGCCGAGCCGGCTCTGCGAGGCGCCGGCGAGCGCGAAGACGCGGTTGCGGAACACCTCGCCGCGCGGCTCGTGCAGCTCATGCACGCGGCTGACCCAGTCGATCGCGTTCTTCAGCAGCGGCGGCACCGAGGCATTGTATTCGGGCGAGACGATCAGCACACCGTGATGCGCGCCGATCATACGCTTGAGATTGATTGCGTGCTTGGGCACACCGGATTTGGCCTGCAGGTCGCCGTCATAGATCGGCAGCGGAAAATCGGCGAGCGAGATGCGGGTGACGTCGATGCCGGCCTGGTCGAATGCATAGGCGGCGACCGCTGCCAGCTTCGCATTGTGCGAGCCGGTGCGCAGGGAGCCGGGAATGATCAGGATTTTCGGTGCGGACATCCGCTTCCATGCGTTCGGCGAAACGAGCCCGCCACGCAAACAGGAATGCCGGCGGAATTAGTCCTTGCGATACACCCAGACGCGGGCCGGCGGAAGGTTCATCCAGATCCGTTCCGAGGCCTCTGTGGACACGCCGGGCAGCGATTTCGGAATTGGCGGCACCACCGCATAGGTGAACTGGACGAAGGGCGCACCGGGCGCCAGGGCCGTGAAGGCGTCGCGGATGAGCCGCAGCCGCGTCAGCATCGGTTTTGTGACCAGCGGCAGGCCCGAGACGACCGCGGAGGCCGGCGCGCTCAGCACGTTCCACAGCGTGTCGCGCAGGCGATAGGCATCGCCCTGCACCACCTTGGCCTGCGGATAGCGGTCGCGCAGCAGGGCGCAGAAGCCCGGATTGTATTCGACGAGCACGAGACGCTTCTGGTCGACGCCGCGCTCGACCAGGGCCGAGGTGATGGCGCCGGTGCCGGGCCCGAGCTCGACCACCGGTGCGTCCGAATTGACATCGACGTAATGGGCCATGGTCCGGGCCAGCAGCTTGCCCGACGGCATCACCGCGCCCATGTGGAGGGGCTTTTCGATCCATGACCGGAGAAAACGCACCTCGTCATCGAGACGGGGCTTCTTCAACGCACGCGCGGACGATGGCAATGGCATGTCGGGACCGGCCGGGACCGCGGGACCGCGGCGTGTCAGAAAATGGTCATAAAGACGTATAGGCCGAAGAGGGCACGGTCAAGACGCGTCAACTCGCTCGATTACCGAAGAAATCCTTGACCTTGGTGAAGAAGCCCTCGGATTCCGGCTGGGTGTTGCCGGAGGAGAGCTTGTCGAACTCGGCCAGCAATTCCTGCTGCTTCTTGGTGAGGTTCTGCGGGGTCTCGACCACGACCTGAACGTACATGTCGCCCATCTGGCGCGAGCGCAGCACCGGCATGCCTTTTGATGCAATGCGGAATCGGCGGCTGGACTGGGTGCCCGCGGGGACCTTCACCTTGGTCTTGCCCTTGTCGATGGTCGGCACCTCGAATTCGCCACCAAGCGCCGCCGTTACCATCGAGATCGGCACACGACAATGCAGATCGGCGCCGTCGCGCTGGAAGAACTGGTGCTGGGCCAGCGACAGGAAGATGTAGAGGTCGCCGGGCGGTCCGCCGCGGACCCCGGCCTCGCCTTCGCCGGCGAGCCTGATCCTGGTGCCGTCCTCGACTCCAGGGGGAATGTTGACCGAAAGATTCCGCTCACGGGTGACCCGTCCCTGACCCGAGCAGGACGGGCAGGCGTCCTCGATCATCTGGCCGCGCCCCTGGCAGCCCGGACAGGTGCGCTCCAGCGTGAAGAAGCCCTGCGACTGCCTTACGCGCCCGGCGCCGCCGCAGGTCGAGCAGGTCTTCGGCTTGGTGCCGGCCTTGGCCCCGATGCCCGAACAGGCCTCGCAGGTGACCGAGACCGGAATCTCGATCTGCGCGGTCTTGCCGCCAAAAGCTTCCTCGAGCGTGATTTCCATGTTGTAGCGCAGGTCGGCGCCGCGCTCGCGGCCGCCACGGCCGCCGCGCTGTCCGGCCATGCCGAACAGATCTTCGAAAATGTCGGAAAAGGAGGAGGCGAAGCCCGCACCGAAACCGGCACCACCGCCGCCGCCCTGCTCGAAGGCGGCATGGCCGTAACGGTCATAGGCGGCGCGCTTGTCCTTGTCTTTCAGGACCTCGTAGGCCTCGTTGATTTCCTTGAATTTGACTTCGCTGGTGTCGTCCCCGGGATTGCGGTCGGGGTGAAACTTCATCGCCAGCTTGCGGAACGACGATTTCAGGACGGAATCGTCGGCATCGCGTTCGACTTCGAGGGTTTCGTAATAGCAGCGCTTGGTGGACGTGGACATGATGAGCTCGGTCTATCCGATCGCGATTCAAGTCGGAGCGAAGCAACGTCGCCATGCGACGATATAGGCAGCCTTCCGCCTCGCGGCAGAGGATTGCACGGCAGCATTCAGAATAACGGCTGGGAATTGATCGATGGTAACGGCGCCGATTTTATCAGTGCCGATTTTCACAGTGGCTTGGCTCGTCGAGCCCGACACGATGGCCTCCCCCGCGAGGGAGGAGGCCGTTGGCGCGTGTGGGGTCCAAGCCGTCCGCATCATCACCCTCGCGGGGTTCAGGCGGACTTCTTGTTGGTCTTGTCGTCGTCGACTTCGGTAAATTCCGCGTCGACGACGTCGTCCTTGGCCGCATCCTTCTTGGCGTCGGCCTCGGCCTGCTGCTTGTACATGGCCTCGCCGAGCTTCATCGAAGCCTGGGCCAACGTTTGGGTCTTGGCCTTGATCGCCTCGGCATCGTCGCCCTTCAGCGCTTCCTTGAGGTCGCTGACGGCATCCTCGATGGCGCGGCGCTCGGTCTCTGCGACCTTCGAACCGTGCTCGGCCAGCGCCTTCTCGGTCGAATGCACCAGTCCATCCGCGTCGTTCTTGGCGGTCACGGCCTCGCGGCGCTTCTTGTCCGCCTCGGCATTGGCCTCTGCGTCCTTGACCATCTTCTCGATGTCGGCTTCCGACAGACCGCCGGAGGCCTGGATGCGGATCTGCTGCTCCTTGGACGTGGCCTTGTCCTTGGCCGAGACGTTGACGATGCCGTTGGCGTCGATGTCGAAGGTCACCTCGATCTGCGGCATGCCGCGCGGGGCCGGCGGAATGCCCATCAGGTCGAACTGGCCGAGCATCTTGTTGTCGGCCGCCATTTCACGCTCGCCCTGGAAGACGCGGATGGTGACCGCGTTCTGGCTGTCCTCGGCGGTCGAGAACACCTGGCTCTTCTTGGTCGGGATCGTGGTGTTGCGGTCGATGATGCGGGTGAACACGCCGCCTAGCGTCTCGATGCCCAGCGACAGCGGGGTCACGTCGAGCAGCAGCACGTCCTTGACGTCGCCCTGAAGCACGCCGGCCTGGATCGCGGCGCCGATCGCCACGACTTCGTCCGGGTTGACACCCTTGTGCGGCTCCTTGCCGAACAGCTGCTTCACGACTTCCTGGACCTTCGGCATGCGCGACATGCCGCCGACCAGCACCACTTCGCCGATCTCTGCGGCGGTGAGGCCGGCATCCTTCAGCGCCTTGCGGCAGGGCTCGACGGTCTTCTGGACGAGGTCATCGACCAGCGCCTCGAACTTGGCGCGGGTGAGCTTCATCGTCAGATGCTTCGGGCCGGTCTGGTCCGCGGTGATGAAGGGCAGGTTGATCTCGGTCTGCGTCGTCGACGACAGCTCGATCTTGGCCTTTTCGGCGGCTTCCTTCAGGCGCTGCAACGCGAGCTTGTCGTTGCGCAGGTTGATGCCCTGCTCCTTCTGGAATTCGTCGGCCAGATAGCCAACCAAGCGCATGTCGAAGTCTTCGCCGCCGAGGAAGGTGTCGCCGTTGGTCGACTTCACCTCGAACACGCCGTCGCCGATTTCGAGAATCGAGATATCGAACGTGCCGCCGCCGAGATCGTACACGGCGATCGTGCCGGCCTTGGTCTTGTCGAGGCCGTAGGCGAGCGCGGCCGCGGTCGGCTCGTTGATGATGCGCAGCACTTCAAGGCCCGCGATCTTGCCGGCGTCCTTGGTTGCCTGGCGCTGGGCGTCGTTGAAGTAGGCGGGCACGGTGATGACGGCCTGGTCGACCTTCTGGCCCAGATGGGCTTCCGCGGTCTCCTTCATCTTCTGCAAGATGAACGCCGAGACCTGCGAGGGCGAGTAGGTCTGGCCGTCGGCCTCGACCCAGGCGTCGCCGTTGGAAGCCTTCACGATCTTGTACGGAACGAGCTTCTTGTCCTTCTCGACCATCGGGTCGTCGTAGCGGCGGCCGATCAGGCGCTTCACTGCGAAGAACGTGCGCTCGGGATTGGTGACGGCCTGGCGCTTGGCCGGCTGCCCGACGAGGCGCTCACCGTCGTCCGTCACGGCGACGATCGAAGGCGTCGTGCGCATGCCTTCGGAATTCTCGATGACTTTGGCGTTCTTGCCATCCATTACGGCGACGCACGAATTCGTGGTGCCGAGGTCGATCCCGATGACCTTTCCCATGGTCCTGTATCCTTGTTTTTGCGGCAGGCTGGCTGGGCCCAGAAGGCACCCGAACCGAAACCCCCTAAGATCAAACATTCGCGATATTGCGATGGTTGGGGGTCATATAGGAGGGGCGGAGGTGCCTGCAAGGACCGAACGCAAGTTTCGGCCGTGAAAACATTGGGTTTTGGAAGAACATATCCGGGCTGAACCGCCCTTGCGGGTGAGGAAATATTAACAGGTCCGGCGATCGGCCGGCATGCGCTACCGCATTCCGCCCGCTCTGTTGCGGCCAGACCAAAACCGCTAAAAGGCGGGCAGCCGGCCGGGCTCGTCCTCGGGCTGCCTCGCGCGACAAAGCGGCCGGCCGGCCACCATCGAACGGCCTCAATGTGAACCAATCAGAGTGCCCATGAAGCTGATCCGCCCCCTCGCCGCGCTCGCCCTCCTCGTCGCCTCTGCGCTCCCGGCTCTGGCTGCCGACGCCGTTTTCCCACCTGGCTTGCGCCTCGGCATGGTGCCATTGGTCGGCCTCAGCACGGCCAAGACCTTTCCCGGCTTCGAGAGCGAGGACGGCGGCGTCAAGGTGCTGATCACAGAGCTGCCGCCGGCGGCCTATGGCGAGGTCGTGAGCGCCTTCAACTCCAATCCGGCCGGATCCAACGGCGTCAAGCAGGACAAGATCGAGACGCCCGCGGGCCTTGCCTATTTCACCACCGAGAGCGGCAAGGCCGGCGAGACGCCGGTGCGGCGCTATTCGATGATCGTGCCGGGCGCCGGCTTCTCCGGCTATGTCGCGGTGCAGATTCCGGAGAATGCGACCAAGATCTACACCGACGAGGCGGTGCGGCAGATGTTCGCGAGCGTCGTCACCCGCAAGCAGGTCTCGGCCGAAGAGCAGATCGCGCTGATGCCGTTCAAGATCACCGATCTCGCCGACTTCAAGGACGTTCGCACGCTGGCGCCGGGCTCGAGCATCATCCTGGCCGACGGCGACGAGAGCTCCGGCTACGAATCGAAGCCGTTCATCATCCTCGGCGTGATTGGCGCCACCCCGCAAGCCGCCGACGACCGCGCCCGGTTCGCCCAGGAGGCGGCGCTCCAGATTCCCGGCGTGCGCGAGTCGCGCGTCACCATGTCCGAGCCGATCCGCATCAGCGGCCAGCAGGGTTTCGAGACCCGGATCGACGGCGTCAGCGGCAAGGACAAGACGCCGGTGACCGTGGTGCAGTGGATCCGCTTCAGCAGCGGCGGCGCCTCGCTGCGCATCATCGCCAGCGCCCCGCGCGAGCAATGGCCGGCCGCCTTCACCCGCTTCCGCGCGGTCCGCGACGGCATCCAGCCGAAGGGCTAGCCCGACACTCGTCGTCCCGGCGAATATATCCGGTCAGCAGCCCAACCGCTCACCAAAGCCGGCTGCATTTTCGGGCTTCTGTTCGTATACGAACGGAACTAGGCTCCCCTTCCGTTGAGTTCATCCTGGAGGGAGGCGAATGATGCTGGATCGGCGACAAGTCTTGGCGGCGCTCGGGACGAGCGCGCTCGTGGCGCTCGCGCCAACCGCGATTCTGGCAGCGGCATCGATCAAGCCGGACGATGCATCCGCGCTGCTCGTGATCGACGTGCAGAACTGCTTCCTGCCCGGCGGCAGCCTTGCCGTGAAGGAAGGCGAGCAGGTGGTGCCCGTCATCAACAAGATCTCGAAAGCGTTTTCGAACGTGGTGATGACGCAGGACTGGCACACGCAAGGCCATGTTTCCTTTGCGTCAGTCCACGCCGGCAAGAAGCCGTTCGAAACCGTCGATCTTCCCTACGGCAAGCAGGTGCTGTGGCCCGACCATTGCGTGCAGGGCACTGACGGCGCCGCGCTGTCGAAAGACCTTGCGATCCCGCACGCCGAGCTCATCATCCGCAAGGGTTTTCACAAGGATGTCGACAGCTATTCGGCCTTCCTCGAAGCCGACGGCAAGACCTCGACCGGACTTGCCGGTTATCTGAAGGCGCGCAAGATCAAGCGCGTCTTCGTAGTCGGGCTGGCGACGGATTTCTGCGTCGCCTGGACCGCCCTCGACGCGCGCAAGGCGGGCTTCGAGGTCTATGTGGTGGAAGACGCCTGCCGCGGCATCGACAATCAGGGTTCGCTCGCAAAAGCCTGGGCCGATATGGCCAAGGCCGGCGTGAAGCGGATTCAGTCCGCGGATATCGCGGCGAGCGCGTAGGCAACGCCGAGAGCAGCCAATCCCTCATCCTGAGGAGCGCGCTTCTTCGCGCGCGTCTCGAAGGATGAAGGCCTCGCTGCGACGGCCGGGCCTGCATGGTTCGAGACGGCGCTGACGCGCCTCCTCACCATGAGGATCGGTTAGTTGGCCGCGCCGTTCGGCTCGTTGCTGTTGGCGGGCGCGGCCTTGGCGCCGCCCTTGGCGACACCGACCAAGGCGGGACGCAGCACGCGCTCGCCGATGGTGTAGCCGGCCTGCATGACCTGCACGACTGTGCCCGCGGGCACCGACGCATCGGGCACCTCGAACATCGCCTGCTGGAAGTTCGGATCGAACTTCTGGCCCAAGGGGTCGAATTTCTTCACGCCATGTTTTTCCAGCGCGCTGAGCAGCGAGCGCTCCGTCAGCTCGACGCCCTCGATCAGCGAGGCGAGGCCTGCATCGGCCGCCGCGCGGGCCTCGGCCGGAACGGCATCGAGCGCGCGCTGGAGGTTGTCGGCAATGTCGAGCACGTCGCGGGCAAAGCCCGTGACGCCGTAGAGCTTGGAGTCCGCGACCTCCTTGGCGGTGCGCTTGCGCAAATTTTCCATCTCGGCCAGCGTCCGCAGCATGCGGTCGCGCGCCTCGGCGGCTTCCTTCTGCAGGAGCTCGACCGAGCCGGGCTCGGGATCATCGGGCATGATGTAGGGTTTTGACACCACGGGCTCGCCGGCCGCAGCACTCGTGTCTTCGGGTTGCCGGTCTCGATCGGTCATCGGCTCTCTTTTCGCATTCGTCTCAGGGGTTTTCTGGCCCGCATATCGTGCTTCGGGCGCGGAAAATCAAGCGCCCGTGATCGGGGAAGACGCCGGTCAGCCGCCCAGGAGCCGGCTGACGATGCGGGCAGCGTAGTCCACGGTCGGGATCACGCGGGCATAATTCAGCCGCGTCGGCCCGATCACGCCCAAAACGCCGACGATATGGCCGGCGGCATCCCGATAGGGCGAGATGATGGTGGACGAGCCCGACAGCGAGAACAGCTTGTTCTCACTACCAATGAAGATCCGCACGCCTTCCGCGGTTTCGGCCCGGCCGAGCAGGTCGATCACGCCGCGCTTGGTCTCGAGATCGTCGAACAGCAGGCGAACGCGCTCGAGATCCTCCAGCGCATGCAAATCCTCGAGCAGATTGGCGTGGCCGCGGACGATGAGCTGGCGGTCCTCGTTCTCGCCGCCGGACCAGCTGGCGATGCCGGCCGAGATCACCTTGTGCGTCAGCTGATCGAGCTCGGTGCGCGCCTCTCCGAGCGCGGTTTCGAGCTCCAGCCGCGCCTCCGCCAGGGTCCGGCCCCGGATACGGGCATTGAGGAAGTTGCCGGCTTCGGTCAACGCCGAGGATGGAACCCCCGGCGGGAGCGTCAGCACGCGGTTTTCGACCTGCCCGTCCTCACCGACCAGGATCACCAATGCCTTTTCCGGTTCCAGGCGGACGAATTCAATATGTTTCAGCCGCGCATTGGATTTCGGCGTCAGCACGACGGCGGCGGCGCGGGTCAGGCCGGAGAGCCGCGTCAATGCCTCTTCGAGCGCAGCCTCGACCGATTGCGCGTGGCCGACGGACGTCAACTGGCTCTGAATCGCCTGCCGTTCACCGTCATTGAGGTCGCCGACCTGCATCAGGGCATCGACGAAGAAGCGCAAGCCGAGTTCCGTCGGCAGCCGGCCGGCGGAGGTGTGCGGCGCGTAGATCAGGCCGAGCTGTTCCAGGTCGGCCATGACGTTGCGGACCGAGGCGGGCGACAGCGGCATGGCAATCAGGCGCGAAATATTGCGCGAGCCCACCGGCTCCCCGGTCGCGAGGTAGCTTTCGACGATTTGACGAAAGATGTCGCGAGAACGCTCGTTGAGCTGGGCGAGGCCCGCGCGCGGCGCGATCAGATGGATCGGATCGTGATGGGCCACAGACGGTAACTCCTCTCGGCTGCTTGTAATTTGTCTATCCGGGGGGCTTCTGACAAGCGTGGCGTTCGCGGATTGGAAATCGGGGGTGAATAAGGCCTCGATCTTCCCCCTTGCCGCCCACCCGGGCGGCCGCGACCCGCCCCCCCCCCGCGCCGGGTCGGGGGGGGTGGGGGGGGGGGGCCGGGCGGGCCGCCCG
>NZ_JBVVPT010000052.1:0-30918 GCF_055811715.1 Bradyrhizobium sp. WSM4872 | reverse complement strand
TGTGGCGGCTCATCGCGTGCGTGTTTCTTCCCTTCGCGGCCGGGTACTACCTTTCGTACCTGTTCCGGACCATCAATACACTCATTGCTGGCCGCCTCGCCTCTGATCTCGGGCTTGGCGCCGCCGATGTCGGGCTGCTCACGTCAATCTACTTTTTGGTCGTTATGGCGGCCCAGATTCCGGTCGGCATGTTACTTGATCGCTTCGGGCCGCGCCGGGTCCAGAGCGTGCTCTTGGCTGTTGCTGCAGGGGGTGCCGCGCTCTTTGGACTATCGACGGGATTCCTTTCCCTTCTTTTTGCTCGCGCGATGGTCGGACTTGGGAGCGCAGCAGCCCTGATGTCCGGGCTGAAAATCATCGTCCTCTGGTTTCCAAGAGAACGAATGGCGCTCATCAATGGCTATATGATCATGCTGGGCTCATTGGGGGCCGTTACCGCAACGGCTCCTGCCGAGGTGCTGCTGGACTGGATCGGATGGCGGGGCCTATTCGGCGTGCTGGGCGCCGCAAGCGCGCTTGCTGCCATTTTGATCTATCTCGTGGTTCCCGAACGAGCCACTGGGCCACAGGGCACCAGGACGCCCGCCACTCTGAAAACCGTCTACTCGGATGCGCGGTTCTGGAGAATGGCGCCCTTATCGGCGACCTGCATCGGGTCCGCTTGGGCACTGCAATCCTTATGGGCGGCGCCCTGGCTTTCCGATGTGGAGCGGCTGGATCGAACGAGACTCGTCAACGAATTGTTCGTGATGGCGGTCGCTCTGAGTCTCGGCGCTCTGGTCTTGGGCGTCCTTGCCAACTGGGTGCGCCGCCGGGCTAAGAAGAGCGAGGCTCTGTTTGGCTTGGTCGCGGCGATGTTGATTGTGACGGAGCTTGTGCTGATCTTGCATCCGCCCTGGCCGTCACTCCTGCCGTGGTGCGTGCTGTCGGTGGCCGGATCAGCCACTGCTCTGACCTACGCCATCATAGCGGATTATTTCCCGGCCGAGCTGGTTGCGCGCGCCAATGGCGGTCTGAATGTCCTGCAGTTTGGCTGGGCTTTCGTCGTGCAGTACGGGACGGGACTTATTCTGGAGCAATGGCCTCTGGAGGCGGGGCATTATCCTTTACCGGCCTACCAGACCGCGTTCGGTGTGAACGTTTTGCTGCAGGTGGCAGCGCTGGTCTGGTTCGCCGCCGTCCCGTGGCTGGAGCGCCGGAAACGGAAGGCTGGCGCTTCGGCCACACGTCAACCGGCGGGGGGCTGGAACTCGGTTGAGGTCGTTATTCCACCAGCCGAGCTCGCCATCCTGGAGGCGGATGATCATGCGGAGTGGTGAAGCCCGCATGTCGCCGGGCTGATGTTCGGGGTCATGATGTTCGGCGCGTCAGAAGCGGTCGTCCCTAATCTTTCTTCTTCTACGCCAGACTACGATTGACACGGTCCCATTCTTGCTGTCGCGCAGGTTCTGCTTTTTCTAGTTGTTCTCATGTGAGGCGGCTAGACGCTAGCTGCCTCACTCAACTGGGGGCAGTCGTGGCGATCCATTCATTTCATTCGGAAGCCGAGTTGCGCGGAGCGCGCATGCTCCGCACAGCGCTGGGGCCTGCCATCGCGGGCTTTCTGGAAGATCCGTCGATCGTTGAGGTGATGCTGAACCCTGATGGCCGGCTGTGGATCGATCGGCTGTCGAGCGGCCTTACCGATAGCGGCGAGAGTCTCTCAGCTGCCGACGGCGAGCGAATTGTCCGGCTGGTCGCGCACTATGTGGGCGCCGAGGTTCATGCCGGCTCGCCCCGAATCTCGGCTGAGCTGCCGGAAACGGGAGAACGGTTCGAAGGTTTGTTGCCGCCGGTCGTCGCCGCGCCGGCTTTCGCGATCCGCAAACCCGCGGTCGCTGTCTTCAGCCTGCACGACTATGTCGCTGCCGGCATCCTGAACTTGGAGCAGGCGAACGCGCTCCGCGATGCGGTCGCTACACGCAAGAACATCCTGGTCGCGGGCGGCACATCGACGGGCAAGACGACGCTGACGAACGCGCTTCTGGCGGAGGTGGCCAAAGGTTCGGATCGCGTCGTTCTCATCGAAGATACGCGGGAGCTTCAGTGCACGGCGCCGAACCTCGTGGCGCTGCGGACCAAGGATGGCGTCGTCTCGCTGTCCGAACTTGTGCGCTCGTCGCTTCGCCTGCGCCCCGATCGTATCCCGATTGGCGAGGTGCGCGGAGCCGAGGCGCTCGATCTGCTCAAAGCCTGGGGGACTGGACATCCCGGCGGAATCGGCACGCTCCACGCCGGCACCGCGCTTGGCGCGCTCCGCCGGCTCGAGCAGCTCATCCAGGAGGCCGTCGTCACGGTCCCGCGCGCGCTGATCGCCGAGACCATCAACGTCATCGCCGTGCTCTCTGGCCGTGGTGCCGAACGGCGTTTGAGCGAACTCGCTTCTGTCACCGGGCTTGGGTCATCAGGCGACTACACCCTGTCGAAAATCGGAGATCAGTCATGAACGTACGATCATCTCTCGGGCGAGGTTTCGCATCAGTTGCGGCATTCGCTTGTCTGTACCTGGTGAGTAGCCGGGCCTGGGCCGCCGGCTCGAACATGCCCTGGGAGCAGCCGCTCAACCAGATCCTGCAGTCGGTCGAAGGACCCGTGGCCAAGATCATCGCGGTCATCATCATCATCGTGACCGGTCTTTCGCTCGCATTCGGCGACACCTCGGGCGGCTTCCGGCGGCTGATCCAGATCGTGTTTGGTCTGTCGATCGCATTTGCCGCCTCGAGCTTCTTCCTGTCGTTCTTCTCGTTCGGCGGCGGGGTGGTGATCTGATGGATGAGCCAGTCCCGGGCTTTGTCGCCCCTGTCCATCGTGCGCTGACCGAGCCGATCCTGATGGGCGGTGCACCGCGATCGGTTGCCATTCTCAACGGCACATTGGCCGCCGCACTCGGCCTCGGTCTGCGCTTGTGGCTGGCCGGCCTCCTGCTGGCGTTCATTGGCCACATGGCCGCGGTCTGGGCCGCAAAACGCGATCCGGAATTCGTCGAAGTCGTGCGCCGTCACGTTCGTGTTCCCGGTCACCTCAGCGCTTGAGAATAGTCCCATGATGAATCTTGCCGAATACCGCCGCTCGAATACGCGCCTTGCTGATTTCCTGCCCTGGGCTGCTCTGGTCGACGAGGGAATTGTATTGAACAAGGACGGCTCACTTCAGCGGACGGCGCGGTTCAGGGGACCGGACCTCGACAGTTCCGTGCCGGCTGAGCTTGTTGCGGTCGCAAGCCGGCTGAACAATGCGCTCCGGCGTCTCGGATCGGGCTGGGCGGTTTTCGTCGAGGCGCAACGGCATTCGGCAGGGCGCTATCCGCCCGACACATTCTCGGATGTCGCGTCTTCCCTGGTTGATGCGGAGCGCAAGGCGCAATTCGAGGAGGCCGGCAGCCATTATGAATCGAGCTACTACCTGACCTTCCTTTATCTGCCGCCTGCAGAGAGCGCAGCTGTGGCAGAGCGTCTCCTGTACGAGAGCGGCCATCGCAGCGCGGGAGCGGATGCGCGCGAGGTGCTGAGTGGCTTCGTCGACCGGACCAACCGCGTGCTGCAGCTCGTTGAGGGCTTTATGCCGGAATGCGGCTGGCTCGATGACGAGGCAACGCTCACCTACCTGCACTCGACGGTCTCGACCAAGCGGCATCGCGTTCGGGTGCCGGAAATCCCGATGTATCTCGACGCGCTGCTTGCCGATCAGCCGCTGACAGGCGGGCTTGAGCCGATGCTGGGCGACGCGCATGTGCGTGTCCTGACGGTTGTGGGGTTTCCCACGACGACGACGCCCGGGATCCTCGATGATCTCAACCGCCTCGCATTCCCCTACCGCTGGTCGACGCGGGCGATCATGCTCGACAAGGCGGATGCTCTAAAGCTCCTGACCCGGATCCGGCGGCAATGGTTTGCCAAGCGCAAGTCGATTGCCGCGATCCTGAAGGAGGTGATGACGAACGAGGCGTCCACGCTTCTGGATACCGATGCCCACAACAAGGCGATGGATGCAGATAGCGCGCTCCAGGAGCTCGGCTCGGATCAGATCGGAGAGGCCTTTGTGACGGCAACCGTCACGGTCTGGGACAGGGATCCGCACGCGGCGGACGAAAAGCTACGCCTCGTTGAAAAGGTGATCCAGGGCCGGGATTTTACCTCCATGACCGAGACAGTGAATGCCGTTGAGGCCTGGCTCGGCAGCCTGCCGGGACAGGTCTATGCAAACGTGCGCCAGCCGCCGGTGTCGACGCTAAATCTCGCCCACATGATCCCGCTCTCTGCGGTCTGGGCAGGAGAGGTGAGGGACTATCATTTCAAGGCGCCTCCGCTGTTCTTCGGCAAGACGGAAGGATCGACCCCTTTCCGCTTCTCGCTCCATGTCGGGGATGTCGGACATACCTTGGTGATTGGGCCGACGGGCGCCGGCAAATCGGTGCTGCTCGCGCTGATGGCGCTGCAGTTCCGGCGATATCCGGCCGCTCAGATCTTTGCCTTCGATTTCGGTGGGTCGATCCGTGCGGCGGCGATCGCCATGGGTGGCGACTGGCATGATCTCGGCGGCGCGGTTGGCGGAGCCTCGGCAGAATTCGTGGCGCTCCAGCCGCTTGCGCGCATCGACGATGTCGCGGAGCGCGGTTGGGCAGCCGATTGGATCGAATCGATTCTTGCGCGCGAGCGCATCGAGGTCACGCCCGAGACCAAGGATCATGTCTGGTCGGCCTTGACCTCGCTCGCCTCGGCGCCAGTTCGGGAGCGGACGCTGACGGGCTTGTCCGTTCTTCTGCAATCCAATGCCTTGAAGCGCGCGCTGCAACCCTATTGCCTCGGCGGTCCATTTGAGCGGCTGCTGGATGCCGAAGGTGAACGGCTGGGAGAGACCTCCGTCCAGGTGTTTGAGACCGACGGGTTGATCGGGACCGGTGTCGCGCCGGCGGTTCTCTCCTATTTGTTCCACCGGATTGAGGATCGCTTCGACGGCCGTCCGACCCTTCTCATCATCGATGAGGGCTGGCTTGCGCTGGACGACGCCGATTTTGCCGGCAAGCTCCGCGAATGGCTGAAGACGCTGCGCAAGAAGAACGCCTCCGTCGTGTTTGCGACCCAGTCGCTGGCCGATATCGATGGCTCCGCAATTGCGCCCGCAATTATCGAGAGCTGCCCGACCCGGATCCTGCTTCCCAATGACCGCGCGATCGAGCCGCAAATCATGGCGGTCTACCGGCGCTTTGGACTGAATGACCGGCAGATCGAGATCCTCGCCCGCGCGACGCCAAAGCGCGACTACTACTGCCAGTCGCGCCGGGGTAACCGGCTGTTCGAGCTCGGCCTTGGCGAGATCGCGATGGCTTTTGCGGCAGCGTCTTCCAAGGCCGACCAGACTCTCATCGAGAGGGTTCTTGAGGAGCACGGACGAGACGATTTCGTCGCCGGCTGGCTCAAGGCGCGCGACCTCGGCTGGGCCTGCAATCTCATTCCGCAGCTTGCGAGGGAAGGAGGCTTGTCATGAAACGTCTCCGTCCGCTGCTCGTAGCGAGTGTCATCGCCATTGCCGTGGCGCAAATGGCCCGGGAAGGGAAGGCACAGTGGATCGTGTTCGATCCCAACAACTACGTGCAGAATGTGCTGACGGCCGCGCGCGAGCTGCAGCAGATCAACAACCAGATCACCTCGCTGCAAAACCAAGCGCAGATGTTGATCAATCAGGCGAAGAACCTGGCGAGCCTGCCGTACTCGTCCTTGCAGCAGCTCGAGCAATCGATTCAGCGGACGCAGCAGCTGCTCAGCCAAGCGCAGCGCATTGCCTACGATGTCCAGCAGATCGATCACGCCTTCTCGACAACTTACGGGCCGGCATCGGCGAGCATGTCCAATGGGCTCCTCGTCGCTAACGCCCAGACACGCTGGCAGAATGCGGTTGCCGGCCTGCAGGACGCCATGCGGGTGCAGGCAACCGTCGTCGGCAATCTCGATACCAACCGCACCCAGATGTCGGCCCTGGTCTCGGCGAGCCAGGGCGCGTCAGGTGCTCTGCAGGCAAGTCAGGCTGGCAACCAGCTCCTTGCACTGCAAGCTCAGCAGCTTGCGGACCTCACGGCCACCGTTGCCGCGCAAGGGCGTGCGCAATCGCTCGAATCCGCGCAGCGGGCCGTCGCTCAGGATCAGGGCAGGGAGCAGCTGCGTCGCTTTCTGACCCAAGGTGAGGGCTATCAACCCACAACAGTGCAGATGTTCCACTGATGATGAAGCAAAGATCTGAACGGCTGCCGATGGCGGTGGCTGTTAGCCTCACCGTCCTGGTCGTCGCCGCCTGCGCCATTCGCCTGCGCGGCGACGACGGCGCGCCTCAACCTTCCTCCTCGCTCGCGGCGAAGCCCGATCCGGCGGCGGCAAAGCTCGAGCAATGCCGCACCGTCACCTACGAGCAGACAGAGGCTCTGCGCGAATGCCAGAGGATCTGGGCGGAACGGCGCAGCCAGTTCTTGGGGAAAAGCGGATCGGTAGACCCTTTGGATAGTGGCCGGGGAACGGCGCCATTTTCCTCTGCGCCGCCGCGCAAGGACGAAAGCCGCGTCCCCTCCCTCTCACCCTCCATTCCAAGCCAAAGCGAGTGAGCAATGGGCGGCACCTCCGTCATCGACCAGTTCCTGGAAACCTTCACCCGCTATATCGATTCCGGGTTCGGCCTGGTCGGGGGCGAAGTCGGATATCTCGCCACGACGTTAGCTGCAATCGACCTCACGCTTGCGGGCCTGTTCTGGTCCCTCGGAAGTGATGAGGAGATTCTTGCCCGGCTAGTCAAGAAAACCTTGTTTGTCGGTGTCTTTGCCTACCTGATCGGCAATTGGAATAGCCTTGCCCGCGTCGTCTTCGAGAGCTTTGCAGGTCTTGGCCTCAAGGCCTCGGGCACGAGCCTGTCATCGGCAGATTTCTTGCGGCCAGGCCGGATCGCGCAAGTGGGGCTCGATGCCGGCCGTCCGATCCTGGACTCCATCTCGGGCCTGATGGGGTATGTCAGCTTCTTCGAGAATTTCGTCCAGATCGCGGTCCTGCTGTTCGCCTGGATCGTGGTGCTGCTGGCCTTCTTTATTCTCGCCATCCAGCTCTTCGTCACCCTGATCGAGTTCAAGCTGACGACGCTTGCAGGTTTCGTCCTGATCCCCTTCGGTTTGTTCGGTAAGACTGCCTTTGCGGCCGAACGGGTGCTGGGCAACGTCATCTCCTCCGGCGTCAAGGTTCTGGTCCTCGCCGTCATCGTCGGCATTGGATCGACCTTATTCTCGCAGTTCACCGCAGGTTTCGGCGGCAATCAGCCCACCATCGAGAACGCGATGGCGCTGGTGCTCGGCGCTCTCGCCTTGTTGGGCCTCGGCATTTTCGGACCTGGGATTGCCAATGGCATCGTCTCCGGAGGTCCGCAGCTCGGCGCAGGCAGCGCCGTCGGGACGGGACTTGCCGCGGGTGGAGTCGTCGCGGCTGGCGCTGGCCTTGCGGCCGGCGCTGCCGGTCTCGCCGGCGGAGCGATTGCAGGCTCGCTACGGGGTGGAAGCGCGATTGCAAGCGGCACCATGAGCGTGTTTCGGGCGGGGAGTCAGTCCGGCTCCGAGGCGAGCGCATCCGAGGCCGTAAGTCCCCTGCGTTCGGTCGCAACTGGTCTTGGTGGAGCGGCGAGCGACGCCGGTAAGGGAGAAGGGGACGCCTCGAGAGCTTCAGACAGTGCGCCTGCTTGGGTTCGGCGCATGAAGAGAGCGCAGACGATCAGCCATGGCGCATCAGCGGTAACGCACGCGATCCGTTCGGGTGATCACGGAGGCGGCGGCGGATCTGTCGACCTCTCGCAAGAGGATCGCTGACGCCTCCTTTCTTTCGAATTCGGTTCCCTGCCATCTCCTGAGGTCAAGCAATGTTCAAACGATCGGCTGTTCACTACGGCCGCACGCCGGAGCCCGTCACTCCCTATCAACGCGCAGCCCAGGTCTGGGATGATCGCATTGGATCTGCGCGCGTGCAGGCCAGGAATTGGCGCCTGATGGCCTTTGGCTGCCTCTTCTTATCAGCCGGCTTTGCCGGCGCCCTGGTCTGGCAATCCGCCCACGGAACGATCACGCCCTGGGTGGTCGAGGTCGATCAGTTGGGGGAAGCCAAAGCCGTTGCTCCGGCAAACGCCAGCTATCAACCGACCGATCCGCAAGTAGCCTTTCACCTGGCGCGCTTCATCGAGCATGTGCGTGGCCTGCCGATGGACGCCATCGTCCTTCGCGAAAACTGGCTGCGCGCCTACGACTTTACAACCGATCGCGGTGCGGCCGCACTGAATGACTACGCCCGCAATAACGATCCGTTCGCCAAGCTCGGCAAGACGCAAGTGGCGATCGAGGTCTCGAGCGTCATCCGGGCATCCCCTGAGAGCTTTCGCCTCGCCTGGGTCGAGCGCCGCTACGACAACGGTCAGCTTGCCGCAACCGAGCGGTGGAGCGCGATCGTCAGCATCATCGTGGAGATGCCTCGCGATCTCGATCGCCTCCGCAAGAATCCGCTTGGCATCTACGTCAACGCCATCAACTGGTCGAAGGAGCTGGGTTAGAAATGCCGTCAGGTCTCGTTATTGCGTCACAGAGGGGCCGCCCGAGCCTGGCTCTGGCTCTTATTATTGGTGTGTCCACCCTTGGCGGGTGCACCACGTTCAAGCCGCCGCAAATCAGTTACGATAGCGATGTCCCGCCGGCTCCAGATCTGCCGGCGCTTGCCGACGATCGGCCGCGCCCGCTGCATGTGCCACCGGCCTGGAAGGCGGCGCGCGGCGGCAAGAACGCGGAAGCCAAAGAGCCCGTCGAGCGGATTGAGACTGCGAATGACGCCGCACGTGTGCAGCCGCGAAAGGCTGGCTACTTCAATGCGGTGCAGGTGTTCTCGTATAGTCCGGGCGCTCTCTATCAGGTCTATGCCGCGCCGGGGCAGATCACCGACGTCGCCTTGGAGCCCGGCGAGCAGCTGATCGGGTCGGGACCAGTTGCCGCGGGTGATACCGTGCGTTGGGTGGTCGGCGACACCGAAAGCGGCAGCGGCGACACGCGACGTGTGCACATCATGGTGAAGCCGACACGTCCGGCGATCGAGACCAATCTCGTCGTCAACACGGACCGGCGCACTTACCTCATCGAGCTCCGCTCCCGGGAAAAGCCCTACATGCCACAGGTCGCGTGGTTCTATCCGGAGGATCGGACCGCGCGTGGTCGAGCTCTGCCGCCCACACCCGTCATCCCGGACCAGGCGCAGCGCCGTTACCGCTACGCCATCGAGGGAGACAGCCCACCGTGGCGTCCTGTCAACACCTATGACGATGGGCGCAAGGTCTACATCGAGTTTTCGCCCGGCGTCGGCCAGGGCGAGATGCCGCCGCTGTTCGTGATCGGGCCTGATGGCAAGACCGAGCTCGTCAACTATCGCGCCTACGGCAATGTGCTGATCGTCGACCGGCTGTTCGCGGCCGCGGAACTGAGGCTCGGCGAGGAGCACCAGCAGAAGGTCAGGATCGTCCGAACCGACGGGAGGTCGCTGTGACAGAGACCGGCCCGCCGAATGACGCACCCAAGGACGCTCCTCGGGTTAAGCCGCCGGAAAATATCGCCGAAACCCTTCGGCTCCGGCCGGATCGGCCGCAAGTTACGCGTCTATCGCGCAAGGTGCTTGCGGGTGGCAGCGCCCTTTTGTTGGTGCTCATCTCTGGTGCGGTCTTCTGGGCTCTGCAGGAGAAGCGATCACGCACACCGGCCACCGAGGAGCTTTACGCGACCGACCACCACAATGTTGCCGATCAGCTTGCAACCTTGCCGAAGGATTATGCTGAGATCCCGAAGGAGGTGCCGCGTCTTGGACCACCTTTACCCGGCGATCTTGGCCGGCCGATCGTTGCAGCACAGGGCTCTTCAACGTCCAGCCCGCTTGGTGTTGACGCTGAACAGCAGCGCGCCAATCAGGAGAGCGAGGCGGCACGCACCAGCAAGGTGTTTGCCAGCACGAACGTCCGCGCACAGGCCCCTGTCTCATCGCCAAGTGAAGCCCCATCAAATGCAGCGCCATCATCCGACGAAGCATTCGCCCAGACTGGGCAGGATCGAAAACTTGCGTTCGTCAGTGCTTCCGTTGACCGTCGAACCACCAGTCCCGATCGCCTGGCAAGACCGGTCTCTCCCTTTGTGGTCCAGGCGGGAACGGTCATTCCGGCTGCTCTCATCACGGGGATTCGGTCCGACCTGCCTGGGCAAATCACGGCCCAAGTCACAGAAGCGGTATACGATTCCCCTACCGGGCGAGCTCGCCTTATCCCGCAAGGAGCCCGGTTGATCGGGACGTATGATAGCCAAGTCGCATTTGGCCAATCGCGCGTACTCCTGGTATGGACGCGCCTCATCATGCCAAATGGGCGGTCGATCATCCTGGAGCGGCAGCCGGGCGCAGATGTCGCGGGCTACTCTGGGCTTGAGGATGAGGTCGACAACCATTGGAAGGAGCTGTTGGGGGCCGCGGCCCTTTCGACGCTGCTCGCCGTCGGCACCGAGGTGAATTCCGGATCGGATACGAATAGCACCAACAGCGACCTCATCGCTGCGCTCCGCCGCGGGGCGGGGGACTCGATGAACCAGACGGGCCAGCAGGTGGTCCGCCGCAATCTCAACATCCAGCCGACCTTGACGATTCGTCCGGGATTTCCGGTGCGGGTGATCGTCAACCGTGACCTGGTGCTCGAACCGTACAGAGGGTGAGGACATGACAAAGCTTAAACTTGGAGCGATCGAAGACGATAAGCCGATCAAAATTGCGCATGAACTCCCGGCGAGCGTCCACAGGGATCTCGTGGCATATGCAGAAATCCTTGCACAAGAGAGTGGACAGCCGATCGGGGAGCCGGCCAAGCTTATCGCTCCCATGTTGGCACGGTTCATGGCAGCGGACAGAAGTTTTCGGAAGGCTCGGCGGGCCCGTCAACATCCGAAAGGATAGCGCTCAGAAAGCAAGTTCAAGAAAGCAGCCAACGCAGGATTTTCGTTGTCGTCTCTCCAGTATGCCGAAAAGTCGAATCGGCTCGGACCGGCTCCATCGCGCAATTCGCGGTAGACGAGGCCCGCATAGTTGATGCCCATGTCGGATTCCAGCACCAGGCTGATTCCTGTGTTCATCCTGATCAGGCTCTTGATGATACCGCGGCTGACGTCGTGGCGCTCGAGTTTAGGACGGTCCTCAGGCGACACGAGCTTGGAAAACAGAAGATCTTCAAACTCTTTTCCCGGATCGTAGTGGCTCATCAGGACCGTCTCGCCGCGCAGGTCAGTCCAATAGACCGTGTCGCGCGCGGCGAGGGGATGATCATGGGGTAAGGCGACCAGAACACGTTCGCTCCACAGCGGCATCACTCGGTTATCGACTAACGGCAGGTTCCCTGTGACGATCAGGATATCGAGAACGCCGTTGCGAAGTGCCGTCGCTAGTCGTGTTCGTGATTTCTCGATCGTCACAAGCTCGATTTGCGGGAATCGCTGCTTGAAATCCAGCAAGGACGTCTGCAGGTTGCCAATGGAAAGTGAGGTGCAGAGCCCGACACTCAGCCGGCCAGCCTCGCTGTTGCGTACAGCCCTCGCGGTCGCGATGAGAGCATCGAACTCCTCCAGAATTGTCCTTGCCAGGCGAAGAACACTGCGGCCTGCTTGCGTCGGGCGCACACCACCGCTGAAGCGCTCAAAAATCGCAATTCCCAGGTGATATTCGATCTCGCTGATTCTTCGGCTGAGACTCGATTGTTGGGTTCTCAGCAATTCCGCCGCTTGACGGAGGCTGCCACAATCAGCCGCAGCAACGGCCGATTGCAGGTGTTTCAGTTCGATTGCCTTGCTGGCTTGAAGGGAAGGTGTTGATCGACGTGGTTTGTGCATCGTAAGTCTTAAGCAGATGGCTTTCCGGTCCAATGCGCAGCGATGCCCCGGATTGTACTTGCTTCCAGATCCTAGGCGGCCGCTTGGATGACTGGAGCCCAGAGCACCGGACCTGAGATGTGTCCCGCTTTGCGGATGCGATGCAACGCTTCGGGCGAGACCTCCAGGTATCCAGCAATGGCCGTGGTGTTTCCGAGAGGACGAGCTTCTCCGATTTTGCGGAGCGGCCAGCCCGCGCGCCGAAGAATGCGTTCCATCCGGGCGTCAGTGACGGTAACGATTTCGGTCAGTTGAAGCGAAAGGCCGAATTCAATCATGCCCGCAAACAGCTCGTAAGTCGCGGCAGCAAGTCCACCACTTGCCTTCGGCGCATCAGGAGGAACATCGAGGGCGAAGCGACTGCTCTCCCAAATCCCGTCGCTTCGTGGCGCCGGCTGCCCTTTCAGAAGGATCGGGAAGGTGTCTCTCAGCATGGTTGGGCCGGTCGACGGCAGAAGTCGTACGCAACCCTGAAGACGTCCAGCGTTCGAGCGGTTCAGGAGGTGCACGGGTCGAAGGACATCAAACTCGTCGACTTCCATCTCGCCACTGACCTCGACGTTCCAGTCCAGGCGCTGTTTGAAAACGCGATAACGCAGCCGGTGCATCTCGGTGAGATCGTCGACGAATTCGCCGTAGTACTCCGGCGTGATGAGCTGCATCATTCTTGCCTCCTTGCCTTGCTTCAGGCAAGCAAGCAGAGAAGGCAGGAGAGCACATCCTGTGGAGTTGCACAGGTGCTTGCAGCCTGTGGTTGATCTATGTTCGAGATTTTGATTCGGTCAACAGCACGATCGCTTGACGAAGCGAGCTGACGCCGAGCTTCGCGCGCGCGTTATCCAGGTGATATCCCGCGGTTCGCTCTTTGATGCCAAGAATGATCCCGATCTCCCCAGCTGATTTGCCGCGCGCGGACCATTCGAGACACTGGTACTCGCGAGGAGACAGCATCACCCCACCGACCATGCGGTCAATCGTCCAGAAGCGTTTTGCATGTGCATGGAAAAACGCTGCGATGAGCCGCAGGCTCTGGGCGTGCTCGACCAGCGAGCGTTCGAAACCAGATCGACGCTCGTCGCTTGCAAAGCTCAGCGCGGCGATTGCGCCCTTGTCATCGTGGATAGGGAATGTAAATCCGCAGCGAATCCCAAATTTGGCGGCTTCTTCGAACAGAGCGCGTTCTGACTCCGACCGATTTTGCGTTTCAAATCCAAGCCCCCATCGGAAGGGCTTAAGCTGACGCCTTGCCCGACGTACCACTGGATCTACGGATTCGTAGCCGCGCTGCAGATAAATGGCGGTCCAGGAGGGTGGATATGTCGAGATCAGGTTGGGAGCACTGCCCGGCCCACGGGGAAGAGCGAGATATGCGAAGCACGACAGTCTGAGCGCAGCGGCGACCTCGGCCATGCTCTGCTGAGCTGCGTCTCGATGCGTGCTTTCGGTCAATTGCTCTGCAAATCTTTGAAAAACCCGATCCATCGTTGATGAACCCGCGGGCCTCCCTCGCAAGCGCTACTCGCATTTCAGATCGAGCATCACTGCGAATGGGGCAAAACAACGAAGAAGCCCATCTATTCCGGCTTCGATCGATCTCGATCGCGAGACCCTGCATCGGGTGGTTGAGCGTATCGGGTCAGCCGAGTCCTCGCGCTCAGTTGTGATATCATCGCGACCAAGTCCGCGAACTCCGTCGTCTGTCTGAAATCCTGCAAAAGGGCACCGAAGATCGCCGGATTGCTGCGTTTTTTCCGTTCCAAGTTGGAGGTTTGTACGGCACTTTCGATCTGCCTCACGCCGCAACTCAGTAAACATGCGTCTTCTTGAGTAACGCGAAATTGGATCCGGAAATTAACGCCCCGGCCCTCTCGGCCGCAAGAGCGTGCAAGATTTCATACGGGCGCGAAGTCAGGAAGGCGGCGCTCGGACCAAGCCTTCAGCCCTTCCTGAGCATCGGCGCAAGAGAGACTTTCAAAGAACCTCGCGTTGATCTCTGCCGGATCGGCGGTGCCTCGGCAGATTGAATTGAGCGACGCCTTGAGAACGCGGAGCGAAGCCTGAGAACGCTGAGCGAGCATTCCGGCAAGATTCTCCATCGGCGGCACATGCCAATTTTGAGAGGCGTGAGGCTCACCTAGCCCCGGTCCTCTGGATTCCTGCACTAACGTACAAAAAATAGCTGAATTTCTGCGCCACTTGGTGATGTCCGCTGGAGGTTAGTACGGCTATTCCGACTACAAAGAGTTATCCAAACGAGGAGATTGCAAATGAAGGTCGGTGTTCCCAAGGAAATCAAGACACACGAATATCGCGTGGGTCTAACGCCTGGAGCCGTCCGCGAGTATGTTGCTGCCGGTCATAGTGTAGCAGTTGAGACGAATGCAGGGGCTGGCATTGGTGCGACAGACGAAAGCTATCGCAAGGCTGGTGCAACAATCCTAGGCTCCGCTCGCGAGGTATTTGGGTCGAGCGAATTGATCGTGAAGGTCAAGGAGCCCCAGCCTTCCGAATGGACCCAGTTGCGAGAGAATCAGATTTTGTTCACGTATCTCCACTTGGCGCCGGACCCTGAGCAAGCGAAAGGCCTCTTGAAATCTGGATGCACCGCAATCGCCTACGAAACGGTCACTGATGCCTATGGCGGACTTCCATTGCTTGCTCCCATGAGTGAGGTTGCAGGTAGGCTTTCGATTGAGGCAGCCGGTGCGGCGCTGAAACGGTATGCAGGCGGTCGCGGGCTGTTGATCGGCGGTGTGCCTGGTGTTCAGGCAGCGCACATCGTGGTGATCGGAGGCGGTGTTGTCGGCACGCACGCAGCTCGAATGGCGGTTGGCTTGGGAGCCGAGGTTACAATCCTTGATAGGTCGATTCCCCGGCTTCGTGAACTTGATGAACTGTTCGAAGGGCGGGCTCGTACCAGGTTCTCGACCATAGATGCCGTTGAGGAAGAGGTCTTTGCTGCGGACGTCGTGATCGGGGCCGTGCTCGTTCCCGGAGCGAGCGCGCCGAAGCTGGTTAGCCGCAGCATGTTGAGCTCGATGCGAAAGGGCTCGGTGATCGTTGACGTCGCGATCGATCAGGGCGGGTGCTTCGAAACATCTCGTCCAACCACACACGCCGATCCAACCTATGAGGTTGATGGGGTCATACACTACTGCGTGGCGAATATGCCTGGGGCGGTCCCCCTCACCTCGAGCCAGGCTCTGAATAACGCCACGCTGCCCTTTGGACTGGCTCTCGCCAACAAGGGATTTGCAGCCGTGCTCGAGAACCAGCATCTGCGAGCAGGCCTCAATGTCTATCGTGGCCGTCTAACTTACAAGGCCGTGGCCGAAAGTCTCGGCCTGCCATACTCACCGATCGATCAGGCTGCGGCCTGATCCCCGAGGCCTCCCATGGGGGCATTTCCTCCCTGACTTGGCGGGCCACTCCTTCGGGGGTGGCCCCTTTTTTGTCGAAGCCGTCAACCGTGAGCTCCGGAATCATCCGTTGTCGACCACGTTTAGCCATCAACTCGTTGACCTCACGCGGGTGCTCGCGGGCGTTCGCCGACGCGAACGCTCGGCGACCGCGGCACGAAGGTGATCAAGTGCTGCAGGCACCCGAACGACCGGCGAGCCTTCGGCCTCTTTACCCGATCGATGCCGGGTCACGGCAGACAAACTAGCTTGGCAGGCGCAACAGACGCCCGTCAAGAGCGCCAGGCCGGAAGGGAAGAGATCATCCGCCAGATTGCCGAGCAAACCGACCTGTTCATCCAGAGCCACGACTTCGGCGATCTCAGGCGACACAGCGGCCAGCAGCGCCCGGCTCTACCGACACGAATGGATGTTGCTGGTCAGTGATCATACGGTTCGAGCGCAATTTTCCCTGCTCGACCTCCGAGCTCGCCAGACCGAAGTTCGTCAAGCGCAACGACCGAGTTGCCAACGGTAAGGAGATCCTTTTGAGGCACGCGGATCAAGCGAGTGCGCAGACACTCCAATGAACGGTCGTAACAATCCGGACCGATGGCGCCAACTGAACTCACACTGGACATCAGATCTGGATGCAGGCGTCTAGCTACGCGCGCCTTTGGGCAAATGCGGCACTGTCGTGCGGCCTGTCTGCGTTGGGCTCAGGCATGCCTTGCTTCTCAGCTCCAAGCAGTCCCTGAGCGCGGCATGACGTCCTTCGCGGCCCGTTCACGTTCATCTTCCCTCCGGCGCACCGATCCGAACGGACGCTCGAGCATGCGGCGAACCCGCACGGGCTGAGGACCAATGTGGAAAGCCGCCGCCGCTTCATCCAGGGCGCGCTCTGACTTAGTCGAGCGATTGCGCTGCCGCAGATAATCAAGCCACGTCGGGCAGTGATAGCGCTCGGTCCAAAGCTCGGGATCGGCGACGTCGCGCGCGATGGACCACCCATACGCACCGCTGCGCTGGCGAAACAGCTGTACATCCTGCATCACATTGTGAAACGCACGCGCATCCTCCGAAGCGATACGATATTCGATTTCGACCACAAGCGGCCCACTGCGAGCGGAGAGTTCAATACGCACCTGGGGATCGGCCAACATCTCGGCATCTTCCTCACGAGTACTTACGCGTGGCATGCGTAGCCAGAACCCCAAGAGCGGGGAGGCTAACATTAGACCGGCCGACATCAGAAGGGCAGTCTGCACACCAGTGGCGTCAGCCAGAGAGCCGCACACCCAACTGCCAACAGCAATCCCACCCGATCCCGCCGCCTGATAGGCTGCAAGCGCGCGCCCCGCGACCCAGCGCGGCGCCGATAGCTGGACCCCAATATTGAACAATGCCCATGCGATCATCCACACAGCTCCTGCGAGGAACAGCGCAATGGCCGTTAATATCGGCTCGCGGCTCAGCGCTACCGCGGTGATCGCGCCACCCATCGAAAGCGCACAGGCACGGATTGCCGCTTCGCCGCTCAGGCGTTTACGCACCTGCGTAATATTGAGCGCGCCGATCACAGCGCCTAGACCAAAGGCACTGAGCATGGTCCCATAAGTCTGTGCGCCACCTTGCAGCAAATCGCGAGCGACGAGAGGCATAAGCGCGACGACCCCTCCGCCGATTACGCCTGTCACCATGGAGCGACCGAGCACGACCTTGATAGAGGGCGAGTTAACGATGTAGCGGATCCCGGTAACGATAGCGCGATTCAGCGTCTCGGGCGGCAGATGCGAGGGTTCAGGGATGCGCTTCCACAGAAATAGCGCCAACATCAACGGCAGATAGAGCAGCGCATTGACGGCAAACGAAGCGGCTGCGCCAGCGGTGGCAACGAGGATACCGCCGATCGCAGGGCCTACGCTGCGAGCAATATTGTAACTGATACTGTTCAGCGCGATGGCCGCGGGGAGAGTTTTTAGAGGAACTTGCTCACTGACCGAGGACTGCCAAGCTGGATCCAATAGCGCCATTCCGCTTCCGACGACGAAACACAGGGCCAGCAACATGTTCGGTGTGACTAGGCCGACCCACGCCAGCGTCGTCAGCGCGGTCGCGCCAGCGAACGAGATCGCAACGGAGATGAGGGCTACGACGCGACGGTCGTACATATCGGCGATCGCGCCGGCAGGCATCGATATCAGCATGACTGGTAGCAATAGCGCGGTCTGCACCAGCGCCACTTTATCTGCCGACGAGGTCATCTGCGTCATCGCCCAAGCTGCTCCAACACTCCGGATTAGAGCGCCGAGATTGGCGAGTACGCTCGCAATCCAGATGCGCCGAAACGTGAGATGCTGGAGCGGTGCGGTGACGCCGTCGGGGCTGAACATGCGCGACCTGGGCGAATCAGTCATCTCGGCCCTGCTGCGCTTCCGGGACATCGCCGGACAAGGTCGGTCTATGCTCACAAACCTCCGATGCTAGCAAGTTAAGCGGCCAGCATGATGTAGGTAGCTCAAGTGCAACACGCTGACCCGAGACAATTCCGTTCTGAGATACTCCGGAAAGGCGAGCGTTGGGCACCTCCACACAGGATGCCACTTCTCGTTGCAGATGAGACATGCACCGGGCGAGCTGCCCTGGCAATTTGTCTGACATTCCGGCGAGATCGCTCGGTTGCGGCAAAATCCCCGCGCGGCTCTCAGCGTCAGCTCCGAGATACTCTGATTGCAGCGATGTCGATTTCGAGGTTGGCGCCGCCCGCTCTAATTGTTGAACATGTCCGCGGAGGGCGGGAGCGGTCGAGCGAAGGTCAACTAGCTCGTGCGCCGCATTGTAGTTGACCCTCCACCGCGTGTTTTCAGTTTGCATCGTCTCGCCAGAGCGGACGTATCAAGCGACCGCGTGAGACGTCTTGTCGGTAAAGCTGCAATTGCCCTCAAAAAGCTGAAACAACTTCAGCTAAGGGCTCGACAGGCTCATAAAATAGTGGATCAACGGTGAGGTTTTTGAGCATTGTATGCGAATGCGTGAGGAAAAACTGCGAGGCTTGGAACGAGGCGAGGGCAGCTCAGTCTTCGTCCGGCATCTCGATCGGAACGGCGAAACCGGTTTTTACCCGGTCCATTATAACCATCGTCTTGAAACCCTTGATGTCGGGGTTCTCATAGAAGAACCGTCGAGTGAACTGCTCATATTCCTCCATGCTACGGGCGGTAAGGTAGAGAACAAAGTCAGCATCGCCGGTCACGTAAAAGCCGTTGACCACTTCAGCTGACGACTTGATAGCTTTCTTGAACCTGTCGATGATGTCTGAACGCTCGCGCTCCAAGCTCACTAGGACGAGCATCTGGATCGGTCGTCCGACCGCCCTCGCCGAGACGATAGAGACATCGGCCTCGATGATCCCTTCAGAGCGAAGTCGCTTTAGCCTCCGTTGACACGCGGTAGCAGAAAGCCCAGCCATCTCGCCGATGACCTCGGACGTCAAACGGTTGTTCTTCTGCACAATCTCGAGGATGCGCGCGTCTATCCGGTCGTATCGCATGTTTAAGCTCCAGCCCTCAGGTGCATTTCGTCTCCGATCGCGTGTCCGTTGCAGGAAATCGTTAGCGCATCGAAGAAATGCGCCGCAAATCTCTTGAGATTACCAGTATCCTGAATGCACAACAAATTTCAACAATTGACGGTGTCGGACCCGCAAATGGCCCTTCAAACTCTTCGGCAGGAAAATCGCGAGTTGGTCGGTCTTGCTAAGGAGCGTCTGCAGACTTTGCGCAAAGATTTTGTGGCAGGGGCTGCGCTGCTGGACGGCCGGTGGATTTCGGGCCACCGCAGAGACGTCGTCGTCGATCCGGCGACCGGCGAACAGATTGCAGAGGTTGCGCGTTGCAGCGCGGCTGACATGAATGCCGCGATCGCGGCGGCTGACCGGTCTTTCTCGGCGTGGCGCGAATTGTTGCCAGCAAAACGGGGGGCGATCCTTCGGTCTTGGGCGTCCTTAATACTCGAACATGCTGATGAACTCGCTGTCGTCGTCACGAGCGAGCAGGGTAAGCCTCTTGCGGAGGCGCGGCATGAAATCCAGTACGGGGCAGGATTTCTTGAGTGGTTCGCAGCCGAAGGAGAACGAGCGTACGGAGAGACCATCCCAAGCCACAAGCCCGGCAGTCTCCTTCACGTCCGAATGCAGCCAATTGGTGTTGCGGCTGCGATTACGCCTTGGAATTTCCCTGTCGCCATGATTACGCGAAAAGCCGGGGCCGCGCTCGCCGCTGGCTGCCCCATCATTGTAAAGCCTGCTCCAGAGACACCGCTCTCTGCGCTCGCCATTGCGCGGTTGGCCGAACAGGCCGGACTCCCTGCCGGCGTGTTTCAAGTTCTGGTGGGCGATCCAATCGAACTGGCGACGCCTCTATTGCACGATACGAGAGTGCGGGCCCTGTCGTTCACAGGTTCTACAGAGGTCGGCCGCCATCTCCTCCAAGGGGCGGCGGTCACGGTGAAGAAGGTCTCGATGGAATTAGGCGGCCATGCCCCGTTTATCATCTTTGATGACGTGGACCTCGAGAAGGCAGTTAAGGGCGCGATGGCCGCCAAATTCGCGACGTCAGGTCAGGACTGTCTGGCAGCTAACCGCATCTACGTTCAAAAGGGCATCTATAGGACCTTTGTCGAGGCGTTTGCTGCAGAAATGGCTCGACTGCGAGTCGGTCATGGACTGGACCCGACAACAGATATCGGGCCTATGACCAAGCTATCTGTTGCCAACAAGTGCAGGGCCCAAGTCGATGATGCGGTGAAAAAGGGAGCCACCGTTGTGTCGGTCCATCAGGGCGCCACTGCCGGCCCCAACTTCGTTCGTCCGACACTTCTCACTGAAGTTTCCGAGAATATGCTCATTGCTTCTGAGGAAACATTTGGCCCAATCGCAGCAGTCCTTCCGTTTGACACCGAAGAAGAGGTCATCGCTAGAGCCAACGCCAGCGAAATGGGCTTAGCCGGGTACGTCTACACCGACAGCTTGCGTCGGGCGCTTCGCGCTTCTGAGCGGCTCGAGTGCGGTATGGTCGGCATCAACACAGCCTCGTTCACAGGGCCCCCTATTCCGTTCGGCGGATGGAAGCAATCAGGCCTTGGTCGAGAAGGCTCGCGACACGGCTTGGCCGAATTTATGGAACTCAAGTACGTCTGTTTCGGCGATCTGGCAGATTAGGAGAAGTGACATGATTGATATCAAGACCATCGCTGAACGAGATCGCTCGAGTGTTCTGCATCCTTTCACTCACCTCAAGGACTTCGCCAGCGGCAAAATGGGCGATCCCACCATCGTTACGGGCGGCAAAGGCATTCGCATAAACGACGCCGAGGGTCGAAACTACATCGACGGCTTTGCGGGGCTGTACTGCGTCAACATCGGTTACGGTCGGACCGAAGTCGCAGAAGCTATTGCGCGGCAGGCATATCAATTGGCTTACTACCACACGTACGCGGCGCACACGACGGAAGAGTTGGCGACTCTTTCGGATCGTCTCGTGCGAATGGCACCAGGTAAGCCAAGCAAAGTCTTCTACGGGCTGTCCGGATCGGACGCTAACGAAACGCAAGCAAAACTTGTCTGGTACTACAACAATCTCCGCGGCCAGCCCAGGAAGAAGAAGATTATCTCGCGCGAGCGAGGTTACCATGGTTGCTCGGTCATTTCTGGTTCGATGACCGGCATGTCATTTTACCACGATCACATGGATCTTCCTTTCCCTGGTATTCTACACACGGGAACGCCGCATCATTATTGGGGTGCTGAGCCGGGCGAGACGGAAGAGTCCTTTTCTCGCCGGCGTGCAGCGGAGCTTGAGCAACTGATCTTACGAGAGGGTCCGGAGACGGTTGGCGGCTTCATCGCAGAGCCGGTGCTCGGCACCGGCGGTATTACGCCGCCGCCTGCTGGGTACTGGCAAGAAATCCAAACCGTGCTCAGTCGCTACGACGTTCTTCTGATCGCTGACGAGGTCATCTGTGGGTTTGGCCGAACCGGTGCCGACTTCGGCAGCACACTCTATGGAATCGAGCCCGATCTGGTGACTGTGGCCAAGGGGCTGACTTCCGGATACGTACCACTCTCTGCCGCTATCGTCGGTGAGAAGGTCTACAAGGTCATGGAAGAAGGAGCTGATCGCGTTGGAGCTTTCTCGCATGGATATACGTATTCCGGCCATCCAATTGCGGCCGCAGCTGCAAATGCAGTGCTCGATATTGTCGAGAAAGAGGCGCTAAGCGACCGAGCCAAGACCGTCGGTGCGCACTTGCAACGACGGCTTAAGGAGCGGTTTGCGCAGCTTGAGATCGTTGGAGAAGTCAGAGGCGTAGGCTTGCTCGGCGCTGTTGAATTTGTCGTGGACCGCCAGACAAAACGGAGATTTGATCCGGAACTAAAAGTAGGTGCACGCATTTCAAAGGCCGCTCGTGATCGAGGACTTATCGCGCGAGCGATGCCGCATGGAGACATACTTGGTTTTGCCCCACCGCTCGTTGTGTCCGAGGCAGAGATCGATGAAATCGTTGATCTTGCATATCAGGCGACCAAGCAAGTAATGGACGAACTTGCGAAGGAATCAGGTCTGTCTTGAGAGAGGTCAGCATGTGCTGCAGGAGCGTCATCGGGAACTTACTACTAGCGTCAGGCGTCAGACTTGAGCACGGAAGCGCAGCCCAGGACGCAAGACTGGTTATGTGATTGCAACAAAGAGCATAAGCGCCTGCACCGCGTTACGAGTTAACCGTCCCGGTAACGCATCAACGTACAGGCCCTATCGCGTTCGGCAACCACTGTCTCTTCGCGACGCTATGAAATGGTTTCAGAGGAGCCGGGGCGGAGCGCGGCTAAGCTTGGGTTCGAGCACAAGTTCTATATACAAAGCGCTCTAGCAGCTAATGAGTGCCGAAATACGCCGCACAGAGCGCGGATGTGCAGTAATTGAGCGCCAGACCGTCGTCAAAAGCCCTCATTAAAATCAATGTGGCCTTAGCTATAGCTGTTCTCCAGCCAGACGAGGTTTGGCTTGGAGGATCAGAGGAAGCGAAGTCACATGATGGATCCGGCGGAATACGTGAGGTTCGACGGCCTTGGGCTGGCCGAGCTGCTCCACAGCGAGCAAATATCGCCGCTCGAGCTAATGGACTGCACACTACGACTCTCCGAAGAGCGAAATCCGGGCCTGAACGCTTTGTGCTATATCGATCCGGAGATGGCGCGGCGGACCGCTGCGCAAGCCAAACCCAAGGGTCGTTTCGGGGCATTGCCGCTGCTGCTCAAAGACTCCGGTTTGCCGTCGACTACCCTGCCGACCTGCATGGGATCGAGGCTGTTCGCCGGCTCCGCCCCCTCGGCTGTCGACGCGACGATTGTGACACGATTTCTGGCCGATGGCTTTCTCCCCTTCGGCCGCACTACGGTGCCAGAGTTCAATATGGCCCCAACTACCGAAGCCGCGCAGAACGGTGGGCCAACTCGTAATCCGTGGGATAGGACTCGATCGAGCGGCGGTTCGAGCGGTGGGGCGGCGGTCGCGGTGGCCACCGGCATGACGCCGATCGCCCACGGCAGCGACGGGGGTGGTTCGATCCGTATCCCGGCGTCATGTTGCGGGATCTACGGTCTGAAGCCTTCCCGCGGACTAGTGCCGGCGGGTCCGATCCGAGGTGAAGCCTGGGGCGGGTTAGGGATCAACGGCGTTCTGACTCGCACAGTGCGCGACACCGCCGCAGTCCTCGACGGGATCGCTGGCATGGAACCCGGCGCACCTTACGCTGCGCCCCCTGTCCCCGTCTCGTACTTTGCCCTGCTCGAGAACAATTTCGAGCGGCCCCTGCGGATTGCCAAGTGGACGGCCGCTTTCGAAGACATCCCGATCGCGCCCGAATGCCTGGCTGCGTTGGACGTTACTGAGACGTTGTTGACCCGCCTCGGCCACGAGGTTGTCGATGCCCCTTTGCCGCCGATCGATTTCTCGCAATTCGTCAAAGCGCAAATCCAAGTCCTGTCGGCGACCGTGACGACGACAGTGAACGGCAAAATCCGACATTCGTCTGACACTGGATGGCGCGAGCGGCTGGAGCCTGCGTTGGCCGATGCATACGAGCTCGGGGCGCGCCTGACCGCCGAGGCGTATGCGCTCGCAATTGACCAATTCCACACTGTGGGCAGGGAGATGGCGCTCTACATGGCTGACTATGACTTGTTGCTCACGCCTACGCTCACCCAGCTGCCCACGAAGCTTGGAGTCATCACAACGGAAGACGATTTCCGCAGCTTCCGCCAAAAGATCAGCCGCTATACAGCCTTTACCGCCATCATCAATGCTTCAGGTCAACCGGCCGCCAGCTTGCCGCTCCATTGGACCGAACAAGGGCTTCCAGTTGGTGTGCAGCTGATCTCCTGCTTTGGAGGCGAAGCGGAGCTGCTTCGAATCTCCGCTCACCTTGAGTCGGCCTCGCCGTGGATGCCAAAGATCGCCTCAAAACAACATTCATTCAGACCGGCGGTGCCCGGCGCCAACACATGAAATCGGGAACGAAAACGCGGAGTGGAACTGGTGCGGCGTTTCCCTTGATGTGTTCGAGCGTCGTTCCATCTACGAACAAACAAGCCCTTGTGCGACCTGCTTGATCCGAGGTGAGCATGAAAGCGATTCTTGGACATCGCGCACGCGCCTCCGAAGTTCAGCCCATTCTCACCGCAATAGCGCAAGCGGCCAAGCCGGCGTGGCCGTCTTGCCCGAAGCGCGCGGCATCGGCACGCGCACGCGTGCGGATCAAATTGGCGCCGGGGTGCCTCGAACGTCCTCACAGCGATGCGCAGCGGGCCTCTCGCGAAAACGCGCAGAGAGCGTCCGAAGTGCGCGCTTCAGCGGCGCCAGAACTCAGCGCCGTTCGGCAACCGCCCACCGGATACGTTATGGACTCGTCGAGGAAACCGTTCCGCATGGTGGACACAAACAAAACTCTCGAATTCACGCACTAGTCCCATATCGGTGCAGAATGACACGGTTATGCTCGGAAGAGCAGGGCGCGGGAAAGGCGGATGCCCGGTTCTGTGAGGACTAAGTAGTCGCTTAGCTACTCGCGACGATCGAAAAAGCGCGAAATGCCCCTCGAACTGCACAAAAAAGACAAGTCGCCGCCAATCTTGCAGGCGGAACGACATACATCATCAAATCGCGACAGCTTGCTTTTGGGTACGTCCGAAGAGCGATTGAGGAAACCTAAAGTGAGTATCCGATCCGCATTGGGACGTCAGGGGTTTTCTAAACTGGCCTCAGAAAAAGCGGGCTGAAACAATCTCACAAAAGATAAACTTCGGTGCTTTTGTTAGCCACGCGAGTGAGCGAGTGAGCGGTCGTCCAATGCAATAAAGCCGTTCAAGAAACCGATGCGATCATCAGGCGGCAGAGGTCGGTGATATCGTAGACGGGCAACTTCACCCTACGGCGGATCGCTGCCGCTACCATCGGAAACGCAGCGCACTCGAATAGGATCGCCGCGATTTCAGGATACGCGTCGCGAAGGCCTTCGATCCGTGCACCAACGTCAGACTCAATTGACGCGACGTCGATCGGCGGCGGCGGACGCTTCAACTCGTCGTGCCAGAACTTACCGCCTTCAATCCCGCCGATGACAATCCTCGCTCGCTCGCCTGGATCATCGACTCCGAGCAACTCTTCGCCACAATGTGTCGAATCGTAGGTCAGCACACCGATCTTCGCCTCTGGGGGGACTTGACGGAGCAATGTCGGTATAAGGAGCAAGCTAGACATTGCTACCGGTACGTCCACAGACGCGGCTATCGCGCGTTGGTGCCTGATCGAGAAACCGCAGGTGGAGCTGATCGCTACTGCCCCACGCCCAACCAGTCGCCGAGCCGCGGCGACGTAAGCCGGCTCAAGGCCGGGATCGCCGCGGACCACATTCTCAACCCAAGCTCCTGCAACAGTTTCTGCAATAACCGGAAAGTTGAAGGTAGATGGATTCAATAAAGAGCCCGGGCGCGGCGGTGGCGGTGAGGCGCCGGCTGGCACTCCTCGCTCCAGGTTGAGAATTCCAATCGACCGTCCGCTCTGCGATACCATGACGAAAATATAACTCGAATCGACGTCGGTATTCTCCAAAATAGCCGATCTAAGTCGAGAAATTCTGCGCCAGTAAGAAGAGCAGAACTGTTTTGTGCGCGGGACCGGATACCTATTTTTCTCTGAGTGCTGCGCCTCAAGGTTCGTAAGCGGAGCATCGCAAAGCTATCATCCTGCCACTTTGTACCGAAGCCAATGGTGGATTGCCCGCTGAGGTCTGAGTGGCCCGACTTACAATAAAACCTACGGGTTTTGCCAGTAACTTGCAGGATTTCGTACGTACGAATGCTCACATTGGGGCATTTCACCTCCGGGGAGCCCATATCGTATGTTTAGAAGTCCGAGTCTAAGACCAGCGTTCTTTCGGCAGACTCTCCTTCTGGATCGCTACTCGATCGGCTGAGACTTGTTCGAAAACCGCGAGCGATAGGTGAGGGTATAGCGAGGGGGGCACCGGATGGATTGCGCTACGTGGCCCGTTGTCCTAGGCGATTTAGCGTCCATACGGCGCGATGCCGCAGCTTTCCTGGACGGTCTGCAATTCGTTGACGTGCAGAATGCCAGTCATTGGCAGCACTGGGGTACAAGATGGTCAGAACTCGGAGACGCTCAGTCGCTTCACGGCAATCTAAATGCTGAAAAAGGAGCGACAGATCAGGCTCGGGAAGCCTGGCTCTGTGCTCTAACCGCGTTCGAAGTTGCTAGACGACTAATTGATGAAGATGATCCAGACGCTAAGCAGATTTCAGCGAAGATCGAGGGTGGAGTTCAACGGCTTGGATCAGCGCTAGAGCAGAACATTGAGCGGGTGCAAATCGCACGGTGGGATCAATCTGAAACCTCGGCATACTACGTGACTCCCAGTGATCGCGAATTCTGCGCCCCCGCAGTTATTTGCGTCAGCAGAGAGGAAGAGAGGGCGGAGACGTTGCTTGGAAGGCTCTTGCCTCTCATGGTCGGACGAGGCGTTTCGATCCTCGTTGTTTCTCATGATGACGTCTCAAATCGTGCCCGCGATTTGTCGAATCTGTTCTTATCTAGCTGCATGGATTTCTTGTCGGTTCAGCCCAAGGTCGATGCTGCTCGTGTTGGCGTCTACGGTGAGGGGCTGTCCGCTGTTTTAGCTACTGAGTTTGCGCGGTCAGATTCCCGTGTTGCTGCAGCGGTTTGTGACGGAGGGCTTTGGAATCGAACTCGGTTACTCGCAACGATCGGCTGGATGACGACGGCCGCTGGTTCCGACAACCACTTGGTTTGTACTCGTCGCAGGGAAATGGTGTGGCATTTGAAATGCCCGGTTCTCGTGGTCGCCGGTGGGCGCAGCGTCGTCAGCGTGTCGGAGGCGATCAGACTTCAAAATGATTGCGAGCGCGCGCAGGTCGACCTCGAAGTGACGATGCCGCGGATGAGCGCCTTCCCGCTACGCGAGATCGAAAACTTTCCGATTTCAGACGACTGCGTCTTCCGATGGCTGGATCGCAAGCTCGCGAACAGTTCGCAACAGCAGCCCATACAAGCTTAGGTCCCTTGAACAGTCGATGCCGATCGCCATCATGTAGTGGAATTCTGGAAGCGACGCACGACGTGCTCGCGAGCGCAAACCTTGCGATGAACGAGATCGCCATCAATGCCCTTAGTGCAGTCCACGCTTTGTAACGTCAGTTCACCGATTGGATCGGGAATTCAGCAGCTCGCGGCCAATTACATTGGTGACGCAGGACAGATGCTAATAGAGGCGGGAGTATCAAGCTTGCATGCTGTCAAGGATGTACCGAGGTTGATCACTGCATTTGGTCCGGCTCCGCAATGAGAGCCATGAGTATGTCATAGGCGAGCGAGGCGGCGAGATCAGCATCACATCAATGACCAATCCTAGAAATCCGGCAGTTTTACCAACAAGTACCTGGTCTCCCGTCGCGAGAGGCCTAATTCTTAAGGCGATCGACTCGCGGCCTACAAAACACCAATACTCAGCTTCTGAGATGCCAAGCGGCTGTTCTTGGCGAGCAAGGACAGCCGCTTATTGAGATAGTCAATGGTCGTTTGGTCCACCCCTTCAAGTATCGTGGCATTGAGGGCCTTTCTCTTAATCGACAGCTTTGCGATCTCCGCTCGCGCTGTTTCCGTGAGAGACATCTGTATGAATCGTGCGTCGTCGGGCGACGTCGTGCGGGCTAGAAACTCCATGGTCTCCAATCTTTTCGTCTGATTAGTAACAAACGGCGGATTGATGCGCAGTTTGTTTGCGACTGCAGTTCCAGAAACGCCGCTCCCATCGTCGAGCTCGGCAATAGCCATCAGGATCAACCACTGCGCTTCAGTGATTCCGAGCATTTGAGCCCAGCTCTTATGGATCTCTTCGAGCTGTGAGTGGATCTCCACGATGTTCCAGATGAAGTCCCTTACGGCCTTATCGGATTGTTCGGCTTCAGCCATTTTTGTTTTTCAACCTTTTCGCTGGTGGTGGCGGCCGCGCCGCAAGGCGGCGTGAACGCTACCTACCCGTCTTAAGTAGCCTGAAGAACCCCGCGATAGTACATAGCGGTCATGCCAAAAGTAATTGTTCCGAAGAATTATTTGGATTAAGTTTTGTTCCAGATCGTAGGGCCACTCCCTAGACAAAACCACCACGAAAAGCTCGCGCGGATGCCGTTTTGGGGCAAAAACTTGCACATGGGCAGAGCGTAAGGTGCAACGTCAAGGCATCAAGCCGAGGTGTTGCGCGATAACAACATAGCCTCGCCAAATGTTACTGATCGAAGATAATTACTAGAAATAATTATTGTAGGTGATAGAAAGGGTTGGACAGCGAGGGGGCGCCTCGAAGGTCGTTCCGTCCAGCACCCCTGTCCGTCAGGCCGGGCTAACGCCGGCGGATTTTGAAGGACGGAAACGACGTTTCCAACGGAGGTCGACTATGAAATTGACGAAGGGTCTTATTCTCGGTTCTGCGGCATTGTTCGCCGGCGCAGGAGCTCAAGCAGCCGATCTGCCGGTTAAGGCGAGGCCTATCGAGTATGTGAGGATCTGCTCACTTTATGGAGCGGGGTTCTATTACATCCCTGGCACTGACACCTGCATCAAGCTCGGTGGCTATATGCGTATCTCGCTAGGGTTGGGCACGAACGGGATCATTGTTCCGTCTGACAGCGGCGTGGCCGGCGCGCAGAATCGGCTCCGGAATTATTATACTTCTCAGGCGCGCTTTGACTTGAACGTCGACACACGCACCGCGACTGAATACGGCGTGGTTCGTACCTTTTTCGAGGGTGTGCAAACTTGGAGCGCCGGGGGCTATTCCGGAGCGGGCACAACCGCTACAAATGGCGCAACGTCCTATTCAACGTCGATTGCATCCCAGATCGCTGCCGGAAGCATCGGCGTTTACTACGCTTTCATCCAATTCGCTGGCTTTACAATCGGTAAGGCGCAGTCGCAGTTCTCCTCGCCCTGGACCAATTATCCGGCCAACAGCTTCGATGGCCTGCCAGGCGGTGGCGGCTGGAATCCTGTGAATCAGTTCGCGTATACTTTTGATTTCGGTCAAGGGATCTCGGCCTCTTTGTCTGCTGAGGATCAGGTCGCTCAGTCTACAACGAGTATTTGGAACGTGAGTGGCGCAACCGCGGCAGGTCTTGCAAGCGGGGTGTTCGGCGCCAACGACATCGGTGGTTCGCGCTCTCCCGATCTCGTTGCGATGCTTCGAGTAGACCAGGCTTGGGGTCTCATTCAGGCGTCGGCCGCGGCGCACGACAATCACGCTGCCTACTATGGCGCCGACGAAGCGACCGGTCACCCGAACGACAAGTGGGGCTGGGCCAGTCAGCTTGCGTTGTCGATCAAAAACATCCCTACTGGTCCGGGTGACACGGTCAACTTGTCCGGCGTGTATACAAACGGTGCGAGCCGATACAACTTCCAGCAGTACATGTCGACCAGCTTCGCGATGTATGGTGGCACTGGCCTTCCAGGTGCTTACCAGAGTCTCGGCCTCGCGGGTGTCTCTGACTCGGTGTTTGTCACTGGCTCTGGCCAAGAGCTGACCACTACATACGGTTTCCAGGGCGGCTACACGCATAACTGGAATCCTAACTGGAATTCCAGCATCTACGGCGGGTTGGGTGCTGTCAGGTATAATGACACAGCAAAGGGATACATCTGCGGTGCCCTCGTTGCGACCGTTGCGCTCTCAACGGGACGAGCAGGCTGTAACCCAGACTTCAACTATGGTGTGGTTGGTTTGGTCACGCGATGGACGCCGGTCAAGAACCTGACCTTCACGGCCGACCTCTCGTACACGATGCTGGACCAGAAGTTTGCGAGCGGAAGCACAGTCGCGCTCCCACTCCAGTCCGGTATCGCCAAGCCCGCTACCGTATACGAGCTGAAAGACCAGAACACCCTGACGTTGTTGCTTCGAGCACAGCGTAATTGGTGAGCTTCCTGTCAAACTAGCGAAGGAGAAAACGCACCGACTCTATAAACCTTAGTTAAACCTCCAATAAGGCCTCCGGCATGCCCGCCGGAGGCTTTTTTATGCAAGTTGGGGCAACCATTCGTGTCCGCGTAAAGCCGTGCCCGGTGCGCATTGTTGAAGACGCTAGAATCGGGCACCGACGGCGTCATCTTTGATGACTGCCGGACCATGCCTGATCCGATGCACAGGAATGCTACCACGAGAGCCGCGCTAGCGATGGCGAGCCCAGTCCGCGAAGGGCTCGTGCGATTGCGACAATGGCAACACCTACTGAAAGCAATCAATGCGGAACATTGGGAGGACCACAAGCTCCTCGCAGGCGCGGGCGGCGCACCTTAATTGTAATCCGGTTAGCGTGCCGGACTTACGTCACGATTGCGTTGACCTTACGCGGGCGAGCAAGACGCGGACCGCCACGGACAGGAGGACACCTGCGAACCCTTCATTCCTGCGGCCGCAAGTCGTCGCGTGCCACCGCGCAAACGCATGAACCTGTACATTGGGAAATGCAACGCGAGCCTGTTGCTTTCGCGCCTTGATCACTCCGGCCGAGCTGGTGGAAGACATAAAAAGCTTCGCATTGTTGGGTAATGCGCAGAATTTCGGCGATTACGAGCGTGATATCGGAGAAATCCAGCTGGAGGGACGGCTAATAATCGCGACAAAGAAAAACGCTCCGTCGGAGAGTGTCGCGAGGCAAAAGGCAGGTGAGGAACTAATGAGTCACTCGATTCGCAGCAACCGCCTCATGCAAGCGTCGCCCCTCTTGCGTAGTCCGAGCGCTGAAAAAGGTACGCTCGGTCGTCCGGCGGTGCTTGGCGGTGCGCTCGGAGCTCGTCACGAGAAAGAGGGGGTAATGCCACGCACACACGATGCGTTTGTTAGGTTTTGGAATATTCAGAAGACTTATGACGGCGAGACGCTCGTTGTTAAGAA
>NZ_JBVVPT010000051.1:0-34702 GCF_055811715.1 Bradyrhizobium sp. WSM4872 | reverse complement strand
TCTCGATATAGTTATCCGCGAACAGCTTTTTCAGGTTCTCGACCTTCGGGAGGTCGTTGTAGGCGATATAGGGCTGGTTCGGGTGCAGCGTCAGATAATCCTGGTGATAGGCCTCCGCCGGATAGAACGCCTCAAGCGCCCCGACCTTGGTCGCGATCGGCTTGCTGAAGACCTTGGCGCCGTTGAGCTGGGCGATATAGGCTTCGGCCACCTTCTTCTGCTCGTCGGAAGTGGTGAAGATCGCCGAGCGATATTGCGTCCCGCTATCGGGGCCCTGCCGGTTGAGCTGGGTCGGGTCGTGCGCCACCGAGAAGTAGATCTGGAGGATCTTGCCATAGGAGATCTTCTTCGGGTCGTATTTGATCTCGACCGATTCCGCGTGGCCGGTCCGGCCGCTCGAGACGGTCTGGTAGTCGGCCGTCGCCTTGGTGCCGCCGGCATAGCCGGAGACCGCGTTGACGACGCCCGCGGTGTGCTGGAACACGCCCTGCACGCCCCAGAAGCAGCCGCCGGCGATCACTGCGGTCTGGATCCCGCTGGCGGGCGCCGCGTCAACGGCGGGAGCGGGGATCACGACCGCATCCTCTGCGGCCCGGGTCGGCGCGGCAAAAGCCAGCGTCAGGGCGGTGGTTGCGGCGAGCAGGGACAGGAGGGCAGGTCGGCGCATGGCGATCCTCTTTCCGAAGGTCTGACAGTCTAGGGCGGTTGGGGCCGGGCGAACAGCCTGCCCGGCAATTTCGGACATTCGAGATACGGGCGGACCGGGCGATTGTTACGGCCGGACGGACACGAGTCTGTGAAACGCGCCGCCTGGAGCAGCTTGGCTTGGCGAGGACCGGAACTCCGCGCTAGATGAACCGGTGCGATCGGTGATCGACCTAAAGAATGATGGCTGGAGCTGACCTGACAACATGCTGCGCCTCGTATCCCTGACCTTCGTCCCCGTGCTCGCCGTCCTGGCCGGCTGGAGCTCGATCGCGGCGGCCGAACCGCAACCCGGCGACGACCTCGCCCTTTGCCGCGACCGCCAGGCAGATGCGCAGGCGAGGGCGCAGGCCTGCGACAAACTGCTCAATGCCGATCGCGTCACCGGCAAGGACAAGGGCATCGCGCTTTCCGTGCGCGGCAATACGCTGATCAACAAGCGCGACTACGGCCACGCGATCGAGACGTTGTCCATGGCCGTCGACCTCGATCCCGACAACGTCGTCACGCTCAATTTGCGCGGCCTCGCTTATGAGCGGACGGGCCAGGACGACCATGCGATGGCGGACTACAACCTCGCGCTCCAGAAGCGCCCGACCTACGGTGTCCCCTACAACAACCGCGGCATCATCCAGTTGCGCCGGGGTGCGCTGCAAAGCGCGCTCGACGATTTCAACCTGTCGATCAAATACGCGCCCAAGTTTCTGCTCGGCTACACCAACCGCGCCCGCGTGCGCACGCTGATGAAGGATTTTGACGGCGCGCTCGCCGATTTCGCGGAGGCCGAGAAGATCGAACCGGCCGCGCAGCAGATCACCGGCAACCGCTGCATCACCTACGGCATGATGGGCAAGTACGACCAGGCCTTCGCCGACTGCAACGGCCTGATCGAGAAGCAGCCGAAGAACGCGTACGCGATCAACAATCGCGCCGACGTCAACATGTTGAAGGGCGATTTCGAAGCGGCGCTGAAGGACTACAACATTGCGATCCAGATCAACCCGAACAATGTCCGCGCACATTCAGGCCGCGGCCAGATCTACGAGCGCAAGAAGGATCTTGCCCAGGCCCGTGCCGACTATCGCGCGGCGGCCTATTCGCTGACGAAGTTCGACGAGTTCGATGTCGCGCGTGCCCGCGCGATCGCGCAGGAGCGATTGGCCGCGCTGACACCGCAGGCGCCAGCCGGATCAACGGGACGCCGCGTGGCGCTCGTGATCGGCAACGGCGCCTACAAGAACGTCCACGCCTTGCCCAATCCGCCCCGCGACTCGAAAATGATCGCAGCCGCGCTGCGCGATGTCGGCTTCCAGACCGTGATATCCGTCAGCGATCTCACCCGCGACAAGTTCTTCGAAGCGTTGCAGGCGTTTGCGGCCGAGGCGGAGAAGGCGGATTGGGCAGTGGTCTATTACGCCGGCCACGGTTTCGAGATCGGCGGCGTCAATTACCTCGTTCCCGTCGATGCCAAGCTTGCCGCCGACAGGGACGCCGAGACCCAGGCGGTTGCGCTGGAGCAGGTGATCGCGGCGGTAGGCGCGGCGCGAAAAGTACGTCTGGTGATGCTGGATGCCTGCCGCGACAATCCGTTCGCGCCGACCATGCAGCACACGCTGTCGCTGAAGCTGGTGGACAAGGGCTTTTCCAACATCGAACCCGGCGCCGGCTTCATGGTGGTCTACGCCGCCAAGCACGGCGAGACCGCGATGGACGGCGACGGCGGCGCCGACAGCCCGTTCGCCACCGCGCTCGCCCGCGAAATCAAGGTGCCGCGCGTCGAGATCCGAAAACTGTTCGACATCGTCCGCGACGACGTCTGGCTCGTGACCAAGCACGTGCAGCAGCCGTTCTCGTACGGCTCGCCGCCGGGAAGAGAGGATTTTTATTTCGTTGTGGGGAAGTGAGCCGCGATGCCGGTGCCGCAGGGTGGGCAAAGCGAAGCGTGCCCACCGTTTCTATTCTTCTGTGAAGAGATGGTGGGCACGGCGCTTTGCGCCTTTGCCCACCCTACGGCAGCGCGACATCAAACGACGATGCTCAGCCGCTTCGCCGCCCGCGTGATGCCCGTGTACAGCCACCTCGCCCGGCTCTCCTGAAACGCAAAGCTCTCGTCGAACAGCACGACGTCGTCCCATTGCGAGCCCTGCGACTTGTGCACGGTCAGCACGTAGCCGTAGTCGAACTCGTCATAGGGCTTGCGCTGCTCCCAGGCGATCGCCTCGACGCCGCCCTCGAAGCAATCGGCGCGCACCGAGACCTTCGTCACCTTGTGGCCGAGATCCTCGTCCGGCGACAGCCTCATGCTGAGAATGCGGGATTTCGAGCGCGAGGTGTTGCGCGACTTCACGCGCCAAAGCCCGCCATTGAACAGGCCCTTCTTGCGATTGTTGCGCAGGCAGACCAGCTTGTCGCCGGCGACGGGGAAGACGTCCTCGATGTTCTGGCGCTGGCGCACCCGCATATTGTACGCGCGCCGCGTGTTGTTGCGGCCGACCAGCACCTGGTCGGCGGCCATGACGCGATCAGGATCGAGCTCCTTGCGCGACACCACCTCGCTCTCGCCGTAGCGGCCGATGTCGAGCTCGCGTCCCTCGCGGACGTCCATCGACATCCGCACGATCGGGTCGTCCTGGGCCTGGCGGTGCACCTCGGTCAGCATCGCGTCCGGCTCGGTATTGGTGAAGAAGCCGCCGCCCTGGATCGGCGGCAGCTGGGCGGGATCGCCCAGCACCAGCAGCGGGCAGTCGAACGACATCAGGTCGCGGCCCAGTTCGGCATCGACCATCGAGCATTCGTCGATCACGATCAGCTTGGCCTTCGAGGCCGGGGCGTCGTCCCACAATTCGAAGCTCGGCTGCTCCTCGCCGGATTCGCGGGTGCGGTAGATCAGCGAATGGATGGTGGAGGCCTCGTCGCAACCCTTGTTGCGCATGACCAGCGCCGCCTTGCCGGTGAAAGCGGCGAACTTCACCTCGCCATCGACGCCATCGGCGATGTGCCGCGCCAGCGTGGTCTTGCCGGTACCGGCATAGCCGAACAGGCGGAACACCGGCGGCGTGCCGTTGCGGCCGGGTTTGGCCTTGAGCCAGTCGCCAACGGCCTTGAGCGCGGCATCCTGATGCGGGGTGAATGTGGCCATGTCTGTCTTGAGGAGGGGGCGAAACGGAGCGATTCGCCAGCCCCAAAACTAACCATTCGCACCGCCGGTTCAAGCCGGGCGGGGCGCCCTACTGCCAGCCGGGAACGCCGCGCATGTCGGGCAGATGGTGGGCGATGCCCTTGTGGCAGTCGATGCAGGTCTTTTCCTTGGTGAACAGGAAGCGCTGATGGGCGACCGAGGCCCGCGGCGACTGCTTGGTGATGTCCATGGAATCGGCGCTGTGGCAGTTGCGGCATTCCAGCGAATCGTTGGACTTGAAGCGCGCCCATTCATGCGCCGCCAGCTCGAGCCGGTGATCCTGGAATTTCTCGCGGGTGTCGATCGTGCCGAAGATCTTGCCCCAGACCTCCTTGGAGGCCTGCATCTTGCGGGCGATCTTGTCGGTCCAGTTGTGCGGGACGTGGCAATCCGGACAGGTCGCGCGCACGCCGGAGCGGTTGGCGAAGTGGATGGTCGACTTCAGCTCGGCGAAGACGTTGTCCTTCATCTCGTGGCAGCCGGTGCAAAATTTTTCGGTGTTGGTCAATTCCAGTGCGGTGTTGAAGCCGCCCCAGAAGATCACGCCGGCCATGAAGCCCGCCAGCACCAGCACGCCGAGCCCGAACACCGAACTCGGACGGATCAGCACTTGCCAGAGCTCGCGCGCAAAGTCCCAGCTTCGCGTGACGAAGCCGCGTTTGGCCTTCATTCCCTCGTCGGGCTCATCAGCGATCGTCGTCATCGGCGGCCACCGGGGCTTGCGCGCGACAGCAGCGTGTCGATGTCGGTGAAGTCGTTGCTGACCGGCGGATTGGCGGTGTTCTGCGGCACGTGGCATTCCGTGCAGAAGAAGCGGCGCGGCGAGATCGAAGCCAGGAACTGGCCGTCGCGATCCATGAAGTGGGTGATCGAGACCATCGGCGCCTGCGATTCCGCGATGCGCGCCCGCGCATGGCAGGACAGGCACTTGTTGCCGTTGAGGTCGATCTGATAGCCGTCGATCGTATGCGGAATGACAGGCGGCTGTTCCGGATAGTTGCGCACTTCCCTTTCGGAGGTGTTGCGGTTCGGCAGCATCGGCGGCGCCGGACCTTCGTCGTTGAGCGGGGTCGGGCCGCGCAGGCCTGACGTCACCGTCTGCGCGGTCAGCGAACTCGCGCCGGCTGCGATCGCGACTGCGAGCAGCGCTACTCCAAATCGTTTCATCATGACACGTTCACCCGCTCGATGCGCACGGCGCACTTCTTGTAGTCGGTTTGCAGCGAGATCGGATCGGTGGCGTCCAGCGTCACCTTGTTGATCAGCTTGGATTCGTCGAACCACGGCACGAAGACCAGGCCACGCGGCGGCCGGTCGCGGCCGCGGGTCTCGACGCGGACACGGATGAAGCCGCGGCGGGAGACCACCTTGACCTCGTCGCCGCGGCGGATCTTCGCCTCCTGCGCGTCGTCGGGATGCATGAAGCACACGGCCTCGGGGAAGGCCTTGTAGAGCTCGGGCACCCGGCGCGTCATGGTGCCGGAATGCCAGTGCTCGAGCACCCGGCCGGTGGAGAGCCAGTAGGGATATTCGTTGTCGGGCGATTCCGCCGGCGGCTCGTAGGGAAGGGCGAAGATGCGCGCCTTGCCGTCGGGATAGCCGTAGAACTGCACGTCGGTGCCCTGCTTGACGTAGGGGTCGCTGCCCTCGCGGAAACGCCATTTGGTTTCCTGGCCGTTGACGACAGGCCAGCGCAGGCCGCGCTCGCGGTGATAGGTGTCGAACGGCGCGAGGTCGTGGCCGTGGCCGCGGCCGAAGGTGGCGTATTCCTCGAACAGGCCCTTGTGGACGTAGAAGCCGAACGCCTTGGACTCGTCGTTGAGGTAGCCCTGCTCGATGTCGGAGACCGGAAACTTGTCGACATGGCCGTTCTTGTAGAGCACGTCGAACAGCGTCTTGCCGCGCACGTCCGGCTTCTTGGCAATCAGCTCCTCGGGCCAGACCTCCTCGATCTTGAAGCGCTTTGAGAATTCCATGAGCTGCCAGAGATCGGACTTCGACTCGCCCGGGGCAGCGACGAGTTGATGCCAGAACTGCGTACGCCGCTCGGCATTGCCGTAAGCGCCTTCCTTCTCCACCCACATCGCGGTCGGCAGGATCAAATCGGCGGCGAGCGCGGTGACCGACGGATAGGCGTCCGAAACCACGATGAAATTGTCGGGATTGCGGAAGCCCGGATAGGTCTCTTCGTTGGCGTTGGGACCAGCCTGAAGGTTGTTGTTGACCTGCACCCAATAGGCGTTGATCAGGCCGTCCTTCAGCATGCGGCTTTGCAGCACGGCATGCGCGCCGGGCTTGTCGGGAATGGTGCCTTCGGGCAGCTGCCAGATGTGCTCGGTCTTGGTGCGGTGTTCCTTGTTGGTGACCACCATGTCCGCAGGCAGGCGGTGCGAGAAAGTGCCGACCTCACGCGCGGTGCCGCAGGCCGAGGGCTGGCCGGTCAGCGAGAACGGGCTGTTGCCGGGCGAGGAGATCTTTCCGGTCAACAGATGAATGTTGTAGACGAGGTTGTTGCACCAGACGCCGCGGGTGTGCTGGTTGAAGCCCATGGTCCAGAACGAGACCACTTTGGTCTTGGGGTCGGCATAGAGCTCGGCCAGCGCCTCCAGCCGGTTGAGCGGCACGCCCGACATCTCGGCCGCCTTCTCCAGCGTGTACTCCGAAACGAACTTGACGTACTCGTCGTAGCTCATCTCGGTGGAATCGTTGGCCTTCGCCGCGCCTGTTGCCTTCTTCTGCAACGGATGCTCGGGCCTCAAACCATAGCCAATGTCGGTCTGGCCGCGCCTGAAGATGGTATGCGCGGCAACGAAGTCCTTGTTGACCCGGCCGGTCTTGATGATGTGGTTGGCGATGGCATTCAGCAGATAGAGATCGGTCTGCGGCTTGAACACCATGCCGATGTCGGCGAGGTCGAACGAGCGGTGCTCGAAGGTCGAGAGCACGGCGACGCGGACATGCGGCGCGGAGAGCCTGCGGTCGGCGAGGCGGGTCCACAGGATCGGATGCATCTCCGCCATGTTGGAGCCCCACAGCACGAAGGCGTCGGTGGCCTCGATGTCGTCATAGCAGCCGGCCGGCTCGTCGATGCCGAAGGTGCGCATCATGCCGGCCACGGCGGAGGCCATGCAGTGGCGCGCGTTGGGATCGATGTTGTTGGTGCGGAAGCCGGCCTTGAACAGCTTTGAGGCCGCGTAGCCTTCCCAGATCGTCCACTGGCCGGAGCCGAACATGGCGACGCCGTTCGGCCCGCGCTTCTTGATCGCCTCCTTCCACTTCACCTCCATGATGTCGAAGGCTTCGGTCCAGGAGATGGGCGTGAACTCGCCGTTCTTGTCGTATTTGCCTGCCGTCTTGCGCAGCATCGGCTGCGTCAGGCGATCGTGGCCGTACATGATCTTGGAGAGGAAGTAGCCCTTGACGCAGTTGAGGCCGCGATTGACCTCGGCCTTGATATCGCCGTGGGTGGCGACGACGCGATTGTTCTTGGTCGCGACCATCACCGAGCAGCCGGTACCGCAGAAGCGGCAGGCGGCCTTGTCCCATTTCAGTTCGGCCACGTCGCGCTCGGCGACGAGGTTTGCGGCGAGCGCCGGTGCCGGCATGCCCGCAGCGGCGGCCGCGATGGCGGCGGCCTCGAGCTTCAGCATCTGGCGGCGGTCGAGCTTTGGCGATGTCATAATGGCTCTTCCTGACTCAGGCGGTTTCAATGGCGTGGAAGACGAGCGCTGCGGAATAGACGTCGGGCAGCGACTGGATGGTGTTGAGCAGGGTGCCGAGGCTGCCGGCATCAGGCGCTTCGGTCACGACGATGAGCTTGCCGCGCGGGTCGCGGCCGTGGATCTCGCAGCCGGCAAGGGCAGTGATCGCGGCCTCGAGTGCGGCGAGCCGCTCGGGGCGCGCCTGCACGATGATGCTGGCGATTTCGCAACCGGGCGGCGCGACGAGGCGGTCGGCGCTGAGCACCCGGCCGGTGATCAATGCGCGGCGGTTGAGTTTGGATTCGGCCATGATGCCTGTCTTTCGCTTCGAGGAGATCAATGCGGGGAGGGCGGCGGGCCGGGAGGGCCGGCAAACATCTGGTAGATCCAGACGCCGAGCCCGTAGGAGCCCACCGTTCCGACCGCAAGGACGGGCATCACGATCGCGGTCAGGAACAGGAATGCGAAAATCTCCATGCGCTTACGGCGCACGCGCGAAGTCGCGTCGTCGGGGGCCGACATGTTCGGTCTCGTCTGAAATGTGGGGATTGGGACGGCATCCGGGCCGTTGCCTTGCCGCACCTTAGATGCAGCATGGCCACTGACGCCTTGATCTGGATCAATCCGTCGAGCTGCGATGATGGCCGCGGCCAGACCACAAGCGCAAGTTTGGGTTGTACCCGTGCGAAGGCGATGCGACAGTTTGGCATCGAACGGGGATACGAGTGGTGAACGCGGCAGGGCTGACGGCGATCGATCTCGGACTTCGCGGCGCGGCGAGCAGCGTGTTCCTGTTGATCGTTCTCGTGGCATTGCTGCGTCGTGCGACCGGCCAACAGGCTTTTCTGGGCATCGCGATGTGCGCAGGCGGCATATTCTATGCGATCGCGACGGCGCCCAGCCTGCCCAAAACGGCTTGGTGGTGGACGTTGCCGATCCTGTCCGCGCAGCCTGCGGTCTTCTGGCTGTGGGCGCGCGCGGCGTTCGACGACGATTTTGTGCTGAGGCGTTGGCACGGCGCGCTGTGGCTGAGCATCGTGGCTTTCGGGTTTGCGATCACGCTGGGCTGGGCGAACTGGCCCGCTTTGGCCGGCGCAGGCGGGCGAGTCCTGGCCCTGGCCACCCTGGTGCTGGCCCTCGCTGCCGCGGTTCAGACGGTCAAGACCTGGCGAGCCGATCTGGTCGCGCGGCGACGCCGACTGCGGCTGGCGATGCTTGCGATCAATGTCGTGCTCATCGCGACCGTCGCCGTCGCCGGCTTCGCCGCAATTCCCGTCGCGGTTCCCGGCGCGCCCGGCCGCGCTCGGGCTGTTCGTGGTGGCCATGCTTGCCGGCCTCGGCCTGTTCAGCGCGCCGGCGATGGCCGTCAACGACGCCACGGCCGCGATCGCATCCGGCGAGGCGGGGAGGCAAGCCCCGGCCGCCGATCGCGCCGCCGCGGGGCGGGTCGTTGTCGACCCGATCCTGCTCCGGCGTCTCGACCATCTGATGACGGTGGAGCGAACCTACCGGCAGGAGGGGCTTGCCATCGGAGCGCTCGCGGGGCGGCTCGACGTTCCCGAGCATCGGCTGCGTCAAGCGATCAATGAAGGGCTGGGCTATCGCAACTTCAATGCTTTCCTCAATCGCTACCGTATCGAGGACGCCAGGCTGGCGCTGTCCGACGGGACGCAGCGGGAGGTCCCGGTGCTGACCATCGCCATGGATGCGGGCTTCCAGTCGATCGGACCTTTCAATCGCGCGTTCAAGGCCGAAACCGGCATGACCCCGACCGAATTCCGGCGTGAGGCGCTGAGCCGGCCCGACAGCGCTGAACTCAGCCAGCCGCGCCGCGAAATCGGCTAGCCGATTTTTGGATCAGGCGAGAACGCCCTGTGCCGATTGGGCAGACTGTCCGGCAGATCCTCTCGCCAGCCGAATGAGCCCACCCATGTCACCTTCGACCGCCGCCACCCCTGCATCGGAACGGCTGCACGCTCTTGATGCACTCAGGGGCGGCGCCCTGCTGCTCGGCATCGTCCTGCACGCGGCCATGTCGTTCGTGCCCGCCACGCCCCGGTTCTGGTTCATCCAGGACACCCATCCAAGCCTGCTCCTGGGCCTGCTGACCTTCACCATCCACGTCTTCCGGATGACGACTTTCTTCCTGATGGCGGGTTTTTTCGCCCGCATGAGCTTTCATCGCCGGGGCGTTAGGGGCTTCGTCCGCGACAGGCTCCTGAGAATCGGGCTGCCGCTCGTGATCGGTTGGCCGATCCTGTTCACGCCCATGTACTTCATCGCGATCTGGGCGTCTCATTTCCCGAACGGCGGCTGGTCCCGCAGCTGGCCACCGGTGCTGCCGAATTTCCCCTTGACCCATCTCTGGTTCATCTATGTGCTGCTGGAGCTTTATGTCGCCGTTCTGCTCCTGCGCGGCGCATTTGTCTGGCTAGATGCGTCAGGCGGGTGGCGAGCGGTGATCGACCGTGCCTTCGCGCGGATCATGCGAAATCCGCTGGCCCCCCTGGTTCTGGCAATCCCGATCGGCATCGCCTTCTGTCTCGATCAACGCTGGATCAACGTGATGGGCGTGAGGACGCCGGATCAATCGCTCATCACCAACGCGCAGGCCTGGATCGGCTTCGGCACCGCATTCGCGATCGGCTGGCTGCTGCATCGGCAGATCGATCTGCTGCGGCTGATTGAGCGGCGCTGGCTGCCGCATCTTCTGCTCGCAATCACTCTGATCCTGATCAGTTTCGTGCTGGTTGGGGCGATGACGTCTGCGCCGGGTGCACCGAAACTGCCTTTCGGCTTCGCCACGCTCCGGCTTGTCTCCGTGATCCTGTATGCGCCGGCGATATGGATTTCGACCTTCGCGGTCATCGGCCTCGCGCTCCGCTTCATGTCCGGCTTCAGTCGGACGTGGCGCTACCTCGCCGATGCATCCTACTGGCTCTATCTGATCCACCTGCCGATCGTGATGGCGCTGCAGGTCGCGCTGTCGCAGCTCGACTGGCCCGGGCTGATCAAGTTCGGCGTTCTTCTCGTCGTCGCGCTTCCTCCGATGCTGGCGAGCTATCATCTGCTGGTGCGCTTTACCTTCATCGGTGTGGTCCTGAATGGCCGCCGCGCCGAAAAGCACCTTCTCCCGCAAGACGGAATTGCGACTGCGTAGACAGCGCCGCCCCACCCATTAAGATGCCCGCAACAAAAATATAAGCGGCAAGAAAACTCAAGAAAACTTGGGAGAGGCGTCATGAAGTTCGGCATCTTCTATGAGCTGCAACTGCCACGGCCATGGGTGGCCGGTGACGAGCTCAGCCTCTATCAGAACGCGCTCTCGCAGATGGAACTGGCCGACAGCCTTGGCTACGACCACGCCTGGGTCGTCGAGCATCATTTTCTCGAAGAGTACTCCCACTCGCCCTCGCCGGAATCATTTCTCGCAGCCGCGAGCCAGCGCACCAGGAACATCCGGCTCGGCCACGGCATCCTCCAGCTCACGACCAACCACCCGGCACGGGTCGCCGAGCGCGTCGCGGTGCTCGACCTGCTCTCCAACGGCCGCTGTGAATTCGGCATGGGCGAGAGTGCTTCCATCACCGAGCTCACGCCGTTCGGCCGCGACATGGAGACCAAGAAAGAGGTGTTCGAGGAAGCCGTCGCCGCGATCTTCCCGATGTTCAAGGACGCGGGCAGCGAGCATCACGGCAAATATTTCGACATCCCCTTGCGCAACGTCGTGCCGAAACCGGTACAGAAGCCGCATCCGCCATTGTGGATGGCCTGCTCGCAATTACAGACCATCGAGCGCGCCGGCCGCCATGGCTTTGGCGCGCTCGGCTTCCAGTTCGTTAGCGCGGATGCCGCGCATGCCTGGGTGCACGCCTATTACAACGCCATGACCAAGCGCCTCGCCAAGCTCGCCGACTACGAGATCAACCCGAACATGGCGCTGGTGTCGTTCTTCATGTGCGCGAAGACGGACGAGGAGGCCCGCGCCCGCGCCGATGGTGCCACCTTCTTCCAGTTCGCGTTGCGCTTCTACGGCGCCTCGCAGAATCGCCAGCGTCCCGCGCCCTACACCGTCAACATGTGGGACGAGTACAACAAGTGGAAGCGCGACAATCCGGAGGCGCAGGAGGCCGCGCTGCGCGGCGGTCTGATCGGCTCGCCCGAGACGATCCGCAGGAAGCTGAAGCGCTTCCAGGGCTCGCACATCGATCAGGTCATTTTGCTCAACCAGGCGGGCAAGAACAGCCACGAGCACATCTGCGAATCGTTGGAGCTGTTCGGCCGCGAGGTGATGCCGGAATTCCAGAACGATCCGGCGCAGACCGCCTGGAAGCAGGGCGTCATGAGCGGCGAGATCAAGCTCGAGGAAATCGACACGGAGGCCTTTACCGACCGTTACGGTAAGCTCGCCGTCAGCGTTGCGCCGGCGAAGGCGGCGGCGGGGTAGGGTGTCACGTCCTGCAACAAGCGATCCCGGAGTGCTCATGACAAAACACCGGATCTACACCACCAGCTTCGCAAGCGTTTACCCGCTTTACGTTGCGAAGGCGGAGAAGAAAGGACGCACCAAAGCAGAGGTCGATCAGGTCATCTCCTGGTTGACAGGCTATGGTCAGAAGGAGCTGGAAGCCCAACTGGAACAGCGGACGGACTTCGAAACCTTCTTTGCGAAAGCCCCCAAGATCAATCCTTCGCGAGCCCTGATCAAGGGCGTGGTTTGCGGCGTCCGGGTCGAGGATGTCAAAGAGCCGACGATGCGAGAGATCCGCTACCTGGACAAGCTGATCGATGAGCTGGCCAAGGGAAAAGCGATGGACAAGATTTTGCGCAAAAGTGCCAACTGAGGAGCCCCCTTCGTCCGCCTGGCTTGGCGACGTTACGGCAGATATCCGGCGACACCCGCCTTCCGCTGCGCGGCCATTGCTGATAAATTTCGTCAAAAGACGATGGGGAGAAAACGATGCGCCCTCACGGGACGCCCGCAAATCCGGCAGATGGCGATGTCACGTCCGCGGTGCTTGCCATCGGTCGTCCGGATTTCCCTGATATCCTGATCGATACGCTGCGCGGGCAGGCCGGCGTCGGGCATTGCATGGTGTTCGCGCTGAGCCGCGCGGGCGCCGCACATTGCCTGCTCGATGCCGGCAACATCCCGATCGGCGGCGATCTCGGCGCCGCCTATGCCGGCCAGTTCCACCAATCCGATCCCAACCGCGATGCGCTGTTCGAAGGCGAGGGCCGCGCGACGCTCGTGTTGCCCTCCTTCGCGCCGCGCATGTACGGCGCCCGCTACCGAAAACTGTTCTTTGTGGATTCCGGCATCGTCGACAAATGCGCGACCGCGATCTGGGTCGACGAGACCTGCTTCTACGTCAATTTCTATCGCATCGCTGTCCAGGGCCGCTTCAGCGACGCGCAGCGTGCGCGGCTTCAGGCCATCGCGCCGGCCATCAGTGCGAGCGTGGCACGCCACTTCCAGCACGGCTCGTCGGCGACGACCGAGCAGTCTCTCGCCGCGCTCTTCGCGACGCGTGCGCCGCTCGCCAGCCTCACCCCGCGCGAGCAGGACGTTTGCCGGCGCATCCTCTCCGGCTTCAGCTCCGAGGCGATCTCGCAGGCACTCGGCATCAGCCTGCATTCGACGCTGACCTACCGCAAGCGCGCCTATGAGCGGCTCGGCATCTCGTCACAAAGCGAGCTGTTTGCGATCGTGCTGCGCCTGCTCGCCGGCCCGCGCGGCCTGAACTGAAGCTGTCCCAATCGCTGGGGACAGACGGCGCCTCCTGAAGCCGCTAACATTGGCGGCGAACAGCAATGGAGCGAAGCTTGAGCACGGCGCCGCGCATCGACATCGACCCGGCCGCGTTCTGGGCCGACCCCTATCCGATGCTCGCCAAGATGCGCAAGGAGGCGCCGATCGCCTTCGTGCCGCAGCTCGGCTCGACGCTGCTGACGAGCCGCGACGACATCTCGATCTCCGAGAAGCAGATCGACGTGTTCTCCTCGCACCAGCCCGCAGGCCTGATGAACCGGCTGATGGGCCACAACATGATGCGCAAGGACGGCGATGCGCACCAGGTCGAGCGCCGCGCGATGTTTCCAACGGTGTCGCCGAAGACGGTGAAGGCGCACTGGACCGCACTGTTCCAGGCCCATGCCGATCGCATCATCGACGCGATCGCGCCGGGGCGGATCGATTTCATGCGCGACTTCGCGTTGCCGTTCTCCGGCGAATGCCTGAAGTCGATCACCGGCCTCACCAATATCGGCTTTACGGACATGGACGCCTGGTCACAGGGCATGATCGAGGGCATCGCCAATTACAGCGGCGACGCAGCCGTCGAGGCGCGCTGCCATGCGGCGACGTCGGGCATCGATGCGGCGATCGACGACATCCTGCCGGTGATGCGCAAGCATCCCGACCAGAGCATCCTCGGCGTGCTCCTCGCCTCAGGGATGGCGATGGAGAGCGTGCGCGCGAATGTCAAACTTGCGATCTCCGGCGGCCAGAACGAGCCGCGCAAAGCGATCGCCGGCACGGTTTGGGCACTGCTGAGCCATCCCGACCAGCTCGATCTCGTGCGCCAGGGCGAGGTGACCTGGCTCCAGGCGTTCGAGGAATATGCCCGCTGGATCTCGCCGATCGGCATGTCGCCGCGACGCATCGCAAAGCCGTGGACGATCCGAGACGTCGCATTCGAAACCGATGAACGCGTATTCCTCATGTTCGGCTCCGCTAATCGCGATGAGAAGCACTTCGTGCGCGCCGACCAGTTCGACGTGCGGCGTGATACGGCCAAGAGTGTCGCTTTCGGTGCTGGCCCGCATTTCTGCGCCGGCGCCTGGGCCTCGCGCGCCATGATCGCCGACGTCGCACTGCCGACCTTGTTCGCCCGTGCCAGCCGGCTCGAGATCGCCGACGACGAACCGGTGCGGATCGGCGGCTGGGCCTTTCGCGGGCTGCAAAATCTGCCCGTGAGATGGCTGCATTAGGCCGGCAGGGACCGGTCCATCCGCAACGCCGCTATGATGCCATCCTGCTCCTGTTTTGCCCGACGAGTCAAAACAAATTTCGGATAAGCGTAAGTTATTGTTTTCGCACCCCCCGGCTACTGTGCATGGGGTTGTTTTCGCGATTTGTTAAATTCTCGGTCGGGCGCGTGCGTTTTTCACATTCGCGTGCGGAAAAATATCCCCTGCATTCGCTCCGTGGATTGAAAGATTAATCATGCGCTCTGCCACGCCTGCAGTGCTTGCATCGCTATTTTTCCGCGCGTCTCGACACTTCCGATCAGCCGCACCATCATTCCCGAGCACGAATGAAGGACGGCCGCACGCGGCCTGGAGTGTCGGATGCAACGTCGGGACTTTCTCAAACTATCCGTTGGAACTGCGGCAGTCGCCGCATTCGCTTCGAGTGCCAAAGCACAAGGAACGTCACAAGGCGCGGTAAAGGAAATTCGTATCGGCTACCAGAAGACCGGCGTGCTGGTTATCACGCGTCAGCAGGCCGCCCTGGAAAAACATTTCGCGCCCTTGGGCATCGAGGTGAAATGGGTCGAGTTCTCGTCGGGACCTCCGATGATGGAGGCGATGAATGTCGGCAGCGTCGATTTTGGCGCGGTCGGCGATTCCCCGCCGGTGTTCGCCCAGGCGGCGGGCGCCGCGATCGTCTATGCCGCCGGCCAGCCCATCACCAACGGGCAGGGCATCCTGGTGCCGAAGGACTCGCCGATCCGCGGCATCGCCGACCTGAAGGGCAAGCGCGTCGGCTTCACCAAGGGCTCCAGCGCCCACAACATCGTGGTGCAGACGCTGGAGAAAGCCGGCCTCACCTATGCCGACATCACGCCGGTCTATCTGACGCCGCCGGACGCCGGGCCTGCCTTCGCCAATGGCAGCATCGAGGCCTGGGCGATCTGGGATCCTTACTTCGCGATCGGCGAGACAAAGCAGGGCGGCCGCATCCTGATCAATGCGCGCGACGTCACCAAGACCAATTCCTTCTTCATCGCCAACCGCGAGTTCGCGGGGAATCACGGCGCGATCCTGCAGCAGATCATCGACGTGACGACCGCGGCGGGGCAGTGGGCCGAGCAGCACCGCGACGAGGTCGCCAAATCGCTCGCCGCGATCACCGGCGTCCCGCTGGACATCCAGACCCTCGCCGCCAATCGCGCGAACTTCGTGGTCGGTCCCGTCACCGACGACATCGTCACGACGCAGCAGGGCGTCGCCGACCGCTTCCACAAGCTCGGCCTGATCCCCAAGCCCATCGTCATTCGCGACATCGTCTGGCGCAACCCGGCAGCCTGATCGTGCCAACCAATCTCCCCATTTCAAAGGGTTTGAACATGAGGCGTGTCGTTCAACGCGTAGTCGCAGCCATCGTCATGTCGATCGGCATCGTCGCCGCCGCGGTCGGAACGACTTACGGTTAGTCATCGGAGCACATCCATGAGCAACGCCAACATCCTCTGGTTCCTGCCGACCCACGGCGACGGCCGCTATCTCGGCACCGGCATCGGCGGCCGCGAGGTCAATTTCAACTATCTGCGCCAGATCGCGCAGGCCGCCGACCAGCTCGGCTATTTCGGCGTGCTGCTGCCGACCGGGCGGTCTTGCGAGGATTCCTGGATCGTCGCCTCTTCGGTCGCGCCGTTCACCGAGCGGCTGCGCTATCTCGTGGCGGTTAGGCCCGGCCTGCAATCGCCGAGCGTGGCCGCGCGCATGACCGCGACGCTCGACCGCATCACCAATGGCCGGCTCCTGGTCAACGTCGTCACTGGCGGTGATCCGGTCGAGAACAAGGGCGACGGCATCTTCCTTGCCCATGACGAGCGCTACGAGGTCACCCGCGAGTTCCTCAGCGTCTACAGCGAGCTGCTCGCCGGCAAGACGGTCAATGTCGAGGGCAAGCACATCCATGTCGAAGGCGGCAAGCTGCTGTTTCCGCCGGTGCAGTCGCCGCGTCCGCCGCTCTATTTCGGCGGCTCGTCGGATGCCGGCATCGACGTCGCTGTCGATACCGTCGACAAATACCTCACCTGGGGCGAGCCGCCGGCGCTGGTCGCCGAGAAGATCGCGAAGGTGAGGGAGGTGGCCGCCGCACGCGGTCGAAAACTATCGTTCGGCATCCGGCTCCACGTGATTGTCCGCGAGACCAATGAGGCGGCCTGGCGAGCGGCCAACGAGCTGATCAAGCATGTCAGCGACGAGACCATCGCGACCGCGCAGAAGAACTTTGCGCGGATGGATTCGGTTGGCCAGCAGCGCATGGCGCAGCTCCATGGCGGCAAGCGCGACAAACTCGAGATCGCCCCGAACCTGTGGGCCGGCGTCGGCCTCGTTCGTGGCGGCGCCGGCACGGCGCTGGTCGGCGACGCCCAGACGGTCGCGGCCCGCATCAAGGAGTATCAGGACATCGGCATCGATACCTTCATCATGTCGGGCTACCCGCATCTGGAGGAAGCCTATCGTTTCGCCGAGCTGGTATTCCCGCTGCTCTCGCTGGAGCAGCCCAGCAACGTGACCAGACTTCACTTCAACGGTGGCCCCTTCGGCGAGACCGTCGGCAGTGATTATCGTCCGCAGCAGCAGGTGTCGCAATCATGAGCCTGATCGACAGCGTTTCGCTTCCCCGCGGCTTGCGCCTGCCGCGCGTCGAGGGCCTGATCCAGTGGATCGTGCCGCTCGCCATCATCGCGATCTGGCAGGTCGCCAGCATCACCGGCTTCGTGCCGACGCGGGTGTTACCGGCGCCGAGCGATGTTTTGCTTGCGGGCTGGAAGCTGCTGCTCTCCGGCGAGCTCGTTCGCAACATCTGGGTCTCGTTCTGGCGCGCCTCGATCGGCTTCCTGATCGGCGGCAGCATCGGCTTTGCCTTCGGCCTCGCCAACGGCCTGTCGCAGCTCTCGGCCAAGCTCACCGACACCACGCTGCAGATGGTGCGCAACGTGCCGCATCTGGCGCTGATCCCGCTTGTCATCCTGTGGTTCGGCATCGACGAGAGCGCGAAGCTGTTTTTGGTCGCGCTCGGCGTGTTCTTCCCGATCTACCTCAACACGCTGCATGGCATCCGCACCGTCGATCCCCAGCTGATCGAGATGGGCCGCATCTACGGCATGACCGACGGCGAGCTGTTCCGCCGCGTGATCTTTCCGGGCGCGCTGCCCTCGATCTTCGTCGGAATCCGTTTTGCGCTCGGCATCATGTGGCTGACCCTGATCGTCGCCGAGACCATCGCGGCGTCTTCGGGCCTCGGTTACATGGCGATGCAGGCGCGCGAGTTCATGCTGATCGACGTCGTGGTGCTCTCGATCCTGATCTACGCGCTGCTCGGCAAGCTCGCCGACAGCGCCTCCCGCGTGCTGGAGCGCCTGACGCTCTCCTGGCACCCGGCTTATTGGAAACGCTGAGCAGACATACTGGGAATCACATGCAGACAGCCCTTCGTACCTCCCTTCCGGAAACCGAGCTCGCCAACCGCGCCAATTTCGCGCCTCACGCCCGCGTGGTGCGCGAGGAGCGCCCAGCGCATAAGAGCGGCCTGCCGCTCAGCATCCGCGGCCTGCGCAAATCCTACGGCGACAACGAGGTGCTGCGCGGCATCGACCTGCACATCCCCGCCGGCCAGTTCGTCGCCATCGTTGGCAAGAGCGGCTGCGGCAAGAGCACGCTGCTGCGCCTTATCGCGGGCCTGGAGAAGTTCGACGCCGGCAGCATCTCGCTCGGCGACGCGGTGAAGCCCGAGGATATCCGCGTCATGTTCCAGGAGCCTCGGCTGTTGCCTTGGGCCCGCGTTCTTTCCAATGTCGAGGTCGGCCTCGGTCGGGATCGCGCCTCGTCGGACGCGCATTCGCGCGCGGAGAAGGCGCTGACTGAGGTCGGGCTGACCGACAAGCGCGACCAGTGGCCCTCGGTGCTGTCGGGCGGCCAGAAGCAGCGCGTAGCGCTTGCCCGCGCGCTGGTCTCGCGCCCCCGTGTGCTCGCCTTCGACGAGCCGCTGGGCGCCCTGGACGCGCTGACCCGCATCTCGATGCAGCGGTTGCTGGAGCGCGTCTGGCGCGACCAGGGCTTTACGGCGATCCTGGTGACCCACGATGTCGCCGAGGCGGTCGCGCTGGCCGACCGGGTGCTGGTGATCGAGGAAGGGCGGATCGCCCATGACGTCGTGGTTGACACGGCCCGGCCGCGCGAACGCGGCTCGGCCGAGCTCGCGGGCCTCGAAGGCTCGATCCTGAGCCACCTTTTGTCGGCGGACGATCGTACCTAAATAGAGGGAACCCCGCTTCGGGGAGTATGCCATGAATGTAGTGCCCCGCGATCTCATGACTGAAATCCCCGTTTTGCCCGCCGATTTCCGCGGCGCCATGCGCCACCTCACCGGCGGCGTCAGCGTCATCACCGCCGGACGGGGTAAGGACATCACCGGCATGACCGTCACCTCGGTCAGCTCGTTCTCGGTCGATCCGCCGACGCTAATCGTCAGCATCAACCGCGACGCCTCCTCCTTCCCGCTGATCCGCCGCCACAGTGCCTTCGGCGTGAACATCCTCGCGGCCGATCAGCTCGACATCGCCGAGCGCTTTGCCGGCAAGGGCGGGCTCAAGGGCGCCGATCGTTTCGCGGGCGCCAGATGGGTGACGGCGGTCTCGGGTGTTCCGCTGCTGGTCGGCGCATTGTCCGCCGTCGATTGCGAAGTCGAGGAGATCATCGAGCGCCATTCGCATGGGATCATCATCGGGCGGGTGCGAGACGTCAGGAATTCGACCCGCAACGCCGCGCTGGCCTATTGGCACGGCCAGTACGTGGCGGTGGATCAGGACGAAGACGCACTCCGGCTTGCGGACGTGAGCGTTCCCACCCAGGTCCGGCGCGGCATTTGATCGCCGCCGCCCACAGACCGTGCAGGCTGGCCTTTTCCCCGTCATCGCTCTAGAAGCGCTGCCTGAGCCTCCCGCCGGGACAGCAATGGAGCGCAATGATGAAACGCGTCGCGACCTGGGCCTTCTATGCGGTCGGCGCGCTCGCGATCGCCTATCTCGCGCTCTATGCTTATGCGATGTTCAGCGGCCATCCGATCGTGCCGGGCGACCCTATCCAGATCTTCCGCAGGCCGGATGCGCCGAGCTATTCGTGACGAGATTTGTAGGGTGGGTTAGCGAAGCGTAACCCACCACTGTCTGTCTCCGCCGAAGCCAACAGAGGTGGGTTACGCCTGTGGCTAACCCACCCTACAAAGTCACCCCCGCAAAATCGCCAGCGCCAGCGCCTGCGCGCGCGGCACGATGCTGTCGAGTTCGAGATATTCCTCCGGCGTGTGCGCGAGACCGCCGACGGGGCCGAGCCCGCAGATGGTCGGCGTTCCGACCGCGGCGGTGAAGCCGGAATCGGCGCAGCCGCCGGAGAACTCACCCTGGAGCGTGGTGAGGCCGGCCTGCTTTGCGGCGGCCTGATAGTTCTCGAACAGCGCCTTTGAGTCGGCGCTCTGCACCACCGGCACGAACTCGCCCTTGACCGTCAGCGTCGCGCTGGTGCCGGGCACGTAGGGTGTCGCGATGATCGTCTCGATCGCGGCCATCACCCTCGCGCGATCGGCGGGATCGACATAACGCAGGTCGATCTGCCCTTCCGCGTAAGGCGCCGTGGTGTTGACGGATTGCCCGCCCGAGACCAGGCCGACATTGAGCGTGATGCCCTTGTCGAGATCGGTCAGCGCGTGGATCTGCACGATCTTGTGCGCGAGCTCGCCGATCGCGCTGACGCCGGCGGCGAAATTGGCGCCGGAATGCGCGGCTTTGCCGGTGATGGCGAAATGCATGAAGATGCCGCCCTTGCGTCCCGTGACGATATTGCCGGTCGGGCGGCCCGGCTCGGAATTGAACACGGCGCGCGCGGCGCGTCCTTCGCGCTCGATCACCGGCCGTGAGGAGGGCGAGCCGATCTCCTCGTCCGAGGTGATCAGGAGCTTGATCGGGTGCGGATTGCCGCCGAATTTGTGGAAGGCGGTTGCCACGAATATGTTCATGACGACGCCGGACTTCATGTCCGCAACACCAGGACCATAGGCGCGCTTGTCTTGAATCGTGAACGGACGCCGTCCGGCCTCGCCCTTGCCGAACACGGTGTCGCGATGTCCCATCAACAGCACCGGCTTCTCGTTACTGCCGGGCTTTGCGACTTCGGCGTGGATCGCATCGCCGAAAGTGCCGTGGCTTTCGCGCCGGAACGGAATGCCATGCTCGGCAAAATGCCGCTCGAACCGCGCCCCGACCGCATCGACGCCTTCCTTGTCATAGGACCCGGAATCGATGTTCACGACATCGCGCAGCAGATCGATCATCGCCTGCCGCTGCGTCGCCAGCCAGTCCGTGATTTGAGCTTGAGACATGTTGACCCTCGCGTGGTTCTCACGCGGGGTTATATGGCCTTGTGGGGCCTTGACCTAGTCGCCAGATGCGGTGCGGCCATGTCGCAGTCTGCGGGTTTTGATCCACGCTGCCTTTCCCAACGTCGTCCTGGCGAAAGCCAGGACCCATACCGCGGAATCTATCGGCGGAGGGCGGTAGGAGTACCGAACGACGAATCTTCGTCAAACTCCTCCTTGGGGTAATGGGTCCTGGCTTTCGCCAGGACGACATCGAGAGTCTGGAGGCTGTCTGCACTTCACCAACAAAAATGCCCGGGACTGGGCCCGGGCATTCGCATTATCTCAATCGGCGTGGATCTTACGCCCCCACCATCGGCATGCGCGGATATTCACCGGGCGTGCCAGCCGGCGTGATCGGAATGCCGCCGTCGGAATATTCGTTGAGCTTGTTGCGCAGCGTACGGATTGAGATGCCCAGAATGTTCGCGGCATGGGTCCGGTTGCCAAGGCAGTGCTTCAGCGTCTCCAGGATCAGGTCGCGCTCGACATCGGCGACGGTGCGGCCGACGAGGGCCCGCGTCACCTGCTCGGCGGCCATGGTGGCATGCGCCACGGCCGGTGCGGTCTTGGCGAGGTCGAGGCGGTCGCCGTCGGGCGTGAGGATCGCATCGGCGCCGATCTCGTCGCCCTGTGCCATCAGGACCGAACGGTGCATGGTGTTTTCGAGTTCGCGGACGTTGCCCTGCCAGCGGTTGGTGGAGAGCACGCGCCGCGCTTCCGCCGAGATCGGGCGCATCGGCACGCCGTTGGCTTCGGCATATTTCTTCACGAAGTGCTGGGCGAGCTCGAGGATGTCGAGGGGACGCTCGCGCAGCGGCGGGATCTTCAAATTCACGACGTTGAGCCGGAACAAGAGGTCCTCGCGGAACGTGCCTTCGCGCACGGCCTCGACCAGGTTGCGGTTCGAGGTCGCGATGATGCGGATGTCCACCGGGACGGGCTTGGTGCCGCCGACGCGGTCGATCACGCGCTCCTGGATGGCGCGGAGCAGTTTGGATTGAAGGCGGACGTCCATCTCCGAGATTTCGTCGAGCAGCAGCGTGCCGCCGGTTGCCTCCTCGAACTTGCCGATGCGCCGGGCGATCGCGCCGGTGAAGGCGCCCTTCTCATGGCCGAACAGCTCGGACTCCAGCAGATGCTCGGGGATCGCGGCGCAGTTGATCGAGATGAACGGCCGCTTGGCGCGGGCCGAACGGGTGTGGACGTAGCGCGCCAGCACTTCCTTGCCCGTCCCGGATTCGCCGGTGATCATCACCGAAGCGTCCGAGCCCGCGATCTGCTGGGCGAGCTTGATCACCTTGGCCATTGCCTCGTCGCGATAGACCAGCTCGCGGGAATCGTTGGCGACCGCGGCCAGCACTGCTGCGATCAGCTCCGGGTCCGGCGGCAGCGGGATGTATTCCTTGGCGCCGGCGTGGATCGCGGCGACCGCGGCGCGGGCGTCGTTGGTGATGCCGCAGGCGACGATCGGCGCGTGGATGTGCTCGGCCTCGAGCCGCATCACGAGATCGCGGATGTCGAGGGCGACGTCGACCAGCAGCAGGTCGGCACCCTTGCCGCCGCGCAGCACGCGCATCGCCTGTTCGTTATCCTCGGCGTGGGTCACGGTGGCGCCGTTCGCCATCGCGATCTTGGTGGCGGTGGTGAGCTGGCCCTTCAATGTGCCAACGATGAGAAGCCGCATGTCAGTCTCCTGTCCGTCTGGTCGCGCTGCCGCGCGTCGTCGCTTTAGGCGCGTTCAGTCTTGATGATTTCGGTCATGGTCACGCCGAGCTTGTCCTCGACCAGGACGACTTCGCCCCGGGCGACCAGCTTGTTGTTGACGTAGATGTCGATGGCCTCGCCGACACGCCGGTCGAGCTCGAGCACGGTCCCGGGTCCGAGCTTCAACAGCTCGCTGACGTCCATCTTGGAGCGGCCGAGCACCGCCGAGACCTGCACCGGTACGTCGAACACGGCCTCGAGGTCGGCGGCGGCGCGCGTCGCGTATTCGTCCTCGTTGTAGCCGACGTCGGTGCCGGTAGGCGGCATCGGGCCGTTGAGATCGGGCAGCGGGACCTGTCCGTCAGTGTCGCTCATGATTTAACTCCCCCTGCGGGATGCAACGTAGCGTCCCACCATTTCGTCGATCTTGGCCGCGATAGCGGCGCGCTCCAGCACGACGCCGCCATCGGCCCATTCGATCCGGCAGTCGCCGGTGGCAATCTCGGGCTCGGCCAGAATCACCAGCCGGCCTTCGAAGCCGTTCTGCCTGGCCAGCCGCTCGATGTTCTCGCGCGCGGAATCGTAGAGCGCGTCGTTGATGCGGACGACGAGATGCGGCGTCGCGACCAGATGCGAGAAGCAGTCCTTGACCAGCGCGACGATCTCGCCGAGCGGCTCGGCGGCGACCAGATCGGCGCACAGCTTGCGCGCCACCGCGACCGCGACGTCGACCGCCTCGGTCTCCATCTTGGATTCGATGTTGCCGATGCCCGAGGCGATGCCCCGGATGGCGATGTTGATCTCTTCCAGGGCGAGTGCGACACGGCGGTCGCTCTCGGCCTTGGCCTCGCGCTGGCCGGCGGCGAAGCCGTCCTGATAGGCGCGCGCCTCGGCTTCCGCGACCTTCTGGGCGATCTCGGCTGCGGTTGCGGCCTTCTCGCGCGTCCGGTCGGGCGCTGCGAAGTCGTTGTCGAACAGGAATTTTGCCGGAGCGGCCATCAATACACCAGCTCGTCGTCGGCGCGGTTCTTGGTCAGCATGATCTCGCCCTTGGCGGCGAGATCCTTGGCGAGGTTGACCAGCAGCGCCTGGGCCTCGTCGACGTCGCGCAGGCGGACCGGGCCCATCGCCGCCATGTCGTCCTGGAGCATTTTTGCCGCACGCGAGGACATGTTGCCGAAGAAGAAGTTGCGGACGTCCTCGTTGGCGCTCTTGAGCGCGACGCCGAGCTTGTCCTTGTCGACGTTGCGCATCAGGGTCTGGGCGGAGCCGGAATCGAGCTTCACGAGATCGTCGAAGGTGAACATCAGCGCTTTGATGCGCTCGGCCGATTCGCGGTTGTCCTCTTCCAGCGAGGTGATGAAGCGGGTTTCGGTCTGGCGGTCGAAATTGTTGAAGATTTCCGCCATCACTTCGTGGGCGTCGCGTCGGCGGGTCTGTGACAAATTGGACATGAATTCGGTGCGCAGCGTCTTCTCCACACTCTCGATCACCTCCTTCTGCACCGCCTCCATCTTCAGCATGCGGTTGACGACGTCGAGCGCCAGATCCTCGGGGAAGATGCCGAGCACGCGGGCGGCGTGTTCCGGCTTCAGCTTCGACAGCACCACCGCGATGGTCTGCGGATATTCGTTCTTGAGATAGTTGGCGAGCACCTCTTCCTGCACGTTGGAGAGCTTCTCCCACATGTTACGGCCGGCCGGGCCGCGGATTTCGTCCATGATGCCGTTGACGCGCTCGGGTGCCAAATATTGCTGGAGCAGCCGCTCGGTGGCATCGAAATTGCCCATCAGCGCGCCGGAGGCCGACATCCGCGAGACGAATTCGAGCAGCATGTCCTCCACCGTGTCGACCTCGACGGTGCCGAGCGTCGACATCTCCAGGGAGAGCTGGCGCACCTCGTCGTCGTCGAGCAAGCCCCAGATCTTGCCGCCATATTGCTCGCCGAGCGCCAGCATCAGGATCGCGGCGCGCTTCGGTCCCGGTACTGCTTCGGTCTTGGCGCCCGCGCGGCCGACGGCACGCTGACCGAGCGTGGAGATCACGCTGGTGATGTCGTTGGAATTGGCATTTTGCAGGGCAGCGGCCATGTCAGATCACTTCTCGATTATTTCGCGGGTTCGGTCAGCCATTGGCGGATGATGGCGACGGTCTCGTTGGGATTGCGCTCGGCGAGTTCGCCGACGCGATGGACGGATTGGGCATGGACCTGGCCCTGGACGGTGGCGACGTCGATCGCGCTCGCGGCGCCGCTCGGCAGGAGCGGCTGGCTGGCGGGCGCGGCCTCGTCGCTCGCCGGACCGGTGAGGGCGCCGGAAATGGCGGCTGCGACTTCATCGGATGCCAGGATGCGCTTGACCAGCGGCCGGATCACCAGGAACAGCACGACCAGGCCGAGCAGCATCATCACGCCGAGCTCGACGAAGTACATGACGTCGTCCTTGGTGAACTGGAGCATGCCCAGCAAGCCGCTCGGCTCCGCGATCGGGGTGGTGGAGGGGGCGTCGGCAAAGCGCAGATTGACGACCTCGACCTGATCGCCGCGCTTCTGGTCGAAGCCGATCGCCGAGCGCACCAGCGTGGCGATGCGGTCGAGCTGCTCCTTGGTGCGGTCCTGGTAGGCCAGATCGCCCTTCTCGTTCTTGGAGTAGATGCCGTCGACCAGCACCGCGACCGAGATGCGGTTGACCCGGCCGGCCTCGGTCACCTCGGTCTTGGTGGTGCGGGAGATCTCGTAATTGTTGGTCTCTTCGCTCTTCTTGCTCTGGTCCTTGGCCGCGACGGCGCCGTTCTGCTGATTGCCCGGCAACTCGTTGTTGACGGTGACCTGGCCGTTGTTGTCGGCGGTCATGCTCTGCTCTTCGCGGGTCTGGCTCGAGCGCAGCACGCGGCCTTCGGGGTCGTACTTGTCCGAGGTCTGGGTGATCTTGTTGAAGTCGAAATCGGCGGAGAGCTGGACCCGGGCGCGTCCCGTGCCCACCACGGAGGAGACGATGTCCTCGACCTGCTTGCGCATCCGCTTCTCGAAGGCGGTGCGGCGCTCGTCGCCGATCTGCTGGTCCGGATCGGTCTGGGCGCCGTCGGCGAGCAGCTGACCGGTCTCGTCGACGATCGAAACCCGCTGCGGCTTCAGCCCGTTCACGGCCGAGGCGACGAGGTGGCGGATGGCGCGGATCTGCTGGGCCTCCAGCGCGCCGCGGACCCGCACCACGATCGAGGCCGACGGCTCCGGCGCCTCGCGCGAGAACAGCGGGCGCTCCGGCAGCACCAGATGGACGCGGGCGGCCTGGATGCGGTCGATGGCGCGGATGGTGCGGGCGAGCTCGCCTTCCAGCGCGCGGAGATGGTTGATGTTCTGGACGAAAGAGGTGGTGCCGAGCGCATCCGACTTGTCGAACACCTCGTAGCCGACGCCGCCGCCCTTGGGCAGGCCGCCCTCGGCGAGCTTCATCCGCAGCCGGGTGACCTTGTCCTTGGGCACCATGATGATGCTGCCTTCGTTGCGCAGCTCGAACTGGATGCCCTGGCGCTCCAGGTCCTTGATGATGCCCGAGGAGTCCTCGACGCTGAGGTCGGTGAACAGCGTCGTCATCTGCGGCGTGGTGACGCGCATGATGACGAACGCAAAGAAGCCGACGAGCGCGGCGGTGACCGCGATCATCGCCCCGAACCGGGCGGCTCCGATACCCTTCAGAAAGTCCGCAAGACCTTGCAAGCAACCGCCCCGAGAGATTCGGCTGCTTTCACAGGAAAGGCCGACTGGGCAATTATTGCCTAGGTGATGGTTTCGATATGGTTAACGAAGGTTAAGAGCTGCGACAAAAGTCGCGCCAAAACGAAACATGAAAAAAATCGGCCTCGCGAGGCGAGGCCGATTTTCGTCAAAAGCCGCAGATTTCCGGATTGCCTACTGGCGATATTGTTGGATACGGGTGGTGCGAAGTCCCGCCAGACCATGCTGGTCGATCGAAAACTGCCAGGAGAGGAATTCGTCAACCGTCAGCGTATAACGGCTGCAGGCCTCCTCGAGGGAGAGAAGACCGCCACGGACTGCGGCGACGACCTCGGCCTTGCGGCGGATGACCCAGCGTTTGGTGCCGGGTGCAGGCAGATCCGCAATCGTCAACGGACTACCGTCCGGCCCGATGACGTATTTTACCCTCGGGCGATGGGGTTCTGTCATGGCGTACTCACAAACTCTCAACCACTGAACTCACTCAGGAACCCTACGCCCGCCGGCTTAAAAATCCGCTAAGCCTAAGGCTTCAATACAATTCTCGTTGAAAATGGCTGGAACGCAGCCGTCTCGACCGGCGGGACGGTGCGTCCAGGCGGGCCGAGGGGGGTGTTCGTAAATACTTTACTAACGAACGAGGCCTGCGCGGGGTGCCGCAAGGCCCAAATTGTCGTCCTGGCGAACGCCAGGACCCATTACCCCAGCGCGAAGTTTGGCGACGACTCGGGGCTACTCCCTCGAACCAAAACTACTTTCGGTGGCAATGGGTCCTGGCTTTCGCCAGGACGACGCGGAATGTGCTTCGCGTGCCGCCTTTAATTGCTGGCCGTCGCGATGATGCTCTTGACCTGGCTCAGGGTGTAGCTGGAGCCGTCGATGGTCAGCAGCGGCGGCGACTGGGTCAGGTCGACGGACGACACCGTGCCCTGCACCTGCGCGGCGATGCCGACATTGTTGTTGGCGACGTCCTTGCCCGTGGCCGAGATCGTGTACTTGCCGTCGGGCCATTGCGTGCCGTCATTGCCCTGGCCGTTCCAGGTGAACGGAACGTCGGTGCCCGCGCCGGCGGTGTATTTGCCGGTGAACACGGTCTGGCCGCTGGCATTGGCGATGGTGATGTCGACGGTCGCGTCGCTGGGCACGTTGAGATGCCAGGTCGCCGACGAATTCGTCATGGTCCCGGTGGTGCCGTCGACCAGCGCGGTCTTGCCGACGAAGCCGAGTGCCTGGGTCGCCTGCGTCGTCTGCTGCAGCGTGACGAGCTGGGACAGCGAGTCGTTGGTCTTGAGCTGCTGCTCGACGCCGGCGAACTGCACCAGCTGCTGCGTGAACTGGTTGGTGTCCAGCGGATCGAGCGGGTTCTGGTTCTGCAGCTGCGTCGTCAGCAGCGTCAGGAAGGTCTGGAAATTGCCGGCCAGCGTCGCGCCGGTGCTTGAGCCCAGGCTTGGGTTCGACGAGGATTTCGGCAGGTCGGTCGTGCCCGAGACGACGGACGGGGCGGTGGCGGCATTCGTGGTGGTCATGATCGAATACTCCTCACACTCTGATATCGACGCCGCTGCTCGATCCGAGCATGCGGCCGTAGCTGCGCCCGACCGGGGCCGCGGGAACTGCGTCCTCGTCGCTGACGATCAGCCGGCGGGCATTGCCGCCATTGTCGTTGTTCTGGCCGGAGTTCTGGCCCGATGAATTCTGATCGCGCAGGCTGAAGGACAACCCGTTGCTGCCGGTCTTGAGGCCGGCATCGTCGAGCGCGCGCTGCAATTGCGGCGCGTCCTGCCGCAGCATCTGCAGCGTCTCCGGCTTCTCGACGGTGAGATGCGAGGTGACCTGGCCGTTGCGATCGACATTGATGCGGACGTCGATGCGGCCGAGGTCGAGCGGATCGAGACTGATGTCGAACCGGGTCTTGCCCGCGCGTGCGGCGGCGGCAATTTCGATCGGCACGCCGCTGATCGGAATGGCGTTGGCATTCGCCGCGGTCACGGTAAGCGTCGCGGTCGATGCGGTCGCGGCCGAAGTCGTATTGGTCAGGGGCGCTTGAATGGCGGAGGCCGCCTGCGCGCTGGTGTCGGTGGTGGGGACAGCGGCCTGCGTGCCCGCATGGGCATGCGTCGTGGCCGTCGCCGGTGCCGCATCGGCGCTGCGGTCGGAAGTCCCAGCCTTGGCGTCGGCCGCGTTCGCGTCGATCGGCGGCTTGTCGGCTTGCGGATGCGCCGTGGTGGCGGACGCTGCCGTCGCCGGGGTCTGCGCGGCGTTGGCCTTGCCGGTGTCCTGGCCGATATTGGAGACGTCGCTCGCGCCTTGCGCGACGGCTGCGGCCTTGAACGAGGTTTTTGGCGTGCCCTGGTCGACCGCGGCGATCAGGCCGCCATTGGTCTTCGCATCGGTCGCGGTCGAATCGGTCATCCCGGTCGCGGCATCGGCCAGCGTCGCCGAGGTGTCGGCATCGACCTTGGCGCTTGCGGTCTTGGCACTCTTGTCGCCCGGCGTCGCGGTATCGGTCTTGGTGCCGGCGATCTGCGCCGCGATGGATGCGCTGGCGGCAATGCCGGCGGCGGCGATCGTCAGCGGCGAGGAGGCGGCGCCGGTGGCCTGGTTCGCGGCCGCGTTGGGATCGACCGGCACGGCGATCACGAGTGCGTTTGGATCGGGTAAGGCGGCCTGCGTCGCGTCAATCTGCGCGGCGGCTGCGGTATCGACGGCGGCGGCGAGGCCATCGGTGCCGTCGGCCTTGTCCCCCTTGGTCTGGTCGGACTTGTCCGCAGACTTGTCGGCCGATTTGGTGTCGGACGCCTCCGGCTTGTCCTTGGTCTTGCCGTCGGCCTTGGCGGCATCATCCGTCGCGTCGCTCTTGGCGTTGCTCTTCGCGTCGTTCCTGGTGTCGCTTTTGGCGGCCGCGGAATTGTCGGCGTCGTCGCTGGCCTTGCTCTGCGAGGACTTGTCGGTCACTGAGCGATCGCGCGGGCTCTTGTCCGGGGCGGAGGACGATGAGTCGGTGCGGCGCGGGGTGTCCTGCACGGAGGACGCCGCGCTGTCGCTGATCGCCTGGGTGTTGCTGTCCACCAGCGAGCCGAAGGAGTCGTTGGCGGAGCTCTCTTTCGGCGCTTGCGACCGGGCAGGCTTTTGCTGCGCGCTTGGGACTTGCACGCTTGCCACGACATCTGACGTACGACCGACCACAGGCAACCCCTTGGAAACATCTTCGCCATTAGAGGGAGCAAGGAGCGGGCCATCCTCGCGAAAATAGATTTTTTCAATTAAAATCAATGGCTTGGCAAATTGACATCCCCGCTGCGGGGCCTCTCGAAGCCCCGCCATTTCTGCCTCCCCGGCAAGAATTGCCGTAAACCTTGCGGGGTCCGTGATTGCTTCACCGGAAGGCCGCCTATATTAAAGAGACAGCTCTCAACCGCTTTCGACCGGGCAGGCCGCGCCCTTCGGGAACTCTCGGTTCCCGGGGATCGCCTTTGTCCCGCCGGAAGCCCCCAGCGGATCGCCCTACGCCGCCGTCCACAACGCTTTAAGGCCCATGCTCAACAGTCTGGATCTCGAAGGCCGTCCTGAGGATACCAGGGTCGTCGTTGCCATGTCGGGCGGCGTCGATTCATCGACGACGGCTGCGCTCTTGAAGGCGGAAGGCTACGACGTCGTCGGCATCACGCTGCAGCTCTACGACCATGGTGCTGCGACCCATCGCAAGGGCGCCTGCTGCGCCGGCCAGGACATCCACGACGCGCGCGACGTCGCGGCCAAGCTCGGCATTCCCCATTACGTGCTCGACTACGAGGATCGCTTTCGCGAATCCGTCATCGACAATTTCGCCGACAGCTACGCGCTCGGCGAGACGCCGGTGCCGTGCATCGAGTGCAACCGCTCGGTCAAGTTTCGCGACCTCTTGAAGACCGCGCGCGAGCTCGGCGCGCAGGCGCTCGCCACCGGTCATTACGTCGCCTCGCGCCGTCTCGACAGCGGCTCGCGCGCGCTGGTGTGCGCGGCCGACGCCGATCGCGACCAGAGCTATTTCCTGTTCGCGACCACGCAGGAACAGCTCGATTATCTGCGCTTCCCGCTCGGCGACATGACCAAGCCCGAGACGCGCGAGCTGGCGCGACGCTTCGGTCTTGCCGTCGCCGACAAGCACGACAGCCAGGACATCTGCTTCGTGCCCACCGGCCGCTACACCGACATCATCACCCGCCTGCGGCCGAACGCGATGGACCCCGGCGACATCGTCGATCTCGACGGCCGCGTGCTCGGCCGGCACAACGGCATCGCCAATTTCACCATCGGCCAGCGCCGCGGCCTCGGCATCGCAGCCGCCGCGCCGCTGTTCGTGGTGCGGCTGGAGGCCGCCAACCGCCGCGTCGTCGTCGGCCCGCGCGAGGCGCTGAAGATGCACCGCATCGTGTTGCGCGACGTCAACTGGATCGGCGATGGCGACATCGACCGCGCCATCGGCGATGGCCTCGAAATGTTCGTGCGCGTGCGCTCGACCCGCGCGCCCCAGCCTGCTTGGCTGCGCGGTGCCAACGGCCATTACGAGGTCGAGCTCGTCGCCGGCGAAGAGGGCGTTTCGCCGGGACAGGCCTGCGTGTTCTACGACGCACCTGGCGGCCAGGCCCGCGTGCTCGGCGGCGGCTTCATTCAAAGCGCCGCCGCGAAGGCCGCAAGCAGCACGACGAGGCCGCTCGCAGAAGCGGTCCGCGGCTAAAAAATACATAGGCAGGGGCATGGCAGCAGACATCTCGCGGGCCGGGGTCGAGAAGGCCTATGGCCGCTGGGCGCCGGTCTATGATCTCGTGTTCGGCAAGGTGTTCGACGCCGGCCGGCAGTCGACCATCGCCGAGGCAGACCGCATCGGCGGCCGCATCCTCGACGTCGGCGTCGGCACCGGGCTGTCGCTCTCCGATTATGCGCGCACCACGAAGATCTGCGGCGTCGACATCTCCGAGCCGATGCTGCGCAAGGCGCAATCGCGCGTGCGGAGCTTGCGCTTGAGCAATGTCGAGGTGCTCTCGGTGATGGACGCGAAAAACCTCGCCTTCCCCGAAAACTTCTTCGACGCGGTGGTCGCGCAATACGTCATCACCGCGGTGCCCGATCCCGAAGGCACGCTCGACGAGTTCGTGCGCGTCTTGAAGCCCGGCGGCGAGCTGATCCTGGTCAACCACATCGGCGCGGAAAAGGGTTTGCGCAAACTCTCCGAGCTCGCGTTTGCGCCGCTCGCCCGTCGTCTCGGCTGGCGCCCGGAGTTTCCGTGGCAGCGCCTGGTCGACTGGGCCGCAAAACACGGCGGCGTTACGCTCGCCGAGCGCCGCCCGATGCCGCCGATGGGCCACTTTTCGCTGATCCGCTACCTCAAATCGTGATCGGGGAGCGCGGAACACGCGGCAGCACCCGCGCGTTTCCCTCCCATGCGCACCACATCGAACATCATTCTGGCCAGCCTTCTGATCGCCGCCTCCGGCAGCGCGATCGCGCAGGCCCCGCCCGCCCCGGCGACGCCGCCGCCACAAACCGCGCCGCCGTCCCCGCAGCACGCCACCAATTGCACGCCGCAGGACCGCCCGAACCGCTCGGCCGACGGCACCACCACCGGCCAGTCCCGGGAACCGCTCGGCGACAAACTGGCAAAATCAGACGGCGTGCTCTGCCCGCCCTCCGGCGTCGATCCCGAGATGCACGCCCCGGCGCCCAGCACGAACGGCGCCATGCCCGTCATCCCGCCCCCCGGCAGCCCCGGCGGCGACCCGACGGTGCGGCCGAAATAGCAAATAGTCGCGCATCCGCGCTTCTTCGCCTCTCCCCGCCTGCGGGGAGAGGCCGGAATCCGCGCGACGCGCGGATTTCGGGTGAGGGTCTCTCCGCGAGTCCGGTGCCCGAGTCGCGCGATTCCCGCGCCAAATCGGCCCGAACAGAAGCCGGCGACCTTAGCTTGACAGCCCGCCGCCCCCTTCCTTATATGCCGCGCGTTCGCGAGATCGGCCTGTTTCGGCCCTCGCAACCCTGTGGCGGGGTAGCTCAGCTGGTTAGAGCACGGGAATCATAATCCTGGGGTCGGGGGTTCGAGTCCCTCTCCCGCTACCAAATATTTCAAGTAGCTAGCCCACTTCGCTACCTCGTCTTGGTACTCGCTCTGGGGTCTACACTATGGCCCATTACGTCTAGCCTTCGCAGTCCCTCTTACGAGCTTGCCGCGACTGATAGCGAAGCGACTAAACTCGATGCTCGCGAACTCTTGCCCTTCCATCCCAGCATCGAAGCCTGGCAGCGTCCGCGCCGGACAGCTCGGCTGATGCGGGATCGGCGTCGGCCGATTGCCGGCTCGGCGCAATCTGTGAGGAGGAGAGGTTGGAAAAGGAGTCTCCTGAGCAGCGTCTAACGCACGCTCGGTACGAGTTCGACATGGCGCGGCGCTGCATCCAAGATCTTCAGCAGACGCAACAGCAATTCCAGTGGAATGTGTTGTTAGCCGGGTTTGCAGTCTATTGGCGTAATTGCCAAAAATTTCTAAATGGTGACGACGATCAAAATTCGATCAAAGCAAAAAATTACATCAAGCGCTTTAATCCATCGTCGGCTAGCCACCTAAAGGACGAGATCGATCATCTTCATTGGCACGTGCTTCATTTGAGTGGAATGCGAACCACTGATGATGAGAAGAAGATCGCTTTGAGGGACGCCGTCAAGTTGATGGAGTGGCTCGAGCCCAACATGGACAAATTCGCCGATGATCTGCCCGAGCCGTTCAAAACCCAATGGAAACAGCCCGGACCCAAGGGGCCAGACTCAGCAGACCACCTAACGACCGGTCCCACAGGTGCAAGTTGGTCGCCGTCCGCAACGAATGCAACCCTAGTGCAAACAAATCACACGACTGACGTGAACTTTGTTCCTTTCACTGCAATAAAGAAGCAATCATGAGGCCGGTCAGCGAGTGGGACGAGAAGGATATCGATGACCTGTACTACGGGGAGATCGAGGAAAGCCTCACACTTGAATACAAACGCGCCGAGGCGCTGACGAAAGACCCTGGACACAGGAAGGAGCTATTCAAGGACGTGTCCGCGATGGCGAACGCATCTGGCGGCATCATTGTCTATGGCATGAAGGAGATCGGTAATAAGCCTGACGGCACCGATGATGGGCTCGACCCAAAGGTCGTGACGCGGGAGCAGATAGAGAACGTCCTCATGTCAAACATCTTGCCGCCCGTCGAGGGTTTGCTCATCAAGCCGGTAACGCTCACGAGCAAAGGAACTGCCAACGTAGCCTACGTCCTGGAGATACCGGCAGCGAAGTCACGGGGACCGCATCAAGCACCAGACTATCGCTATTACAAGCGGTTCAATTTCAAATCAGAGCCGATCCGGGACAACGATGTGCGTGACCTTATGCGGCGGGGAATCGAGTACGGCAGGAAGTATGGTGCGGCATTTGACCTCTACATCGAGATAGCACGGCTCCGGACTGCTGCGAGAGCGCGAGCAGCAGCGGGGCTGGCGCACATTGACGGCAACAAAGCAGTAATCGGTGTATCGCCAGACTTGCGGTCAGCGGGTGCTGTGCTCGTGCTCATGACAAAGTACATGAGAAATGCGGTTGGTGAGATCATTCAGAAAGTCGACGGCTATAACGCAAAAGTCGAAGCAAGGGGCGGTGTTGCCGTGATTATCGACGGGTTTCTGAAAGGAGATTTGGTTGCCATCCAAGAGCTTGCTGATGAAATCTGCTCTCACCTCAGCAAGATTCTCGATCAAGAGCCGTAATCATGCCATCGAATAGGTGAGTGCTTGCGAAACCCGTCATGCATTTCTGTCGATACCACGTTGAAAGGGTTCGCTGGCTCTACCCATCGGGCTAGAGGCAAAAATCGGAAGAGAATAAGAGGTAACTTCTTGGAAATCAGCGAACTGGCCTAATCTGGCGTTCAACGAAAACAGTCCGACTAGTTCGAAGCAATTGCTGCTGCCCTGTCGGAAAAAGAGGCCGTTGAAGCGCATATCGTTGAAACCGCTGAAATGGCCATCGCACAGGCAATCGAGAAGCCCTTCCCAATTGACGGCGGAGAATGCCGGGCGCTGTTTTGGCGCTGCCGCCCCCTGTTTCGCCACCCCGTCAACCCTCCCCACAAAAATATTCCACTTTACCGAAATTCGGTTTTGACGTATGTGTCGCTCATCCCGGCTCATCCTTGAGGGGCGATCTCGTTGTCGTCTTGATTGCGAGCCGGGCTTGCGATG
>NZ_JBVVPT010000050.1:0-35106 GCF_055811715.1 Bradyrhizobium sp. WSM4872 | reverse complement strand
TCAGATCCAGCGACGGGCGGTTTTGCGAGAACCGCCCGTTTGCACATCTTGTCAGATTTTCTGGACACAAGAGCGCGGCATAGGCCGTCAAACCATCGCGCAGGGAAGGCCTGGTCTCGGCTGCCCTGTGTCTCCCCTGTGCATTGCGTGTGCAATCAGTTCGCATGGGGGTTTTTATGGGTGCCAGCCGGCGCCCGGTCTTCCCTGCGCCCTTTCTTCGAGGGCGTGAAGCGAGAAGCATAGCTCGGGCAAACCTGCCGCGAGACTGCGAGCGCGTGTCCGCGACCCGCATGTAAATTGCCCCCCTTTTCGAGCCTGCCTTTCGAGCCTCCTTTGCGAGCATGATGCGTCGGCATCGGTGGAGGTGGTCGTCCCTCGCGGAATCTGCCTTGATGCGAGTTCAGCGTGAGGGAGTGACGATATGAGCGGTCTGGTGATCTCTGGCGGTCGGGTGGTGGATCCCGCCAGCGGAATGGATGCCATCGGTGATGTGGCGGTGGTGGACGGCAAGGTCGCCGCGGTCGGCGCCTCGCTCGGCGGAGCCGAGCGAGTGATCGACGCGACCGGGCTCGTGGTCGCGCCCGGCTTCATCGACCTTCATGCGCATGGCCAGTCGCTCCCCGCCGATCGCATGCAGGCGTTTGACGGCGTCACGACGACGCTCGATCTTGAAGCCGGCGTGCTGCCGGTCGGTTCCTGGTATGAGCGCCAGGCGCGGAAGGGACGCGTGCTGAACTACGGCGCGGCCACCAACTGGGCTTTCGCGCGCATCGGCGCGATGACGGGCTCCAATGCGGAGAGCTCGCTGGAGGCGTTCGGCAACGCGATGCGCGATCGCCGCTGGATGGACAACGTGGCGAGCGATGCGGAGGTCGCCGGCATTCTGGAGCGCCTTTCGCGCGGCCTGAACGAGGGCGGCATCGGCGTCGGCATCTTGAACGCCTATGCGCCGGGTGCCGGCGTGCAGGAGCTGACCGCGGTCTGCCAGCTCGCGGCCGCGCAGGACGTGCCGACCTTCACCCACGTCGCCTACATGTCGCGTGTCGACCCCGAGAGCGCGGCGGAGGCCTATATCCGCCTGATCGGCTATGCCGGAGCCACCGGCGCGCACATGCACATCTGCCATTTCAACTCGTCGAGCAAGACCGACGTCGAGCGCTGCCGCGTGCTGATCGCGAAAGCGCAGGCGCAGGGCCTGCCCATCACGGTCGAGGCCTATCCCTACGGCACCGGCTCGACCGTGCTGGCGGCTGCCTTCTTCAGCGACCCGGAATTCGTCGAGCGCAACGGCACCGGTTACGATTCCGTGCAGCGGGTCACCGACGGCCATCGCTTCAGCGATCGCGAGGAGCTCTTGAAGGCGCAGGCTGAAGAGCCGTCGTCGCTGGTGCTGTGGCACATCCTCGACACCGAGAACAATGCGCATCACCGCGACCTGCTCGACATGTCGGTGCTCTATCCCGGCGGTGCGATCGCGTCCGACGCGATGCCGTGGACGACGTCGGACGGCAAGACCTACACCGGCGACGCCTGGCCACTGCCGGACGACGCCACCTCGCATCCGCGCTCGGCGGGCTGCTTCACGAAATTCATCCGCGAATGGGTGCGCGAGCGCAAGACAGTGTCGCTGCTCGAAGGCGTGCGAAAATGCGCGCTGATTCCGGCGGAGATCCTGTCGCAAAGCACGCCCGCGATGCGCGCCAAGGGCAGGCTCGCCAAGGACGCCGACGCCGACATCGTCGTGTTCGACTACGAGAAGCTCTCGGACCGCGCGACCTTCACGGCGATGAACCGCCCCTCCGAAGGCGTGCGGCATCTGATCGTCAGCGGCCAGCCATTGATCAGCGATGGCGTGCTGGACGTAGCGGCGCGCCCCGGTCGTCCCGTGCGCCGTCCCGTCGTCGGGGGTTGAGACATGCCGGTCCCCATTCTCCTGGTGACGGGCTTTCTGGGGGCCGGCAAGACCACGGTCGTCAACCATCTGCTAGCGCATGCGGAGGGGCGGCGGATCGCCGCTGTGGTCAACGATTTCGGCGCGATCAACATCGATGCCGAGCTGATCGCGGGCGCGAGCGACGGCGTGGTCAGCCTCGCCAATGGCTGCATCTGCTGCTCGCTCGAAGGCGACCTTCTGCGCACGCTCGCGACGCTGCTGCGGCGTGATCCGAAGCCGGAATACATCGTCATCGAGACCAGCGGCGTCGCCGATCCCGCCGAGATCGTGCGTAACTTGATGGATCCCGTGATCCTGCGCGAGGCGCCGCTGGAGACGGTGCTCTGCGTGATGGACGCGGCGACACCGCCGACCGCTCTCGACGATGCGCTGCATCGTTCGCAATTGAGGGTCGCCGACATCGTGGCTCTGAGCAAGCTGGATCTGGCGGAGGAGGGCGCGAGCGGGCGGATGCGCGAGGCCATCCGCGCGCAGCGCGTTCCTGCCGTGGTGGTCGATGCGCAGCACGGCGAGATTCCGTCCGCCCTGCTGTTTCCCGCAACCGTCGACCGCGCGCCGCCGCTACGCGAGCCCGGACCGAAACGTCCGGCAGAGCAACGCTTCGAAACGCTGAGCTGGACCTCGGACCGGCCGATCTCGCTGCCCCGCCTGCAGCAGGCGATCGGCCGGCTCGCGCCAAAACTCGCGCGGGCCAAAGGCCTGTTCGAGACCGTCGAGCAGCCCGGGCGCCAGATGGTGTTTCATTTCGCCGCCGGCCGCGCCACGCTGGCGCCTGGCGAACTGCCGACGCCGGGCGTGCCGCGTGCGCGGATCGTCTTCATCGCCGAGCTCGGGGTGCTCTCGAAGGCCGAACTCGACGGGATCATGGAGACGTGCGTTGCCGGTGGATAGCCTGCTTCGAGCGAGGCATGTCAGGTCTAATCGCGCAACACCTGACCGCGCGTTGCCTCAGTTCTCTACCGGCAATCCGTCGCCGTGCACATACCAGTCTGCGCGTGAGGTCCACTGGGCATGCCGGTCGGGCGTCGCCCCCAGCGGCTCGTCGAACGCGCCGGCGTGGATGATCGCTTCGCGTCCGCTGCGCGTCAGATGCGGCATCGGGCTGCCGCAGGTCCTGCAGAACGCCGTCGCGAAGCTTCGTGCATTGGGCAGATCGAAGCGCGCGACGGATGTTTCTCCGTGCAGCCAGCGCAGCGCCCCCGCCGTCACGATCACCTCGCAGGCATGCGCGGCTCCGGTTGCCTTGCGGCAGCGTGAGCAATGGCAGTTGAGGAATCGATCGAACGGCCCCTCGACCTCGAACGCGACCTCGCCGCACAGGCAGCTTCCCCGAAATGCGGCCATCTCACTCCCCCTCCGGCTCGGTCGGCTTCTCGGCGGTTTCGTCGGCGTGAACCGGTGGAGCGCCGTGCGCGCCGCGCAGCCGAATCATGGTGTCGATCACGTCGACCTCGATCTTCAGCATGTCGAGATCGCGCGTCATCTCGCGCATCTCCTGGCCCTTGCGCGCCAGTTCCTCGGAGACGTCGACCGCCATCTTGCGCTCGGTGACGCTGCCTTGCGTGTTGACGAACAGCTTGGCGCGCATCCATTCGAGCCGCGCCCGCTGGGTGTCACGCTCGAACTTCTTTTCCGCGTAGCGCCGCCGCGCCTCCGCGTAGGCACCGATCAGCGCGGTCTCCGGCAGGCTCCACAATTGCTCCACCGACATGGTCATGCCGCTCACGTCCCCGGTTCGGCTTGGAGGAGGTGTACTCCGCAGCCCATCAGACCCCTCCGGCCGGCAATTCTCAAGAGGGCGTCAGCAGTTTCGGCAAACTCAAGCGAATTGTGCGATGCCGTTTCCAACGGACCAGTTCGCCGCCGGCGCGTCGAGTACGTTCACGAACACGTCCTCGGGCCGGATGCCCGGGTTCTCGCCGAGAACGTCCGCAATCCGGCGGTACAGCGCCTTTTTTTCCTCGGGGGTGCGCGAGGCGAACACGGTGATCTGGATCAGCACGGCGTCGTCGCTGCGCGTGACGCCGTAGGCATTGCCGCAGCGGAAGTTCGCGGGCGAAAGCTCGCTGATGGTCATGAACTCATCGCCTTCGGGGACGTTCAGGGTCTCGCGCATGGCGCGATAGAGGCCGTCGAGGATCGCCTGCCGGTAGGCTTCCGGTTTTCCGGCGCGCATCGAGATGTGGAGGAGAGGCATCGCGAATTCCTCGTTGACGAAAGGGCGCATTAGCCCCAGCTTGTTTTTAACACCGCGTCAAGAAATCATGTTGTTGACAGAGTGTCAAATACAGCCTGACGGGAGCAAAGCTTGAGGCCGCGCGAGTTCGACCACGACGACGTCCTGCGGATCGCATTCGACCAGTTCTGGCGCAAGGGCGTCCGCGGCACCTCGCTGTCGGACATCGCGCGCGACGCCGGTGTCCAGCGCGGCAGCCTCTACAATGCGTTCGGCAGCAAGGAGGCGCTGTTCCTCCAGGCCTTTGAGCGCTACGCGGGCGATTATTTCCTTGCGCTGCAAAAGGCGCTCGCCGCGGGCAGCTTGCGAAAGCGCCTCACCGCGTTCTTCGACCTGACCATCACAAATTTCCGCTCCGGCTCGCCGCCGCGCGGATGTCCGACCACGCGCGGCTTGATGGAGCTCGGCGCGGCCGAAGGCGAGGGGCTGGACGAGGAGGCGCGGCATGCCTTCGCGAACCTCATCTCGCGCATCACCGTTCTGGTTCAGGAGACCTTGTCGGCGGGTGCGGCGCGCGGTGAATTCAACGGCAATTCCGCGGCCGCAGCGCTGCACATCATCACGGTGACGCGCGGCCTCGCCGTGCTCGAACGTGCCTTCGGCGACGAGCCTCAGCTCCGCAAGATCGCGTCCCACACCATCGATCTCGTGCTCGGCAAGAAGGGCGGCTAGGTGTCAGCAGACCGCGAGCGCGTTGACCGCCCGCGTCGTCACGGTCTCGTTCTCGCTGCCGACAAACTGGCAGACGGCGGATTCGAGCTCACCCGCCTGGCTGCCGCGCGCCACCGCCAGCAGCCGCATCAATTCCGCCTCGTCCTTCGACAGGCGCCGGCACGATGGCGGCATGAAGCACAATTGGCAGGGCCGGCCGCTACGCAGGATTCTGACGAGCGCGGCAACGCGTGCGACCAGCAGCGGGCTATCGGCGATGCCAGGCGCCTCGTCGGCAAGGCGATAGGCGGCCTCCCAGCAATCGGACGCGCCGGTCGCATAGGCGGCAGCGATGAACCGGAACAGCGAGAGCGTGACGCGGCCAAAATCATCGTAGCTCTCGACGTCAGGCCGCGTCGCAAGCGCGGCCCGGAGCGGACAGAGCCGCGCCTGGCCGGCTTCCGTGACGGGCACAAAGCCGGAACTATCATGCATCATGTGCGATCCCGGTCAGTGCAACGTGGGGCTTCCGACCAGCCAGCTCTTCATCGCCATCGTCCGGTCATGGGCGAGAGACGGAACGTGCCGGGCGGGCAGGATGAGACCCGCCATGCGGAAGATCGTTGCAAGCCCCCGCACGGGTGCGAGAGCCCAATCGGCGCCGACAGGCGGCAGCCAGCATTCGAACTGCTCGCGCGCGATATCGTCGCGCTCTTGCTGCGCGGCGACGATTGCTCGCAATATGCCGTGCTCGCTGTCGGACATGCGCGGGCAGGTCGGGCAGTGCACCGCGATGGCCGTATGCGCCGTGCAGGCAAAGATCTCGATGATGGATTCCAGCGAAGGCACGGCGTCGCCCACGCGAAAGTGGTCGTAGACTTGCTGGATATCGGCCGAGGTCGGAACAGCGCTTCCGCTGCGGGCCTTGGCCCGAAATCCCCAAATGAAGAGCCGCTCCGCTGCGCTCAGCGCCGGAAGGTCGAGGGATCCTGTCGATGTTGATTGATGCATTGAGCCTCTGGCCTCCGGCTGCGCCCATGCCCGGCTGGCGCTCATGATCTGCGCCGATCGTTCCGTCAGAGCCCCCTGCAAGTCAACGCTCGGAGGGGCGATGTCGAGGTCTTCTAGTTTTGAAGAGTTCGCATCTTGGATGCAGCCGGCGTCGTGAACCTGCGAGGCCGTCCGCGGCATGCCGGTAGGATCCTACGGAATCCTGCGGGGGTTGGGGAACCCGAATGCTTAAAGCTTTGCTAAGGGAAGCGGGATAAACTGGCATATCAGCCCTTCCAATTCTTGCGAGCACCGATGTTTTTCTCCCGCATCAGTTTCAAGCTGGTTCTGATTGTCGGCATCAGCCTTCTCGGCATGATCGCGCTGGCGCCGATCGCGCTCTCGACCCTGCGCGCGCAGATGATCGCGGACCGTGAGGCCAAGACGCAGCACATGGTCGATGTCGGCTACGGCATTCTGGCGCACTACCAGAAGCTCGAAAGCGAGGGAAAACTCCCACGCGAGCAGGCCCAGGCCGGCGCGATCGCCGAGATCAAAAGCCTGCGCTACGACAAGGTCGAGTATTTCTGGCTGAACGACATGACCCCCAAGATGGTCATGCACCCGATCAAGCCCGAGCTCGACGGCAAGGATCTCGCCGGGATGAAGGATCCGTCCGGCAACGCGCTGTTCGTCGGCTTCGTCGACGTCGTCAAGAAGCAGGGCGCGGGCTTCTACAGCTACCTCTGGCCGAAGCCCGGCTTCGACCAGCCGGTCGGAAAAATCTCCTATGTGAAGGGCTTTGCGCCCTGGGGCTGGATCATCGGCACCGGTATCTATCTCGACGACGTCGATGCCGTCTTCCGCCAGAATGCGATGACCTTCGCCGTGGTGTGCCTGGTCGTGTTCGTGCTCGTGCTCGGCGCCTCCTTCGTGATCGGCCGCAGCGTGACCCGGCCGCTGGCGAAGATCACCGCGCTGACCGATCGCCTCGCGGCCGGCGACAGCGCGTTCGACGTGCCCCATACCGATCGTCGCGACGAGATCGGCGGGCTCGCCAAGGCGCTCGCCGTGTTCAAGGACAATGCGTCGGCGGTCGGCCGGATGCATGCCGAACAGCAGGAGACGAAGCAGAAGGCCGACGAGGAGAAGCGCAAGACGATGACCGATCTCGCCGGCAAGTTCGAGGCGAACGTTCAGGCCGTCGTCCGCGACGTCTTCAACGAGGCGCGCGCGATGCAGCAGGCCGCGCAGGGCATGTCCGAGACCGCCAACAAGGCGACCGACCGCGCGAGCTTCGTCGCCACCGCCTGCCAGCAGGCTTCGAGCAACGTGCAGACGGTGGCCTCCGCCGCCGCGCAGCTGTCGTCCTCGATCACCGAGATCAGCCAGCGCGTCGCGCAGGCTGCAACCGTGGCCGACAAGGCCGCTGCCGACGGTCAGCGCACCAACGACACCGTGCAGGGGCTGGCGGCGGCCGCGCACAAGATCGGCGAGGTCATCGACCTCATCAACCAGATCGCCTCGCAGACCAATCTGCTCGCGCTCAACGCCACCATCGAGGCGGCGCGCGCCGGCGAGGCCGGTAAGGGCTTCGCGGTGGTGGCAAGCGAAGTGAAGTCGCTGGCGAGCCAGACCGCGAAGGCGACCGACGAGATCGGCGCGCAGATTACCGCGATCCAGGCCGAGACCAACCAGGTCGTCGGCAACATCGAGAGCATCCGCAGCACCATCATGGAGGTCAACGAGATCTCCTCGTCGATCGCCGCAGCGGTCGAGGAGCAGGGCGCCGCGACCGCGGCGATCGCTCACAGCGTACGCGAGGCCGCCTCCGGCACCGACCAGGTTTCGCAGAACATCTCGGGTGTGACGGATGCGACTGCGGAGACCGGCCAGGCCGCCGGCCTGGTGCTGCAATCGAGCGGCCGGCTGTCGCAGAAGCTGCAATCGCTGGAAGACGAGGTCAGCGCTTTCGTTGCGGGGGTGCGGGCGGCCTAGCGCGCGACCGCACGAAAATGCGCCGCGATGTCGGCGCGTGTCGCGACCCAGACCCGACCATCGAGCCGCGCAAGCTCGGCGAGAATGACCTTCACGGCACTGAAGCGCGCCGGCCGGCCGCAAATGCGCAGGTGAAGGCCGATCGACAGCATCGCGGAGCGGCCGCGTTCGGCTTCCTCGGTCAGCGTCGCGAGCGCGGCGCTGACATAGTTTGGAAAATCCTCCGGCTGCACAAAGCCGTTGGGGTGGAAGAACTTCATATCGTTGGTGTCGAAGCCGTAGGGCAGGATCAGCATCGATCCCTTTGGTGACCCGCTCCAATAGGGCAGGTCGTCATCGAGTGCATTGGAATCGTAGGCGAAGCCGAGTTCGATCAGGATATCACGCGTCCAGGCGCTCTGGCTGCCGCGCGTCATGAAGCCGACTGGTGTGACGCCGGTCGCACGCGTAATGACGTCGCGCGTCTTCTCGATGTCGCGCCGCTCGGTCTCGGCATCGCCATAGAGCGCGTGCGGCAGCCAGCGCCAGCCGTGCACCGCGGGCTCGTGCCCGGCTTCGACCGCGGCACGCGCAAGGTCCGGCACGCGCTCGACGGCACGGCCGCACATCATGAAGGTTGACCGGACATTGGCATCCGTGAAGGCGTCGAGAAAGCGCCACAAGCCCACGCGCATGCCGTAGTCGAACACCTGCTCCTGCACGAGATCGCGAACGCCTGGCGGCGATGTCGAGGCGACCTCCCCGTAACGTTCCGTTTCCGCGTCGCCCTGCTCCACGGCGAGCTCGGCGCCTTCCTCGAAATTCACCACCAGCGACACCGCGACACGGGCGCCGTTGGGCCAGACGACATCGGGGCGTGCCCGGCCATATCCGCGAAGGTCGCGTTCGATGGGCATGGTCAGCGGTTCCCGATCTGACGGCTGATGCCGCCGAAGATTTCCGCACAGACGAGACCGGCCAATGTCACGAGTACGATGACGCCGGAGACGGCGGCGACGCGCACATCGAGGCTGCCTTCGAGGATCGCCCAGAGCTTGATCGGTAGCACTTCGGTGCGTGCGTCGGCCAAGAACAGCGACACCGGAACATTGTCGAACGAGGTCAGGAACGCCACAAAGCAGCTCGCCACGATGCCGCGGCGGATCAGCGGCAGCGTGACGCGGCGGAAGGTGTACCAGTGGCTGGCGCCAAGGCTGAGCGAGCAGGTGATCAGCACCGGATTGAGCTGCTGCACTGACGCCCCGACCATCCGGATCACGAAGGGCACGCAGATGATGGTGTGGCCGAGCACCAGCGTCGCCGCCGACAGGCGGATGCCGAGCAGATTGAAGACCAGCAGCAGCGACAGGCCGAAGGCCATGGCAGGTAGCACCATCGGTGACATGAACAGCGCATCGAGTGCGCGCGCGATCTTCAGCCGGCTGCGCGCGAGCCCAAGCGCTGCTGCGCCGCCCAGCACCGCGGAGAGGATCGTCGCCGCCGCCGCGACCTTGAGACTGGTCAGCGCAGGCTCGATGATTTCCTGCGATTGCAGCAGCTCGACATACCAGCGCAGCGACCAGCTCGGCGGCGGAAACCTCAGCGTGATGCCGCCGGTGAAGGAAATGATGACGACGACCAGCGTCGGCGCTAGCAGCAGCAGCATGCCGAAGCCAGTGATCGTTCCGACGACGGCGGAATAGGCGCGGTCGACGAGGCTACGCTGCATCGACGCCTCGCACGTAGCGGCGGGACAGCGCGCCGATGGCGAAGACGATGCCGGTCACGGCCAGCGTGAAGATCAGCGACAGCGCGGCCGAGAACGGCCAGTCCTGCACGCCGACCGCCTGCTGGTAGATATAAGACGGCATCAGGATGATGCGTCCGCCGCCGACCAGCGTCTGGGTGATGAAGGCGGTCGCTGCCGCCGCGAAGACGAGGAGCCAGCCGGCAATCGCGCCCGGCAGCGTCAGCGGCAGGATGACCGTGATGAAAATGCGCGCGCGACTCGCGCCAAGCCCTTCCGCCGCCCGTGTCAGATTGCCGTCGAGCCGCAGCAGGCTGTTGATGACAGGCAGAGCCATCAAGGGAAGCTGGATTTGGGTCAGCGCCAGAACCATGCCCTCCCAGGTGTAGAGCAGCCGGGCCGGCGCCTGCCAGAACCCGAGTGACAGCATCGCCGAGTTGATGATGCCGTCGCGGCCGAGGATGACGATCCAGGCAAAGGTGCGCACCACCGTGCTGGTCAGGAGCGGCAGCATGATCAGGAAGGTGATCAGCGTGCGCATGAACGCGCCGCTCGCGACGTAGACCAGCGCGAGCGGATAGGCGAGGACCAGCGCCGCCAGCGCGACCTCGGCGCCGAGCCACAGCGTGTCCGTCAGCACCCTGAGGCTGAACGGGTCGGACAGGAAACGAAGATATTGGACCAGCGACAGGCCCGAGAATTGTGGATCGCGGAACAGGCTGACCAGCACAAGCGCGGCCAGCGGCAGCACGAAGGCTGCAAGAAACAGCACTGCCAGCGGAGCCACCGGCAGCAGCTGTCTTGATGCGCTCGTGCCGGCCGGTGCCATCTAGATCTTCACTTCCTTGCTGAAGCGGGTGATCCATTCGCCGCGCTGCGCCTGGAATTTGGTCCAGTCGAGCAGCACATTGCTGGCGACGAGGTCGTCGACGCTCTTGGCAACGGTGAGGTTTGCGCCGGTCAGCGGCACCTTGCCGTTAGTGGGCATCATCACCCAGGGCGAAGCTTCCAGCCCCTTCTGCGTCTCGACCGACATCACCGTGTCGAGATAGTCCAGTACCGCCTTGGGGTCCTGATTGTTCTTCACGATCTGCGCGCTGGTGCGGATCACGACCGCGCCGGACTTCGGTTTGGCGAAGGCGATGTCGACGCCCTTGGCGGCGAGCAACGCCACGTTGTTCCAGAAATTGAAGGCGATATCGATCTCGCCCTGCTGGAACAGCGCAGCCAGTGCGCCGGGCGAAGCCGCGATCGCGCCGACATTCGGCAGCAGCTTCTTGATGGCCTCGAAGGCCGGCTCGATGTTGGTTTCGGAGCCGCCGTTGAGCTTCGCGATCTCGACCATGAAGGCGGTGCCGAGGCTCGAGCCGAGCCCGGTGATGCCGACGCGCCCCTTGTATTCCGGCTTCCACAGATCCTCCCACGAGGTCGGCGGCGTCGTGATCTTCTTCGGGTTGTAGGCGATGCCGATCAGCTGACAGGTGATGACCGGCGCGTAACCGTCAGGATGACGGAATGCGCTTGGAACGTCGGCAAAGGATTTCGACTGCTCGACCGGGAATTTTTCCAGGACGCCGCTCGCAATCGCGGGGATCAGCGGCCCCTCGTCGAACAGTACCACGTCGAAAGGCGGCGCGTTGCGCGAGGCCTGGATCTTGCCGATCTGGTCGACGCCGAGCAGCGGCGTGAAGGTGACGCTGCTGTCGCTGGCTTTCTTGAAAGCGGGCCCGACCACCGAGCGGAAGGCTTCGTCAAAGCTGCCCGGATAGGTCGTGGCCACGATCGAGGAGGCGGCGCGCGACGTTGTCGGCCATCCCCAGCTTGCCGCCGCAAGAGCGGCCGAACCTGAGGCGAGCAGCGATCTCCGGGATAGACTCATGTCAAGCACTCCTTTGCTGATCGGTTGGGACGCCGTCGACCGGCGTGCTGAAAATGCTGACGCGCGAGACGTCGGATATGGCGAGCCAGGCGGTCGATCCTGTCTGCACTTTCGCGATGCCGGCCGCGCGGGCCTGGCTGATCTTCACGGCCTCACCGCTCGCAGTGATGCCTTCGGTGACGCTGACGGCGCCGAGCGGCACGGTGGCGCGGATCGTGATGGGAATGGCGCCGGGTTGTTCCGCCGCGCCGAACGCGATGTTCTCCGGCCGGACCGAGATCGTCACCGGGGTGCCGCGTCGGCGCTGCGCGGAACGGCCGAGGTCGATCTCGGGCCCTGAGTCCAGCTGCACGCGATCCGTCTCGGTGACGGTGCCGCGCAAGAGATTGGTGTGGCCGATGAAGCTCGAGATGAACAGGCTTGCCGGGCGGTCGTAGAGTGCGTCGGGGCTGTCGATCTGTTCGATGCGTCCGTTGTTGAGCACGACGATGCGGTCGGCCATCGACAGTGCCTCCTCCTGGTCGTGCGTGACGATGATGGACGTGACGCCAAAGGTCTTGAGCAGGCTCTTGATCTCGATCTGCATGTCGAGGCGCAAATTCTTGTCGAGTGCGGAGAACGGCTCGTCGAGCAGCACGAGGCCCGGATCGATCGCAAGCGCACGCGCCAGCGCCACGCGCTGCTGCTGTCCGCCGGACAGCTCTCCCGGAAGCCTTCGCGCGTACGATATCATCTGCGCAAGGCCCAGCATCTGCTCGACCTTGGCTGCGACCGCCACGTTCGGTGTCTTGCGCGCCCGCAATCCGTACGCGACGTTCTCGAACACGGTGAGATGCGGAAACAGGGCATAGTTCTGGAACACCATGCCGATGCGGCGGCGGTTGGCGGGGATGTGCTCCACCCGCGCACCGTCGAAGCGGACCTCGCCCTTGGACGGACGAAGGAATCCCGCGATGATCTGGAGCATGGTGGTCTTGCCGCAGCCGGAGGGGCCGAGCAGCGCGATCAGCTCACCGGCTGCAGCGGTGAGGCTGATCTCGTCCAGCGCAACCGTCGCGCCGAAAGCGTGGCCTATGCCCTTGAGATCCAGCGAATGTCCGCGTACGTCGCTCAACGCCAGCTCCATCCTTCCCGTTGTCCTGCGCGAGGATAGGTTAGCAATCGTCGTGCCAGCGCGGTCCGTTCGCTAAGGCGTTGCAGGCGTTGTGATAATCTTAGCGCCAAAAATTGGCGCCAATATACTGACTATATTGTAAACAGTAATAGTTCCGGTTTGTACAAAAAATGGGCTGCGGCAACATTCCAGAATCCTGTAAAACCGACGCATGAAGCGAAGCCGTCCCCTCAAGAGCAAGCCGAAGCGCTCCGAGCCGAAGCGTCCGGAGCCTGACGCGATGGATCTCCGCAGCATCGACGACGATCCGGTGGTGCAGGGCATCCTGACCGCGATCAGCCAGAAACGGCTGAAGCCCGGTGCCAAGCTCGGCGAGGACAAGCTCGCGGCTGCGTTCGGCACCACACGGATTCACATCCGCCAGGCACTGTCCCATCTCGCCTCGCGCAAGGTGGTGATGCAGATCCCCAACCGCGGCGCCTTCGTGTATCGGCCGAGTTGGGAGGAAGCCCAGGACATCTTCGCCGTGCGGCGCCTCATCGAGACAGCGACCGTCGCCGCGGCGATCGACCGGCTGGACAAGTCAGGCAAGGCCGCGCTGAAATCGCATATGGAGCTCGAGGCCAAGCACGACCGCAACGACCGCTGGGCCTCGCTGTCGCTCACGGCGGAATTCCACGTCCTGGTCGCCAAGCTTGCGGGCAACCAGGTGCTGCTGGACATGTCGCGCGAATTGATGCTGCGGACCTCGCTGGCGATCGCGACCTTCGAGGAGCCGGGCGAGCCGGATTGTTCGCCCGACGCGCACCCCGACATCGGGGCGCTGATCCTGGCAAAGGACAAGGCCGGGGCGATCCATGCCATGCGCCACCACATCGAGGAGATGGAAAAGCGTATCACGCCGCGAGAGGACAAGGACGAGGTCGACGAGCTCACCGCGATCTTCCAGGAGATCGGCGCGCGCGCGCGGGCAGGCGAATAGCATGGCCGGCCGCCGCATTCTCCTGATCAATCCGAACAGTTCCGTGGCGACCACTGAGATGATGATCGCTATCGCGAGGTCGGCCGCCGTCGACCGCTTCGACGTCGACATCGACGGCGCGACCGCAACGCGTGCGCCGCAAATGATCGTGATGCCGGATGCGTTGGATGCAGCTTCCGCCGAAGTTCTGGAGATCGCGCAGTCGAACCGGCATCCATGCGACGGTATCATCGTCGCGGCGTTCGGCGATCCCGGATTGGCCGGGATCAAGGCCGCAATGAAACTGCCCGCGGCCGGCATCGGCGAGTCCTCGATGCTCGCAGCTGCCGAGAACAGTCGCCGCTTCGGCGTGGCGACCACGACGCCGCTGCTGGCAGCGAAGATCGACGCCTTGCCGGATGCGCTGGGGTTGCGATCCTATTACACCGGCGCGCGCTTCGCGGAGGGCGATCCGCAAGACCTGATGCGCGATCCGGCGCGATTGTGCGCAGCACTCGCCGGGGCGGTCGAGGCCTGCATCGCGCAGGATGGCGCGGAGGCCGTCATCATCGGCGGCGGGCCGTTGGGCGAAGCCGCGCGCGAGCTTCAGCCGATGTTCACCGTGCCGATCATCGCGCCGATCCCGTCTGCCGTGGCGCGGATTATTCGCCTCATCACGGCGCGCGCGACCGACTGAAATTCCGGCCCGCGGGAACGATCCTCGCGACCGGCGTTCTTGCCCTTGACGGCCTCGGTTAAAGTGACGAAGCAGAACGATCGGTCCTGCCGACCCGCGTTTGGGTGCGCGGGCATGGAGACGCTGCATGTCGTTCAAAAAGCTCCTGATCGCCAATCGCGGCGAGATCGCCATCCGCATCGCGCGTGCGGCGGCAGACGCGGGCCTCGCGACGGTCGCGATCCATCCCGCCGACGACGCGCTGTCGCTGCATGTGCGCCTTGCCGACGAGGCGGCGGAAATCCCCGGCCGCGGCGCGCGGGCCTATCTCGACATCGAGGCGGTGGTGAAGGCGGCGAGGAGCGCAGGCTGCGACGCCGTGCACCCCGGCTACGGCTTCCTCAGCGAGAACGCTGCGTTCGCCAAGGCCTGCGCGGACGCGGGCCTTGCCTTCGTCGGGCCCAAGGCCGCGGCGCTCGAACTGTTCGGCGATAAGGTCGCGGCGCGGCAACTGGCAAAGCGCTGCGGCGTGCCGATCATCGCCGGCACCAGCGGGCCGTCCTCGCTGGAGGACATCGCGGCGTTCTTCACCTCGCTTGGCAGCAACGCGGCGGTCGTGATCAAGGCGATGGCCGGCGGTGGCGGCCGCGGCATGCGCGTGGTGGAGAATGCATCCGATCTCGCGGAGGCCTATGCGCGCTGCCAGTCCGAGGCCAAGGCCGCGTTCGGCTTCGACGGCGTCTATGCAGAGCGGTTGATCCGGCAGGCGCGCCATATCGAGGTGCAGATCATCGGCGACCGCCACGGCGCGATCTCCCACCTCTGGGAACGCGAATGCACCATTCAGCGCAGGCACCAGAAGCTGATCGAGGTGGCGCCGAGCCCGTCGCTCGGCGATGGCCTGCGCGAGCGTATCATCGAGGCGGCGAAGCAACTCGCGGTGGCCGCGTCCTACGACAATCTCGGCACGTTCGAGTTCCTGGTTGACGGCACTGAAGACAGTTTTGCCTTCATCGAGGCCAACCCGCGGCTTCAGGTCGAGCACACCGTGACGGAAGAGGTGCTCGGCCTCGATCTCGTCCGCGCCCAGCTCGCGGTTGCCGCCGGCGCCTCGCTTGCCTCGCTCGGCCTGGCGCAAGGCTCGATCCCGAAACCGCGTGGCTACGCCATGCAGCTCCGTGTCAACATGGAGACGCTGGACGAGCTGGGGGCGACGCACCCGACCGGCGGCGTGCTTGCCGTGTTCGAGCCGCCGTCAGGTCCCGGCGTCCGTGTCGATAGTTTCGGTTATGCCGGCTACAAGACCAGCGCCGCCTTCGACTCGCTGCTGGCAAAGGTCATCGTGCATACGCCCGGTGAAGCCTGGCACGAGGTCGTTGCCAAGGCTTCGCGCGCCTTGCGCGAGTTTCGGATCGACGGCGTCATCACCAACATCGCCTTTCTCCAGGCCGTGCTGGCGCATCCCGACTTCAGGTCCAACCGCATCGCGACCGGCTTCATCGATCGCAATATCGCGAAGCTCGTCGAAGCCGCGGATGGCGCGGCCAAACCACTCTATTTCGCGGCGACCGAGCGAACCGGCGGCCCCGGAACAGAGGCGCATACGGCACAGATTGTGCCCGAAGGCACGGTAATGGTCGCTGCACCCCTGCAAGGTACCATCGTCACTGTTCAGGTGAAGGAAGGCGAGATTGTACGCCCGGGCCAGCAGCTCGCCGTGATCGAATCCATGAAAATGGAGCATCTGGTCATGGCCGAGCAGGGCGGTCGCGTCATGAAGCTCGTCGCAGGCGACGGTGTTACGCTGATGCATGGCGAGCCGATCATGTATCTGGAGCCGCTCGAGGTTGCGGCCGATGCGTCGGCCACGGAAGCGGATATCGATCTCGACCACATCCGTCCCGATCTCGCCGAACTGATCGCCCGCCAGGCCAATACGCTCGACGAAAATCGCCCTGCCTCGGTCGAGCGCCGCCGCAACACCAATCAGCGCACCGCGCGCGAAAATGTCGCGCAGCTCGTCGACGACGGCTCGTTCATGGAGTACGGCAGCCTTGCGATCGCGGCGCAGCGGCGCCGGCGCAAGCTCGACGATCTCGTCAAGAACACGCCGGCCGACGGCCTCGTCATGGGCGTCGCGACCGTCAACGCCGGGAAGTTCGGTCCCGAAGGCGGGCGCTGCATCGTCGTGGCCTACGACTACACCGTGTTGGCGGGCACGCAGGGCCACATGAACCACAAGAAGATCGACCGCATGCTGACGCTCGCGGAAGACTGGCGCGTGCCGCTGGTATTCTATGCCGAAGGCGGCGGCGGGCGGCCCGGCGATACCGACCGGCTCGGCATGACCGGGCTCGATGGTCCGTCCTTCGTGCAGTTCGCGAGACTCTCGGGTCTCGTGCCGGTCGTCGGCGTAGTCTCCGGCTATTGCTTCGCCGGCAATGCCGCGATGCTCGGCTGCTGCGATGTGATCATCGCCACCAAAAACGCCTCGATCGGCATGGGCGGCCCCGCGATGATCGAGGGCGGCGGGCTCGGCGTCTATCACCCGGCCGAGGTCGGTCCGGTGTCGTTTCAGTCACCGAACGGTGTCATCGACATCCTCGTCGAGGACGAGGAGGAGGCGACGTCCGTTGCGCAAAAATACCTGTCTTATTTCCAAGGCGCGGTGACGGAGTGGCAGGCCGCCGACCAGCGCCTGCTGCGTCGCGCGATCCCCGAGAACCGCCTGCGCGTCTACGACATCCGCAGCGTGATCGACCTCGTCGCCGACAAGGACTCCGTGCTGGAGCTGCGCCGCGACTACGGCGTCGGCATGATCACCGCGCTGATCCGCATCGAGGGCAAGCCGTTCGGCCTGATCGCCAACAATCCGCGCCATCTCGGCGGTGCGATCGATGCCGATGCCGGCGATAAGGCCGCGCGCTTCCTCCAGCTCTGCGACGCCTTCGATCTGCCGATCGTCTCGCTGTGCGACACGCCCGGCTTCATGGTCGGCCCGGAAGCCGAGAAGACCGCGATCGTGCGCCACGTCTCGCGGATGTTCGTGACAGGCGCGAGCCTGACTGTGCCGCTGTTCGGCATCGTCCTGCGCAAGGGCTATGGGCTCGGGGCGCAGTCGATGATCGGCGGCGGCTTCCACGCCTCGTTCTTCACCGCGGCCTGGCCGACCGGCGAGTTCGGCGGCATGGGTCTGGAGGGTTACGTCCGGCTCGGCTTCCGCAAGGAAATGGAGGCGATCGCCGACCCCGTCGAGCGCGAGACTTATTATCGCAACAAGGTCGCCGAGCTCTATGCCAACGGCAAGGCGGTCTCGATCGCCTCCGTGTTCGAGATCGACAACGTCATCGACCCCTCCGAGACGCGGCGGTGGATCATGGCAGGCCTGCGGTCGGTGCCGAAGCCGCCGGCGCGGACCGGGAAGAAGCGGCCGTGCATCGATACGTGGTGAGGGCGGTGCAGCAAATCTGATCGCGCTTCGCCGCGTTCCCGGTTCCCGATTGACTTCCCCGCCTGCGGTGCCAGACTTTGCACAATAATACAGGGTGGAGACGTCCGCGATGGCCAGCCTTTCGGCCTCGAATCATGTCGCCCGCGTCTTGTCCGTCGCCAATCACGTGGCCGACGTCGATGCCTCTTCGCGCATTGCCAATTCCTGGCGGCGCTGCCTGGTCAGCCACAAGCTCGATCCCGCCCGTCAGGGGCCGCCGCAGACGCTCACCGAAGCCGAGATCCGTCACGTCGCCGAGCCCATGGAGGAGACGATCCGGCTCGCAACACCGGAGCTCGACGATCTCGCCCGTGTGCTGCGCGATGCCGGCTATTGCGTCAATCTGGCAGACGTGAACGCAACCATGCTGTTCAGCCGCCTGCCCGGCGAGGCCGACGCAAGACTATTCATGGACTGGAAGATCTACACCGGCTCGAATTTTTCCGAGGCTTGTGAAGGCACCAACGGGCTCGGCACCGCACTCGCCGAGCAGAAGCCGATCCTGGTGCATCGCGACGAGCATTTTCGCGCGCAGTGGCACATGTTCTCCTGCGCGGTGACGCCGCTGTTCGACCATGCCGGACGGCTCGCAGGCGCCGTCAACATCACCTCTTGCCGCGAGGACCTCGAACGAACCGCGCATCAGCTTGCGCTCGCGGTGACGATGGAGGCGACGCGGCGCATGGAGGGGGCGATCTTCCGCGGTCATTTCCGCAACGCCTGGATCGCGACCGTGCCGGGCGATGGCGGCAGCGGCCTGCTCGCCTATGACGACGATCGCCGCATCGTCGGCGCCTGCCGTTCGGCGCGCGCCCTGCTGGGTCTCACCGACGGCTTGATCGCATCCGGCATCGATCTGTCGCGCTACGTCAAGTTCGACCATCCCCCCGCGCGTGACGCAGACGATCTCGTCGAGCTGCGCCGGGCAGATGGCACTCCGTTGGGGCATGGCCATGTCGCGCCGCCGCTGCGGGCGAGGTCATCGACCCGCCCGCTCGCGCCGCGCCGCGATGCACCGATCGATCGCTTCGATGCGCTGCAGCGGCTCGCCGGCCGCGACCCTGGCCTGATCAGGAGCGTAAAGCGACTTAGAAGCATCGGCGATCGCAATCTGCCGGTGCTGCTGCACGGCGAGACCGGCGTCGGCAAGGATGTGTTCGCTCGTGCCATTCACGCAGCCGGCAATCGCGCACGCCACAACTATGTCGCGCTGAACTGCGCGGCGATGCCGGAAAGCCTGATCGATGCCGAGCTGTTCGGCTACGAGGCCGGCGCCTTCACCGGCGCACGCCGTGACGGCTCGAAGGGCCTGATCGTGCAGGCCGACGGCGGCACGCTGTTCCTCGATGAGATCGGCGACATGCCGATCGCGCTGCAGACGCGACTGCTGCGTGTGCTGGAGAACCGCGAAGTGTGGCCGCTCGGCGCGCTGAAGCCGGTGCCGGTCGACATTCGCCTGATCAGCGCTACCCATCGCGATCTCGGCCGCATGGCCGAGGAGGGCGCCTTCCGCACCGACCTCTATTTCCGTCTGCGCGGCATGGAGGTGCGGCTGCCGGCTCTGCGCGAGCGCGCGGACCGCGACGACGTCATCCGCCAGATCGCCCGCGAGGAAGCGCCGAACTGCTCCCTATCGGACGAGGCCTGGGCACAACTCGCGGCCTATTCCTATCCCGGCAACATGCGCCAGCTCCGCCATGTGCTGCGGCTCGCCGGCTGCACGGCGGAGGACGGCGTGATTGCCGATGCCGATCTCGACCTGCCGCCGTTTGGCGGGCGAGCAGCGGAGCCGGGTCTCGGAGCGGCCGAACGCGCGACGATCGTCGAGGCTCTGCGCAGGCACGGCGGCCGCGTCACCGAGGCGGCACGTGCGTTGAAACTCAGCCGCGCGACGCTGTATCGCAAGATCAAGCAATTGAAGATCGGCCCGGGTTCATACTAGACCGACTCGACGTCCCGGCTCCGTCGAAAACCGTCCGAAAATGCTGGCGCAGCCGAGGTCTTCGCGCGGCGGACACGCCGTCGCCAACGTGCATTTCCAGAAATTGCGAGAGGAGAGGATTCGATGGAGGAGATCGAAGTCTTTCTGGCTGTCGTCGAGGCCGGCAGCCAGACCGCGGCCGCGCGACAATTGGGACGGTCGCTGCAGTCGGTCAACCGGGCGTTGGCGGCGCTGGAACGCGATGTCGGCGTCGAGCTGGTGCGGCGGACCACGCGGCAGTCGCTGGCGACGGAAGCGGGACTGGCGTTCTATCATCGCGTCAAGCCGGCCTTTGCCGAAATCAGCGAGGCGCGCCTGGAAGCGGCCAACCGCCGTGTCGAGCCGTCGGGTCTTCTCAGGGTCGCCGCGCCCGTCCTGTTCGGGTCGACCCACGTCGTGCCGGCGATTGCCGATTTCATGGCGCGCTTTCCGAGAATCGAAGCCGATCTCCATGTGTCCGATCGCCCCATCGACGTCGTCGGCGATGGGTTCGATCTGGCCGTGCGGATCAGGGAATTGCCGGATTCTTCGCTCAAGGCGCGGCGGCTCGGCGAGCTACGCACGGTTGTCTATGGCGCATCAGGCTATTTCGCGCGCCACGGTCGTCCGGGTCATCCCGACGACCTGACCGACCATCAATGCATCTTGCGCAGGACCGGCCCGGGTGACAGCGAAGCGTGGCGGTTTCAGATCGGCGGCGAGGTGAAGATGGTGCAGGTGAACGGCCGCTTCCGGACCGATAATACGACGGCGGCGCAGGCGGCTGCCTGCAATGGCATCGGCGTCGGCTATGCGCCGTTCTGGCAGATACGCGATCGCGTCGATGATGGCGCGCTGGAGATCGTGCTGGAGGATTTCGAGGCACCGCGCATGCCGGTGTACGCCGTAGTCCCGCCGAGCGCGGCGCCCCCGGCCAAGACGCGCCTGTTCGTCGATCTGTTGGCGGGGCGCTTGAAGCGCGAGCGGCTCTGAGAGCCCCGGCTCTCTTGCTCATTGACCACGTGCATCGCCGGCGAGCGTTCCGTCCGCATTCTCCCGGTTTGCGAGAATGTCTATCCCGTGATGTGGCGGTTGTCCGAACGCGCGAGCGACCGCAGCTTTGAGGGCCACGGGCACCTATCCGCCCGGTTCGGCGTGAAGGACCGCACCATGTCCCCCAATCGACGCACGCTCTTGCATGCAGGTGTCAGCGCCACCGCAACGCTGGCTTCCGTCGCTCTCGCCGGCCAGCCGCGCGGCCCGGCCAATGGACCATTTGCCGGTGACGCATGGAACTGCAACCCGGACGCTTGCGCGGCCGCGGGCGAGGATTTCGGTCACATCATTCACAAGCAGCCGCGTGCCGTGTTCCGGCCGACGACGACTGCCGGGATCGCGGAGATTCTGCGATGGGCCGCGGAACAGGGGCTGACGGTTGCCGCGCGCGGGCAGGGCCACGGCATCTACGGTCGCGCCATGACGGAAGGCGGTATCGTGATCGACCTCGGCGCGCTGGCCACGATCCATCGGATCGAGCCGGACCGTGTCGTGGTCGATGCAGGTGCGACCTGGCACGCGGTGCTGGAAGCGACCCTGGCCAAAGGGCTGGTTCCGCCGGTCCTGACCAACTACCTCGGCCTGTCCGTGGGCGGCACCCTCGCCATCGGCGGAATCGGCGGATCCTCGTCGCGACACGGCCTGCAGACGGACCAGGTTCTCGAGCTCGATGTGGTGACGGGCGAGGGCCGGCAATTGACCTGCTCGCCCACGTCCAACGCCGAGCTTTACGATGCCGTTCGCGCCGGGCTTGCCCAATGCGCGATCGTCACGAGGGCGACGCTTCGGCTGGTGCGCGCGCCCGAACGGGTCCGCCGCTTTCAACTCTTTTATCCGGATCTCTCCTCGCTGACGGCCGATCAGCGCCGTGTCCTGGCGGAGGCGCGCTTCGATCAGTTGCAGGGTGCGGTCGTGCCTGAGGCGGCCGGTGGCTGGCGATACCTGCTGGAAGCAGGCGTGTTCCATGACGGTGATTCTCATCCCGACGACGAGAAGCTGCTTGCAGGCTTGTCGGATCGCCGCGGCAGCGCCATCGTTACCGACCTGACCTTCCGCGACGACGCCAATGCGTTTGCAAAGCTCGAAACGCTTCTGAGGACGAACGGCCAATGGTCCAATCCGCATCCGTGGCTCCTCACGTTCCTGCGCGGCAGCAACGCGCTGGAGATCGCGAGCGAGGTCGTTGCCGGGATGAAGAGTGAGGACATCGGTCCGTTCGGCCGGATTACCTACTATCCGATGGTGACGGATGGATGCCGCACGTCCCTGGTTCGGCTGCCCGACGAGCGGATCGTGTTCGTGTTCAATCTGATCCGTATCCCGGTATCGGCAGACAAGGCGAATGCCGAACGGCTGGTCGCGCAGAACCGCGAGCTTTACGACCACATTCGCGGCGCAGGCGGCGTATTGTACCCGGTGAGCGCATTTCCCATGTCGTCTCAGGATTGGGCCGATCATTTCGGGGGACAGTGGCCGTTGCTGCGCGACGCCAAGCGGCGCCACGATCCAGGCAACCATCTCACGCCCGGCTACGATCTGGTCTAGCGGGAACGGATCCCGGCGGCCGCATTCGAATGGCGTGGCGAGTTCAAGAGAAATCGCTCCAGCTCAGATGTCGCGAGTCGAGGTCGCCGACCGTCACGGTGCCGCGGATCTCGTGCGGGACGTGGAAGCTGCTGCGCAGATATACCAGCGGCGCAGTCCCGTCGGAATACGACACGCCGCACACCTCGCCGACGAAGATCGAATGCGTTTTGGTCTCGAATTCCTGCGCCAGCACGCAGTCGAATGCGGCGACCGCATCGCTCAGCACCGGCGCGCCGGTCACCCCGCGCGTCCACTCCCCGAACGCAAAACGGTCGTCGCCGTTGACGCCCTTCTGGCCACTGAAGGTGAGCGCCAGGAGGGCGTGGTCCTCGTGCAGGAAGTTGATCGCGAACGCGCCTTCCTCGCGGATGCGCGCGTGCGCACTGGCGTTGCGGTTGACGCAGACGAGCAGGGATGGCGGCGAGTCCGACAGTGAGCAGGCCGAGGTGACCGTCAGCCCCGTGCGCTTGCCGTGCTCGGCGCCGACCGTCACCAGCGCGACGGCGCCAGCGCACTGGCGCATCGCCTGCTTGAAATCCTTGGCGTCGAAAGCACTGGCGTCCACGCTCACGCGGAAATCTCCGAAATGGATGCGGGTGCGGCACGATCGCGCCGCACCCGCGTCGGGTCAAGCCGCCTTCTGCGCGGAGCCGAGATGCTTCAGGCGCGGCATCACCTCGTTCCTCAGCAGCGACAGCGAGTGATGCCAGGCTTCAGCCTTGTGCTTGTAGTCGAAGCCGAACACCAGCAGCACGCCGAAGCCGCCGACCTCCTCGTAGATCTTTTCGATCTTCTCGGCGACGGTCGCGGGCGAGCCCACGATCCAGTTCCGTTTGGCGCAATATTCGACGGTGACGTCGCTATCGGGCACGTCGGGCGCGTGCTTCAAATAGTCCTTGAAGCCGAAATGCCCGAGCAGCGGCAGGAAGTACTCGCCCATCATCCGGCCCATCATGTCGCCGGTCGAGAGCCTCCACGCTTCCTCGTCGCTATCGGCGACGAACACCTCGCGCACCAGCCGCCAATCCGCGCGGTCCGGCTTGCGCCCGGTCTTGGCTGCACCGGCCACGACCGAATCCCAATGACTGCCGACATAGGCGGGGTTCAGGTTGAGGCTCATCGGAATGAAACCGCGCTCGCCGGCGAGCTTCAGCGTGTCCGAATTCTTCGAGAGTCCGGCGACGCCGATCGGCGGATGCGGCGTCTGCAACGGCTTGATGTGCGGCTTGAGGAAGTCGAACATCGTGTCCGGCTTGGTCACCGTCCAGAACTTGCCCTTGTAGGTCCAGGGCGCGGGATCGCTCCACATCTTCAGAATGATCTCCAGCGCCTCGCGGGTCATGTCGCGGTTCTGTCCGCTCATGCCGTCGACGTTGAACATGGCCCAATCGCTCGGCAGGCCGCTCGCCGCGACGCCGAAATTGAGCCGACCGCCGGAGAGGTGATCGAGCATGGCGACGCGGTTCGCGAGCTCGGCGGGGTGGTGATAGGGCAGCAGGAAGCCGCCCGGTCCGATGCGGATGTTCTTGGTCTGCATCAGCGCCTGTGCGATCAGCAGATCCGGCGTGGGATTGGGTTCCCAGGGCGCGGTATGGTGCTCGCCGACCCAGGCCTCCTGATAGCCAAGCTCGTCGAGCCAGCGCATGACCTGCAGGTCCCAGTCGTTCCCTTCCTTCAGGCCGCACTCCGGCGGGTGCGAAGGCATCGTGAAATAACCGATCTCCATGGGTTTCCTCATCTGATGTTGACGCGTCTTGTTGCGCGGTTCACGGACGTGAGCGGGAACGCTTTAGCAAGTGGTGTGCCACCTCTACGCAAGCGCTGTGCCAGCGCGAGCGGCGCTTCAGACCTGCGAGAAAAGGCTGGTTTGCGGCAGCAATAGCCGATATCCCGGGGCGGATTTGCGGGGCCTCGTCTCATTGTCGCGAGACGGCGTCTCGGCGGTGAGACGAGGATACGCATCGAGATGACCGAACCTGCCTATGTCGCGGTGGACTGGGGCACCAGCAGCTTCCGGCTCTGGCTGATCGACCGCGCCGGCGAGGTGCTGGCCGAGCGCCGCAGCGACGAGGGCATGCTGGTGGCCGCGAGGGCCGGCTTTGCCGCCGTGCTGCAATCGCATCTCGCGGCAGTCGAGGCTCCCGATCATTTGCCCGTCCTCGTCTGCGGCATGGCCGGCGCGCGTACCGGCTGGATCGAGGCCGGTTATGTCGATACGCCCGCGCCACTCTCCGCTGTTCTGAAGCAGGCCGTGCGCGTGTCCGGCGAGGCGCGCGACATCCGCATCCTGCCGGGTATCGCGCAGCGCGATGCAAAAGCACCGGACGTGATGCGCGGCGAGGAGACGCAGCTGCTCGGCGCGCTCGGGTTCGGTGCCGCCGGCGAAGCGCTGGTCTGCATGCCCGGCACGCATTCGAAATGGGTGCGCCTGACGGACGGCACGGTCGCGCATTTCTCTACCTTCATGACCGGCGAGCTCTTCAGCGTCGTGTCGCGCGAAACGATTTTGTCGCTTGCGGTCGCAGGCGCCGAAGACACCGAGGATGTCGCAAGCTTCCAAACTGCGGTGAAGGCCGCGTACGAAGCACCGGCGTTCGCGGCTAATCTTCTGTTCGGCGCGCGCTCGCGTCAGCTCCTGTTCGGGAGCACACCGGCCGCGGCGCGCGAAACGCTGTCGGGCACGTTGATCGGCATCGAGCTGGCGGCGGGGCTCTCCGGCGCGATGCCGGAAGTTGGCATCACGCTGATCGCCTCGGGACGGCTCGCGATGCTGTACAGGCAGGGTTTCGAGGCGCTGTCGGTCACCGTAGACCCGGTCGATGCCGATGAAGCCGTCCGCCGCGGCCTGTCGATGGCGGCTGCCGCGATCTGGACGAAATGAGAGGACTGTTGAGATGAGCGTTCCCTTTCCGGCGATGAAGCGTCCACTGGTCGCGATCCTGCGCGGCGTGAAGCCCGAGGAAACGCAGGCCATCGTCGGCGTGCTGATCGAAGCCGGCATGACCGCAATCGAGATTCCGCTGAACTCGCCTGACCCGTTCCGCTCCATCGCAACAGCGGTGAAACAGGCGCCGGTGGGCGTGCTGATCGGCGCCGGCACGGTGCTGACCACTTCGGATGTCGATCGTCTCAACGATGTCGGCGGCAAGCTGATGGTGTCGCCGAATGTCGACACACAAGTGCTCACGCGTGCCCATCAGTACGCCATGGTGACGTTGCCGGGCGTGTTTTCGCCGACGGAGGCGCTGCTTGCCGCGCGCTCCGGCGCCTCGGGCCTGAAGTTCTTTCCGGCCAGCGTGCTCGGTGCATCCGGCATCGCCGCGATTCGCGCCGTGCTGCCGGCCGGCGTGATGATCGCCGCCGTCGGCGGCGTTTCCGATCAGAATTTCGCGGAATACATCAAGGGCGGCGTCACGGCGTTCGGGCTCGGCTCCAGCCTCTACAAGCCCGGCATGACGGCAACGGACGTTGCCGCTCGCGCAAAGTTGACGATCGCGGCCTACGATCGGGCGATTGCGAAAGACTGAAGCGGCAATAAACAAGCCGTGATCCCGTCACGGTCGCGCGTTATCCTATCTTGCTGGACCAGCGAGATCAGGAGACCTGCATGGCGATCAACAATGTGGCCGATCTGTTCGTGGCAACGCTCGAACAGGCTGGCGTCAAGCGCATCTACGGCATCGTCGGCGACAGCCTGAATGCGCTGACCGAAGCGCTGCGGCGGCGCGGCACGATCGAGTGGATCCATGTCCGGCACGAGGAGGTTGCGGCCTTCGCCGCGGCCGGGGAAGCGGAGATGACGGGAACCCTTGCGGTGTGCGCGGGCTCGTGTGGTCCCGGCAATCTGCATTTGATCAACGGCCTGTTCGACGCACATCGCAGCCGCGTTCCCGTGCTGGCGATCGCCGCGCAAATCCCGACCGCCGAGATCGGCAGCGGTTATTTCCAGGAAACCCATCCGCAAAACCTGTTCCGCGAGTGCAGCCATTATTGCGAGCTGGTCTCCGATCCGAGTCAGCTTCCCTACGTGCTGGAAAACGCCATCCGTGCGGCGGTCGGCATGCGCGGCGTCGCCGTCGTCGCCATGCCGGGCGACGTCGCTTTCCGCAGCCCACCCAAGCGCGCGCTATCGACGGCGCGTGGCCTTGCGCTGTCGGCGCCGAAGGTCGTGCCGCAGGCGGATGAGTTGAAGGCGCTTGCTGATCTCCTGAACGGCGCCGAACGCATCACCCTGTTCTGCGGTCGCGGCTGCGCCGGTGCGCATGCCCCGTTGATGCAGCTTGCGGAAGCTTTGAAGAGCCCGATCGTGCATGCGCTGGGCGGCAAGGAGCATGTCGAATTCGACAATCCCTATGACGTCGGCATGACCGGCTTCATCGGCTTCTCCTCCGGCTATGCCGCCATGCACGCCTGCGACGCGCTCGTGATGCTTGGCACCGATTTTCCCTACAAGCAGTTCTTCCCGACCGATGCGAAGATCGCACAGATCGACATCCGGCCGGAAAATCTCGGGCGGCGCTGCAAGATCGATCTCGGCCTTGTCGGGGACGTCAAGCTCACCCTCGAGGCGCTGCTGCCGCTTCTGAAATCCAAGACGAAGCGCAAGCACCTCGACGATGCGATCGCGCATTACAAGAAGGCGCGCGAAGGCCTGGACTCGCTCGCGAAGGGCACGCCGGGCAGCAAACCAATCCATCCGCAATACCTGGCCAAGGTCATCAGCGACCATGCGAGCAACGATGCCGTATTCACCGCCGATGTCGGAACACCCACGGTGTGGGCCGCGCGCTATCTCGACATGAACGGCCGCCGCCGGCTGATCGGTTCGTTCGTGCACGGCTCGATGGCCAACGCCATGCCGCAGGCAATCGGCGCGCAGGCCGCGCAGCCCGGCCGTCAGGTGATCTCGCTCTCGGGCGACGGCGGCTTCACCATGCTGATGGGCGATCTGATCACGCTGACGCAGATGAAGTTGCCGGTGAAGGTGGTCATCTTCAACAACGGCGTGCTCGGCTTCGTCGCCCTGGAGATGAAGGCGGCCGGATTCGTCGACACCAATGTCGATCTGGAGAATCCGGATTTCGCAGCGATGGCGCGCGCAATGGGCATCTTCGCCAGGCGCATCGAGGACCCCGGCGAACTTCCGGGCGCGATGAAGGACATGCTAGCGCATAACGGGCCGGCGCTGCTTGATGTCGTCACGGCGAAGCAGGAGCTGTCGATGCCGCCGACCATCACGCCCGAACAGATCAAGGGCTTCAGCTTGTGGGTCTTGCGCGCCGTGATGAACGGCCGCGGCGACGAGGTCGTCGATCTCGCCAAGACCAATTTGCTGCCGCGTTAACCCCGCTTGACCGATGGCAGCGGCAGCCGCTCATGGCGGCGCTGGAAGCGCTGCCAGTGCAGGACGATCCCGATCAGCAGCGCCGGCACGAAACCGAGCGCGATCAGGAAATGCGGCAGCTGCGCTGGCGAGATGAACGCGATGGCGATGTCGGAGATCAGCCACAGCGCGGCGAACATCACCGCGAAATCGGTGCGCGGGCAGCGCAAATAATAGAACACGGCGGTGACGACGACGGCGGGTCCGATGGCGATGCCGATCATCACCGTCGTCAGCTCCTTCGGCGTCAGCGCGTCGAGCACCATCGCTGCCAGCAGCCAGAGCGCGGCGAACATGGCGATGATGTCGAGCGGATGCCGCAACCCAATACCTCTCGCGGGAACATGCTATCGTTGTGGCCCAGACCTTGGCCGTCAAGGGAAAATGCGCCTATTCCTCATCGTTTCCGGGCGTCGGCCGCAGCATGAAATGGCCGAAGGCGGTGGCGATCGGCTTGTTCGCATCGTCCTGCCAGGCCCGCGCCTCGAAGGCGACGATGCGCCGGCCCTGCTTCACGATCGAGACGTTGGCGAAGGTGTCGAGCGCGCGGCCCGAGCGCAGATAGTTGACGGTCAGTCCGATCGGCTTGGGCAGCGCGGCTGCGCCGAGTTCGCGCGCCACTCCGAAGATCGCGGTGGTCTCGAGGAAGGCGCCGGTCATGCCGCCATGGATCGCGGGCAGGATCGGGTTGCCGATGATCTTTGGCGAGAACGGCATCGTCAGTGTGTCGTCGTCGTTGACGCGAATGCCGAGGCAGCGCGCGAACGGGCTGTTGGCGAACGGGCCTTCCGGATCGTCCGGCGCCTCCAGCGTCGAGATGCCGGGCGAATCTGTCCTGCGATCCGCGAGCATGTTGGTGCGGTTGGCGCCGATCATGAAACAGGCGGTGGCGGTCGCGACCGGATCGTCCTCGGACTCCTGATAGGCGGTGGAGCGCACGAAGGCGATCGAACGCGTGGTGCGGTAGCAGACTGAATGCGCCTTGATGTCGAGGCCCGGCGTGGCCGGCTTCTGATAGTCGATGCGCAGATCAAGCGTCGCGATCGCGCTCGTGCCGTCGAGCGCGAGTTGCACCGCCATGCCGCAGCTCTCGTCCAGCATCGCGGTGACGACCCCGCCATGCAGGACGCCGGTCTCGGTGTCGCCGACGAAGACCGGCCGGTAGGGCAGGCTGGACCAGGCCTCGCGAGGTGCGAAGCGGTCGAGCTGGAGCCCGCTGATCTGGCCGTAATCGGAGCGGCGGCCCTTGATCGCCTCGGCGAGGTCCTCGAACGAAAGTGTGGTCGGTGAGCTGGACATGAGGACGTTCTAGACCAGTGGCGGGCGTGGCGCAAAACCCCGGATGCGTGTCCGGCGGCAGGCGTGCCGGGGGCGGTTTGGTCTCGACAGGGCGGGCCGAAGCAACGATGGTGGGCGCCTCGTTCGTCCGACCAGCCGCAAGGAGTGCCCATGGCCGATCCCGAAACGCCCGCCACCAGCCAGGGGCCCGTCATCATTTCGACCTCGAGCTCGGAGCGGGCACCGATCATCTATTTCGACGGTGCATCCTGCTTCGGCCACCACAACGGCGCGATCCAGATCGAGCTTGCCGCAAACCTGTTGATGCCGGTCGGCGCCGCCGTCCGGGTTGACGTGCTCCAGACCGCGCATCTGCGCTGCAGCGTGGCCGCCGCGCTGGCGTTGCGCGAAGCGCTCGACAAGGCGCTGGCGATGTACCAGCAGGGTCAGCAGCAGCCCCGGCCGGAGGAGATCCCGACGGTGAAGAACTGATCGCCACAGCGCGATCGCAAGTTAATGCGATCAACTCGCTCAGCTCACATGCACCTTCGGCTTCCTGCCATCGTTCCACTTGCCATCAAGCGCGCGCTCGATCTGGGCGGCGAGTTGCAGCAGGAGGCCGTCATTGGCCTGTTTCGCAATCGCCTGGATGCCGAGCGGCAGGCCGTGGGCCTGCGTCGCCATCGGCATCGAGATCGCCGGCATGCCACAGAGATTGGCGAGCGGCGTGAAGGCGAAGAAGCGCCAGAGATTGCCGAACCAGTCGAGCACGTCAGGGTTGTCGGAGATGGTGAGATATTCCCGGGTGCCGACCTTCGGCGTCGGCAGCGCGGTGATCGGCGTCAGGATCACGTCCCACTGCTCGAAGAAGGCGCCGAAGGCGCGCGAGGTCGTGTTGAACACGCCTTGCATCTTCGCCCGCTCGGCGAAGCTCGTATGCCGGCCGGCTTCCCAGATCCGGATATTCATGGGCTCGATGAGGTCTTCCGGCGGCCGTTCCAGTCCGCGCGCGGCGAGCATGTTGGAGATCACCACCGCAAAATTCGAGATGTAGCAGGTGGTCTGCGCGGCGAACGCGGCGCGGAAGTCGAGCTCGGGCAGGGCGTAGTCGACGTGATGGCCGAGGCCTTCGAGGAAGCGGCCGGCCTTCGCCAGTTCGGCCGCGATCTCGGGCGTCGCGGTGTAGTCGCCCCAGCTGTGCGACAGCGCGATGCGAAGTTTTGATGGGTCGCGCTTGATCATCTCGGAATAGGGCTGCGCCGTCGTCCAGAACGGCATGAACTCGCCGGGTGCCGCTCCCCTGGCATGATCGACGAAGGCGGCGGTGTCGCGCACCGAGCGGGACTGGCAGCCCTGGATCGAGACGAGGCCGGTGAGATCGGACATGTGCGGCGCGAGCGAGAACACGCCGCGCGAGACCTTCAGCCCGATATTGCCGTTGACGCCGGCAGGAATGCGGATCGAGCCGCCGCCGTCGGTCGCATGCGCGATCGGCACCACGCCCGCGGCCACCATCGCGGCGCTTCCCGCCGACGAGCCGCAGGTGGTGTAGTCGGTGTCCCAGGGATTGCGCGTGACATAGACGGCCGGATTGTCGGCCGAGCTGCAGACGCCGAATTCCGGCGTCGTGGTGCGTCCGATCAGGTTCAGTCCAGCGTGGCGGAATTTGCCGGTCAGGAACGTGTCGGCGCTCGCGCGATTGCCGCGCATCAGCAGCGAGCCCATCTCCTGGAGCCGGCCCTTCATGGTCGGGCCGAGGTCCTTCATCAGGAAGGGCAGGCCTGCGAACGGGCCGGCGAGATTGGCGCCGTCCTTGGCGGGATCGGCGATCACATCATCGAACAGCTCGACCACGCCCGACAGTGCCGGATTGACCTTGGCAACGCCCGCAGCGGCCTGGCGCGCCAACTCCTTTGCCGTGAGCTCGCCCTTGCGGACGCGCGCGGCCAGTCCCACGCCATCGTGCTGCGCCCATTCGTTCCAGCTCATCGGAAAAGTCATGCGGTCCAAACCTCTTCGTGCGGCGCCACCTTAGTTTCGCACGGGAACATTTTAATCAACTGAGGCGGCGCGAAGGGCAGGGTTGCGCGGGATGGAGAGGTAACCCTCCATTGCATGCGCACGCATCAATCCGAGAGCTTTGCGATCACCGCGACCGGCCCGCCGCCGGCGGGGCCCTGGTGCTCGGCGCCGCCCGAGACATAGACCGCCCCGGTACCGGCGAGGCCGGCAATCAGGCCGCCGACGGCAGCCCGGGCGTGGCGCGTCGAGCTGATATCGGTATCTTCCAGCATGGTGTGGCGAAAGCCGCGCACGCTGCCATCAGGCGAGGCCTCGGCTTTGGCGAAGATGTTGACGAGCTCGCGGCCGGTCGTCGTCTGCGGCGCGGCACGGAGCCCGACGCTCTCCAGCGCCGCGAGCACCGCGGCAGCGTCGATCGCATCGCTCATCACGGCATGCCCGATCTCGAATTCGCTCGTCGAGGACATCGAATTGCCGAGCACGATGACCACGTTGTGCATCAGCTCGATTCCGGACGAGGTCGAGGCGACGTTCGAGAACAGATCGTAGCGCCGCAGCACGTCGTCGTCGCGAATGTCGGTTGCGATTTCGCCGAGCGCGACCGCAACCCCGAGCGCGGATGCGCCGCGCGAATAGGCCATCGAACTGTAGGCGCTGGTCGTCGCCGTCTTGTGGCCGCGCGCATTCGCCGCCTCGACGCGATCGCTGGTGAGCAGCGGGCATTTGATCTGCACGAAGTGGACGTCGGCGGGATCGGCGATGCCGGCATCCGCCATCGCGGCCGTCACGGCCTTGGCTGTCTCCGTGATCTGAGCGGAGCGGCCGAGCTCTTCCGGGAGAAAATCCCGCGTGTGCGCCATGCCAATGCTCAGGCGCTTGCCGGAGATGCCTGCCGGGCGCTGCTGGACGTCCCGGCGCGTGAACACGGTGATGTGCGGGCTGAGCACGCCCTCGGTGCCGCCGGACATCACGAAAGCGATGCGCTGTTCGACCTCCTGCGGCGACAGCTCGAGTCGTGGCGCTAGCGCCGTGCACAGCGCGGCAACGGCATATTCCCGGGTAAAGTCGTTGACGCCGCCATTGCCTTCGGTCTTGCCGAGGATCGCCAGGATGGATGCCGGATCGATCGCGCCGGAGGCGATCATGCTCATCAATCCCGAGACGTCGCCGGGGCCTTTGGTGGCGATCTTGAAGACGCCGACCGATGTCGTCCGCATGATAGTCCTCACATGGGGTTCAGGAGCCCGGCCGACAAAACAGCCGTCGAACCGGGGTGTCTGTCAAGCTGTCGAGGCATCCTCCTCGTCGTCCTGGCGAAAGCCAGGACCCATGACCCCAGGGGTGAGTTTGGCGAAGATTCGTCGTTCGGTACGCCTACCGCCCACAATCGATGAATCACGCGGTATGGGTCCTGGCGTTCGCCAGGACGACGGTGGAGTATGTGCGTCGCCTGCGTCGCACCCACGATTGTGGCGAGATCGCATCGGTTCGATAAAAATCCCTTGTCGACGGTCGTTCGCCGCACCTTGATGAATCAACCCCGATTGGTCCATAAGCGGCGTCCCGCAGCCGGTGGTTCGCCTCCGCGATGCGTGCTTGGATAGAGGGGTTCTCGCGTGGCAAATATCAACCAGAAAATTGCGCAGGAGCTTGGGGTTCGGGCGGAGCAGGTCGAGGCGACGGTGGCGCTGCTCGACGGCGGCGCCACGGTTCCCTTCATCGCCCGCTACCGCAAGGAAGCGACCGGTGCGCTCGACGACGCGCAATTGCGCACGCTGGAGGAACGCCTGGGCTACCTGCGCGAGCTCGAGGACCGCCGCAAGGCCATCCTCGAATCGGTCCGCGAGCAGGGCAAGCTCGATGCTGCGCTGGAAGCCTCCATTCTCGCCGCCGACAGCAAGGCGCGCCTCGAAGACATCTATCTGCCGTTCAAGCCGAAGCGCCGCACCAAGGCGGAGGTCGCCAGGGAAGCCGGCCTCGAGCCGCTCGCCAATCAGCTCATGGCCGAGCCCACCAACGATCCGAAGGTCGTCGCCGAGGCCTTCGTCAACGCCGAGAAGGGCGTTGCCGATGCCGCTGCGGCACTCGATGGCGCCCGCGCCATCCTGGTCGAGCGTTTCGACGAAGACGCCGATTTGATCGGTGCGCTTCGCGAGGAGGTGTGGACCAATGCACGCATGAGCTCCAAGGTGCGCGACGGCAAGAAGACCGAGGGCGAAAAGTTCGCCGACTATTTCGAGTTCTCCGAGCCGCTGACGAAGCTGCCCTCGCACCGCATCCTCGCGATGTTCCGCGGCGAGAAGGAAGAGATCCTCGATCTCCAGATCCAGGCCGAGGCCGAACCATCGCCGCCGGGCGTGCCGAGCGTCTATGAGTTGAAGATCATGAAGCGGTTCGGCATCGCCGACCTCAAGCGCGCCGGCGACCGCTGGATGATCGACACCGTGCGCTGGGCCTGGCGCACCAAGATCCAGGTGCATCTCAACATTGACCTGCGCATGCGACTGTGGAATGCCGCCGAGACCGAGGCCGTGCGCGTGTTCGCCTCGAACCTGCGCGACTTGCTGCTCGCGGCGCCCGCCGGCACCCGCGTCACCATGGGTCTGGATCCCGGCTTCCGAACCGGCGTCAAGGTTGCCGTCACCGATGCGACCGGCAAGGTGGTGGACACTGCCGTGATCTATCCGCACGAGCCGCAGCGGCAGTGGAATGAGGCGCTGGCGATCCTCGGAAAGCTCGCGCTGAAACATCGCGTCGAGCTGATCGCGATCGGCAACGGCACCGCCTCGCGCGAGACCGACAAGCTCGCGGCCGACCTCGTCAAGGGCTTGCCCGACTTGAAAATGACCAAGATCGTTGTGTCGGAAGCCGGCGCGTCGGTCTATTCGGCCTCGGCTTTTGCCTCGGAGGAGTTGCCGGGCCTCGACGTCACCCTACGCGGCGCGGTGTCGATCGCGCGGCGGCTCCAGGATCCGCTCGCCGAGCTCGTCAAGATCGAACCCAAGGCGATCGGCGTCGGCCAGTACCAGCACGACCTCGGCCAGGCCAAGCTCGCCAAATCGCTCGACGCGGTGGTCGAAGACTGCGTGAACGCGGTCGGCGTCGACGTCAACACCGCCTCGGCACCACTGCTCGCGCGCGTGTCGGGCGTCGGTTCCGGCCTTGCCTCGAGCATCGTGGCACACCGCGACGCCAACGGTCCGTTCAAGTCGCGCAAGGCGCTGAAGGACGTGCCGCGGCTCGGTCCGAAGGCGTTCGAGCAGTGCGCGGGCTTCCTGCGCATCCTCGGCGGCGAGGACCCGCTCGACGCCTCCGGCGTGCATCCGGAAGCCTATCCGGTGGTGCGCCGAATTCTCAGCGCCACCAAAAGCGACATCAAGGCGCTGATCGGCAGCAGCGACATCGTTCGCACGCTGAAGCCGAAAGACTTTGTGGACGAGACGTTTGGTCTGCCGACCGTCACCGACATCCTGCGCGAGCTCGAGAAGCCTGGTCGCGATCCGCGTCCGGCGTTCAAGGCAGCTGTGTTCATGGACGGCGTCGAGGAGATCAAGCACCTCAAGAAGGGCATGATCCTCGAGGGCACCGTGACCAACGTCGCCGCGTTCGGCGCCTTCGTCGATATCGGCGTGCACCAGGACGGGCTCGTGCACATCTCGGCGATGTCCAGGACCTACATCAAGGATCCGCGCGAGGTGGTGAAGCCCGGCGACATCGTCAAGGTCAAGGTGCTGGACTTCGAGGTCGCGCGCAAGCGCATTTCGCTGACATTGCGGCTCGACGACGAGGTCGGTGCCAAGAAGGACGCGCCCGGCATGCAGCGCGACAACAGCTCACGCAACCCCTCCCGCATGACGTCGTCGACCCCGCGCCAGCAGGAGTCTTCCGGCGGCGGTGCGCTCGCCGAAGCGCTGCGCCGCGCGGCGGAGAAGAATGGCGGCAAGCGGGCGTGATCTTCAACCTCGCCCCGCTCTTTGCGGGGAGAGGTGGGGGGGGGGGGGGGGCGGCCCGCGCAGGGGGGGGGGGGGGGGGGGGCCGGGCGCGGGCCCGGGGGGGGGGGGGGGGGGGGGGGGGGCGGGGGGGGGGGGGGGGGGGGGGGCGCGCCGCCCGCGGGGGGGGGGGGGGGGGGGGGGTGTTGTTTGGGG
>NZ_JBVVPT010000049.1:0-35911 GCF_055811715.1 Bradyrhizobium sp. WSM4872 | reverse complement strand
AGCCGATCTCCAATCAGAGATCGATCATTCCTCACTCGACGCCTTCAATGGAAGGTGGGACCGAAACAGCGCTTACGATGCAGGCTTGTTCCGAAGCGTAGCACCTGGGCGATGGTGGAGATGCTAGAGTCTCAAACCACAATCGCCGCGCCGGTTGCCAAGCTAAGGTGTCGGCTCGACGGTGCTCCCTGATGTATCGCCGTAGCGGAGGTGCTGAGCGCCGTCTACTTCCTCGGGTTCTCCTACGGCTTCCGGCCGGGTCGGAGGGCGCTTGACGCCTTGCACACGGCGGTCATGAGCCAGCGCGTCAACTGGGTGCTCGATGCTGACATACGAATTCAAGGGGACGAGTCCGCGCTTAAGAAGAAGATCGATCCGACGCGTGTTACCATCGGGAAGAAGGAGAGCATTCGGTCTGGACAATGTCCGTCAATCCACGGAGCTGCTGGGCGATTCGGGACGATGCGTTCATCTCGCTGGTAGCGAGAGTGACATCTATGAGCTGTCCCGCGCCGCTCGCGAAGCTGTAACGCATTTCGCGATTAGGACTTGCGTTAACCCTTGGGCCGGGAGGGAGATCACACGACCCCGACGAAATGGACGAGGTCGCCGGCAAGGGACTGCATTGCATCGACATCAAAAACAACGATGATCCCGATGAAGCCGTCCTCGAGATCATATATCGTAAGATTCTCGTCTTGCCACCGACCGGAAAGCAGAGCGTTGTCCCGCGCTGACCTTGGCGGTGATCACAAATCTGCCTGTCGGTCGTCCACGACGAACCAAAAAGCGAGACAGAAGACTCTCTCGCACGATCTAATCAGGATCGTCCAGCTCGGCGGTTATCTCGCCCGCGCCCAGCGATCCGCGGGGCAATACCGTTATGTGTTATGTGCCGCGGGTGGCCACTTCTCACCGACATCGCGCCGGCCGCCATGGGAGAATTTGTGGGCAATTGGAAGCCGGTGGAGGCCGGCTTTGCCGAATGCGGCGTTTGACAGTTGTTGAGTACTGGCTCCATGGCAGTGATATGCGCAGGGCCGAAGTCGAGCGGTTTAAGGTGGTGGACCGGGGCGGGCGGCCGCGCTGGTCCATGAATGAGAAGCTCAAGAGCGCGCCGGAGAGCTTACAGGTGCCTAGCCAAGTCGACCACCGGGCGGCGATATGGCGTTTGGCGCTCGTTGCAGCGTCGACGACGACGGTCGTTTTAGTCTGAGCCGAACGATGCCGTACATCACCTTGGCTTCGTACCCGCAACGCTCGTCGCGGAACCATGGCGGCGCCTTGTCCAGTCGCGCCGGCCGCAGCGGCGGTTCGACCGAGATCGAGTTTGCTGCCACGGCTCGTATGCGGATCAGGGGCCCGGTCGATGCGGCGACGCTTAAGGCGGCGGCAGCGCTGCCAGTGGACGCCTCATCGTGATCCCCATTGCGTCGGGCGGCGGTGTACGATGCAAGAGGTCTGCTCAGCCGCTCAGCCGCTCAGCCGGTATCCCTGTCCAATAAGCTTAGGTTGGTTGTTTGCAACCGCTGGCGTAAGTGGAAGCTGCCACCCAGCTCCCCCCGTGTGAAACGTTGACTCTGCTTGTTCAACCTTGGCCAACCCGCGCTCGCACTCATGATGCGTCCCGCTCCCCGATATGCAAATGTGCCGCTGTTCGAGCGATCTGTTGACGTGAGGCGGCCTGTACGCCTTCTACTGTCCTCCAGCGGCTGTGGATCCAGGGTCCAAAAGTAGTGATGAAATAGATCGAAGTACTCGTGCTGCCAACGCCGTTGACAATTCCGTATGAGTGATTACCCGCTTAGGAGGCGACCGAAGGCGAGCGTCATGTAACGATCAGCGGCTCACAATTGCGGTATGGTCAACTACAAACGTTGGCGATTGAGCAGATTGCAGGAACGTGGCACCCGTTAATGCAGAGGCGCCAAACTGGAAAGGGCCTCGTTGCAGGTCTCGGATGCGAAACCGCCTATGAATGGACCACCCCAGACGCCCCCCGAACGTTGAGAGCCAGCTCAAGGAGCTGAGCTCCTTGCGGGCCTTTCTTCGAGTGGTCGGCGGTTCGATAGTCATATGTATTGATTCCTTCCCGTGCGTGCTCGCTTTCGGGGCGCAGAGAGCAATCGAATGAACTGGCGTTCCGATCCGGATTTTGCGGAGAATGACACGCCGATATGCTGGCAGTAGAAGAATGGAGACTTTCATGGGCGTTCTATCACATCTCCGGGTCATCGAGGTGGGTAGCTCGGCCGCAACAAACTACTGTGCGCGACTGTTTGCAGATTTTGGCGCAGATGTTCAGAAAGTTGAGCCGCCTTCTGGCGATCCACTTCGCCATAGCGCGCCACTAACACCCGGCGCCCAGAGTGCGTGGTTTGCATTCCTGAACGTCAACAAGTCAAGCGTCATTATAGATCCCGCTGAAGTGGGCGCGAGCGAGAGGCTATCAGCCCTGATCGAGAACTGCGACATTCTCATCGATGGCCGAGAGATCGATTCCGCAGAGTGCCCAACCGTTGATATTGCAGCGATCTGCAACCGCTGTCCAAACGTGGTCTACCTCGAAGCGAGCTGGTTTGGGAGGGGGGGCCCCTATGCACGCTATGCCGCAACTGATTCGACTATCCGTGCCCTTGCGGGCCTAATCAAGCTCGTCGGACCGCCTGAGGGGCCGCCGATGCACGCTCCTGATTTCCAAACCGGGATTCTTGCTGGTCTATGGGGTTTCATTGCTACTATTTCATCGATGATTGGTATAACGCAATTTGGTGTGGGCCGATCGTTATCTCTCAGTGTTTTCGAGTCTACCCTGGCTCTGAGCGAGTTTTGGATGTGCGAAGCATTTGAGCGCCGTGAAGTCATGCGTCGGACTGGCACTAACCGCTTTTGGGGGGCATTCCCGTGGGGCATGTACGAAACGGCGAAGGGCTGGCTGGGCGTTTCGGTCGAGACGCCCGCGCAATGGCGAGCATTCTGCGACATGCTCAATCTGCCCGATTTGCGAGACGATTCTACTTTGATTTTGGTCGAACACCGTTTGCGGAATGTCGAAATCATCGAACGGAAGATCGTCTCGATATTGAAGGTGCGTCCAGCACTAGAGTGGTTTGCAGAGGGAATAAAACGCAGACTCCCACTGGTATCACTGCCCGACATAGCTAGTCTGATTCGGGATGAGGAGAAGAAGCTGCGCGGCGCGATAGTGCCGTTTAGTGTTGGTGAAGAGGAGGGTGTCACGGTTGGACCCGTCCAGCGACTGACAGAGACACCGCCGCTCCGCGGAGGCCGCGTACCGGCTCTTAACGAGCAGCAAGAGTTCGCAGGGTGCCCAACACGCTTTACTTTCCGCGACTTGCCAGCGGCCGCTCCTGGGGCTGCCGAACGGCCGCCGCTACACGGGCTGCGCATCATTGATTTTACCATGGGCTGGGCCGGACCCCTGTGTACGCGCACGCTCGCCGATCTAGGTGCGGACGTGATCAAGATCGAGGCCATTCAGTACCCAGATTGGTGGCGCGGCGTTGAGCGCCAGCCGGCGCAGGTCCGCGAGCGGGCCTACGAAAAGAAAGCGCGATTTTGCGTCATGAATCGCAACAAGCGCGGGATCACGCTAGATCTTTCAAGACCGCAAGGCGTTGCCCTCGCAAAACGTCTTCTGGCAGCAGCCGACGCTGCCATCGACAACTATTCTGTCAATGTCCTGCCGAAACTCGGGCTCAGTTATGATGCTCTTCGAGCCCTCAACCCGCGGCTGGTCATGATGTCAATGTCAGCGTTCGGCGCAGACAGCGCTTATCGCGAATGCCGCGCGTACGGATCCACACTCGAACAGGCATCCGGCTTACCAGCGGTGATTGGCAATTCTGGTGGACCTCCCGCGATGAGTCACATTGCCTTTGGGGATGCCGTTGGCGGTTTGAACGGATGCGCCGCAGTTCTGGTTGCGCTGATCCACGCTCGGACTACCGGGAAGGGGCAGTTCATTGACCTTGCGCAGATCGAATGCATGATGCCGTTCGCGGCACCATGGGTTACGCTCCACTCGATCGATGGGCTGCCGCCGAAAAGGTATGGCAATAGACATCCGCAGTTCGTCCCGCATGGTTGCTTCCGATGCGCAGGTCAGGATAATTGGATCGTGGTAGCGGCGACCGATGAGAGCATGTGGCATCGACTTGCGCTGCTTATCGGACGGCGCGACTGGGCCCAAGACGCATCGCTGCAATCTCCGGAATCTCGTCGGCTTATTGAGGATGTGATCGAGCGAAGTATAGCGGACTGGACGCGAACTCGGGATGCGGATGAAGCCATGTCCGAGTTGCAGGCGGTAAGTGTTGCCGCCGGCGTAGCTCGGCTACCCATTGATCTGCTCGATGATCGCCATCTCAGGTCGCGCGCGTTTTTGCAGGAAGTGGAACGTGACTTCATAGGTCCGCATCCGCAGCCTTCCATGCCAGTCCGCGAAGGCGAAGTTCCATATAAGATCCGAGCCGCCGCTCCGACGCTCGGGCAGCATAATAGAGAGATATTCTCCAAGGTCCTGGAACTCTCCGATGCCGAGATTGAACACTTAGTGAGCGAGGGGATCACCGGTACATCCATGCTCTACGAAGGATAGCTAGCAAGCGCAAAGGAGGTATCGTGAGCCCGACGAATGGATTTGATGAACTCAGTTGCTGCCTGTTCGAAGCCGCGCTCTGCAATCGCACGTGGCGAGCGTAGCCGTTGAAGCTGTCGTGGAGCATGATTGATGGAACTTGCGAAACTGGTGGGCGGCGTGCGCGCGATTGTAGTGATGCAAGCTGATGTTCAACGTTGACCACAAACAGGCATTTGAGTCTCGTCGACCTTGGACGCCTGTAAGACCATAAGGGGAAGAGCATGTCGAAAGGAAGTTTCTGCGCGATAGTCACGGGCTCGTCCTCGGGCGTTGGAGCGGCAACTGCTTGCCTCCTTGCGAGGGACGGCGCTCGCTTGGTCATAAATTATGTCCACAATCGCGCGGGGGCCGAGGACACGGCCGAAACGTGCAGGAAGTTGGGCGCCCTCGAGGTCGTGGTGGTGCAAGGCGACGTCTCGCGCGATGAAGACTGTAGACGCATTGTCCGTAGCGCGGCGCCCTGGGGAAAACTGGACGCGCTCGTCAACAATGCGGGGACCACTAAACACGTTCAGCACGGCGATCTTGACGAATTGTCCGCTGAGGAATTTCAGCGCATATACGCGGTCAACACGGTGGGTCCATATCAAATGATACGCGCTTCCAGATCGCTATTGGAAGCGAGCGCCAAGAGATCCGGAAGAGCTGCCGCGATAGTCAACGTGTCTTCAGCCGCTGGTATCAACGGGGATGGTTCGTCAGTGGCTTATGTCGGTAGCAAGGGGGCGCTCAACATCATGTCCTTGTCGCTGGCCAAAGCGCTGGCGCCAACCATTCGCATCAACGCGGTTTGCCCGGGTTATATCGACACGCCCTGGTACGCGAAGGCGTGCGGAGAGGTCCGGGCCAAGCAGGTACGCAATTCTGTCCTTGCGAAGGCGCCGCTAAAAACCATCTCGACTGCAGAGGATGTCGCGCACGCTGTTTATTTCCTGGCGAATGCCATATCGAGCAACATAACCGGCGAGTATCTGCGAATAGACGACGGCATGCACCTCATTTGATAAATTGATATACCCCTTGCTGGTCACTCGTGCGACGGCACCTCCGGCGGGCAGGGCGATTTCAGGTGAACAGCTGCGTCTTGCCATGATACTGCCGAACAAATGGCACGCAGCTTCTCCGACACTCACCAGACGACGATCCTCTCAAACTAGTGCCAGATAGAAGCGAATTCAGGCGTCCGATCTAAAGCGTCGACTTCACCACGAGGGAGCTCGCTGTTTGGCGGATATCTACAACCATCATTCGCGGCTCGGGTTTCTGGCACAGGTGTCGATACGATGCTGTAGACCGGACGCTTCACTTCTACGAATACTGGCGGGACTCGAGGAGCAGCACCACGTTGATGGCCATCTCGGGCGAATGCCCTGCCCCACTGTGACTAAGGCAGCCAGTCAAGAGCGAGCAGTTTCATCGCCTGGCGACCACGAGCCCGAGCGCGCCGATGCTGGCCGTGAGCTAAGCTGCCGCGAGCTAGTGGACACTGGTGAATCTCAGCTTGCGCTCGAACTCACCGGGCCGAAATTGCAGATGATCGAGGCTTCGATGTAGTCGAACGCGTCCGCGCGTTCCTCGTCTCTAGCTCGATAGACTTTGGTGGCCGTACGCTTCCGACAGAGCTTAGTTGAGAAGAACGCGCTCAAACTTCATGGCTGGCGCCCACGAGCTGTGCAGGCATCACGGCACTCATCAACGAGCGTACCAACCAGCGCGAAAGCAGGTGATACAGCACCACATAGACTCGAGCCGCCGGCAGTTCAGAGATGGTGACGTCGGCAATCCAGTTTTGGTTGGGACGCCTGGCGACAAAACCCGGCCCGGGATCTGGCCGCGTCCATCGCGAGCTGTCGATCGCCGTTGTCGTTCGGCATGCGGTGACGTAGCGGCCGTGCGCGCAGCGGTGAAGCTGGTCTGACGTGCCAGCCAGCTCTTCGTCAATGCGGAACGTGGCGGTGCGGTGAGCGGTTCACCAAGACATGCAAGCCCCCACCATACTGCCAGCGGCCGCATAGCCATGTCACCGGCCAGATCGTCCAATGCTCTCCAATTTAGACACTCCGTATTGCTGTCTTGCACGAAGAGAGCTCTTTATAGGATGGTCCCGTTCGGCCGCCAGGGCGATCTCGTGGCAAGCGTTCGATCCGCCCATTTGCGGATTACATTCGCATGAACGTCCAGATCGCGACGGTTGACGCCACCGACCCCACGTTCCCGGACGAGCCTGGGCAGCACAAGCTTGAGCTCGCGACTGAACTGGCGCGCTTGGTCGGAGCCTCCTTCGCAAGCCAGCTCAAGGGTCCCTGCTCGACTTTTCGAGAGTCTCCACAATCAAGCTGCCGACGGCGCGAAGCGTCGGTAGGAGTTTCTCTCCGGATGACTTGGAACGACGCGCATTTGAATTGGCTCTCGATTAACGAGCGTAGGAGGCTAGGTGATCGCAGGCAATGCGTCACGACGCTACCGTTGCATGTCTCGCAGTAGTTAAGCAGAGGTACCATGACGATCCGCTGCCCAGGCGGTAATTCCACCAAAGTAGGTAGTAGCTCGATGGTCGAGCATGCTCTACCAAACCTCGTACGTGCCGCATGAACTATCTGCGTAGGTGGTCACGCTGAGGCAGGGAGCAGAAAAATGGAGACTTACGTAGCTTGTTGCAAGCCGTCGCCATTAAAGTGACTGAGAATGCTGTTATGCCTAACGCTAATGCACTAGAATCCTGGTCACCCGGGTCTGAATGATAAAAGGAAAACTGCATCGGTAGGGTTTCATCTGGTCCTCCTACCTATCGAAGAAGGTGCCTCTACGAGTACGCATTCCGCGCTGGCGCCTTCCTTAGCAAGTGCTGTGGTCACGCGCGTTTCATGGCGGATAAGTCCGACGATGTTCCTGCTTGAAGTGCTTCAGCTCGTTCCCGTGAGTTCTCCTAGAAGGTAGCTATCAATGATGACTAAAAGTGACAGAAGCCAACTGCACCAACGCGTCGCAAGCATGTTGCGCAAGGTCGAGGCCCTAGAAGCCGCATACGAGACGATCACAGTGGGACAGCTAGTTTCAATGCGCGCGACAACGCACGGTTCAACGATCGCGATCAACGTCTTCGATCGCGACGAGCGTGCGACCTACTCCGAGGTGGACCGATTGTCTAATAAGCATGCATGTGCGCTCCGCGCGTTCGGTGTGCGCAAGGGCGATCGCATTGGGGTGATGCTGTCCAACCGCATTGAGTTTCCAATCCTTTGGTTCGCGCTTGCGAAGCTCGGTGCCGTGATGGTCCCCATTAATATGCGATACACCTCGAGGGAGATAAACTACGTTCTGAGCGACACACAGGCGAAGTACGCCGTTGTCGAAAAGTCCGTTTGGGCAGCGTTTTCGGGGATGGATCCTTGGCCGCAAGAACTCCTAAAGAGCCGAGTAATTCTCGTTGAGCAACCTTCCACTGAGAGAGCCACCGGGCTTGATCAATTGCTCAAAGGGGCGACGGAATCTCCTGTCGAAGAGGATGTCCAACCCAACGACTTGCTGAACATTCAATATACCTCAGGCACGACCGGCTTTCCCAAAGGCTGTATGTTGACCCACGATTACTGGGGCGTGAGCTCCTACCAATGGGCGTGTTGGGACGGAAAGCCGTACTGCAGCTTTTTGTCTGCTCAGCCCTTCTTCTATATTGATCCGCAATGGCATCTCCTGAATTCGTATCGACAAGGAGGAACGTTTTACTTGGCGCCGCAAGTGAGCTCGACGCGATTCATCGATTGGGTCAAGCGCTATCGGATCGAGTGGTGTCAATTCTCCGAGTTGGTGGCCCGCCAAGCTGAAGCAAGTAGTGTAGACGGAACGACATGCCTCAAGCAGACGATGAATTGGGGGTGGGGGCCAAGTACAGTACGCCAGTTTCGGAAACGGTTCCGGGTACCCACCCAGGATGCTTACGGGATGACTGAAATCGGCTTTGGCACACGAATGACGAATGAACTGGACGAAATGGCTGAGTCGGGCTCGGTGGGAATTCCTGTGCCATTTCGCGCGCTACGATTGATAAACGAAGATGGTAGCCTCACGGCAGTCGGCAGTGTTGGCGAACTGTGGGTGAGCGGGCGCGGGATCTTCAAGGGCTACTGGAATAAGCCGGAAGCAAATGCAACCTTGCTTGAAGGCAAGTGGTTCAAGACAGGGGATCTGATGCGCCGCGACGAACTTGGCTTTTACTGGTTGGTGGGGCGCACGAAGGATATGATTCGACGCTCAGGCGAGAATATTGCCGCGCGTGAGGTGGAAGCCGTTATCCGGGAACTTCCGGACATTGCTGATGTGGCCGCGGTTCCAGTTTGCGATTTAAAGCGCGGCGAGGAAGTGAAGATCTATGTTGAGCTCAAGGACGGTTTGAAACATGGCGATGTTATCGTCCAACGTATCATGGACCATGCTCGTACCGGCCTTGCCGTATTCAAATTGCCACGGTATATTGCCTTTGTTCCGAAACTTCCTAGGACAACGTCTAGCAATAAAGTAATCAAGGGTGAGCTGATAGCCATCAGCGACCAGCTTTCCGGTTCTTACGACGTTGAAAGGAAACAGTGGTGCTGAGGCTTACGACGGTAGCTGGTTAATTGCGCTACTCGCAAGCACGGACACGAGCTGGCTCTCCGCGCCCGCGTTGGTTCACTTTCCCGAGGAAAGAGCGTCTGGTGAACGTAAGATCTGCTTGCATCGGGCTGACTGCGGTCGAATGCCGACGAGCTGTACGAGAAATCGAGGGCATTCCTGAGTTATGGCGGTGCTAGCACTGGACTTCCGGGTAAGTCGCGCGTTGTACATCGGCCGCCGTTGCAGCGCAAAGAAGCGGTCGCTCACAATGGCTCCGCTCGAGGAGAGCTCTGAACCAGCCTGAGCCGCATCGCGGCGTAGAATCCCTGACACCAGGGTCGCGGATCGACGTCGTCATTGGGTTGGCGCCGGTGCATCGGCTCGAACTGGTCGGGCGCGGTCGTAAGGACGTTGCTGATGTCGTTATGGCGCAGCGCGACGGCGGAGAGCGCCGCGAACTCCGGGGTGCCGCCGTGGTTGAAAGCGTCGGCGTCGATGGCGAGCAGCGGGCAGATCCAGTCGAGCGGGCTCATCGACACTGGTCCGGCCACGATCGCGGCGACATAACCGTCGAGCATGGGGATGCTGGTGGCGGTAGGATGCCGATCGACGCGAGCCTGCAGCCACCGATCGAGCTCCGCAATCGGCATCGCGGCGGCGGCCATCGACGACGATGCTTTATGGCGAGGTGGGCTCACGCGGCGGCCTGCGCAGTGCGCTGGCGGGCCGCCTTCCAGTTCCAAGCCAGCAGCTCCTTGGTTCGCCCGGACACGATGCGCTCCAGCACGTCGGCGAGGTAGGCCTGCGGATTGAGCCCATGGAGCTTTGCCGTGTTCACGATCGATGCCAGGATTGCCCAGCTCTCGGCGCCGCCCTCGCTGCCGCTGAACAAGAGTTGCGTCTTCCCATGGCAAACGGGCGCATTGAACGCTCGACCGTATTGCCGTCGACCTCGACGCGGACGTTACGGAGGAACAGCGTCAGCCCGTTCCAGTGATTGAGCGCGTAGTTGATCGCCTCCGCCAGCTTCGACTGCGAGAAGAGCTGGTCGACAATCGCGGTCAGTCGCGCCTTGAGTGCCGCCATCAACGATGCGCTCCTGGTGCAGCGGACGGCCAGCCGCTGCTCGGCAGTGCTGCCGCGGATCCCCGCCTCGTTGGCATAGACCGCCTGCAGGCGTTCGATCACCTCGCGCGCGAACGGCGACTGGGTCGTTTTGAACACCTCGACGAATTTGCGTCGAGCATGGGCGAGACAAAAAGTAAGCTGGATCGCGCCGCCATGGTCGCGGGCGAGCGCCTTGTAGGCAGCATAACCATCCACCTGCACAATACCGGAAAAGCCCTTCAATTGTCCGGCGATCTCCTCGGTGCCGCGGCCGTTGGCGAACACGTAGGCGACCGCCGGCGGCGAGGGGCCGCCCCATGGCCGATCATCCATGGCATGTGCCCAGAACTGGCAGATGCGGGTGCGATGTCGTCCGGGATCGAGCGCCGGCATTGGTGTCTCATCGCAGAACAGGCGCGGCGAGGCCTGGATTGTGCGCAGCTGAAGCTCATAGAGGGCACGCTTCACCCAGTCGGCCAGCGTGGCGCGGTCGAGATGGACACCCTGGCCGGCCAAAATTTGCACCTGTCGGTACGGCGGCAGATACCAGGCGAAGTTCGAGACCACCACGTGGCTCACGAGTGGGGTCGAAGCCATGCCGCTCTCGATCAGGCGCGGCGGCACCTTCGCTTGGACCACACCATCGGTGCAGCTGCGGCAGCCATATTTGGGGGGATCGTGCGCAGCACCCGCAGGATCGCCGGGATGATGTCCAGCACCTCGCTGACGTCCTCGCCGATTTTGTGGAGCTGACCCTGGCAGACGGGCAAGCCGTCGCCTCCGGCTGCAGCACCTGCTCGCAGCGCGGCAGGTGCTTTGGGAGTGCGCCGATGTTGCGGCGCGCCTTCTTGCGTATCTTGCCGGGCGGCTTCGCCGCAGGCGCATCGTCGTTGGCCTGCACAGGCAACGTGGCGTCGGTCTCGAGATCGCCCAGCTCAAGCGCGAGTTGCTCGTCCACGAGCACCGCAAGTCGCTCCGAGCGCTTCCCGAAGATCATCTCCTTGAGCGTCTGCATCGCCGCACGCAGCTTCTCGTTCTCCGCGTCAAGCGCGAGCACCATCTCGGTCAGAGCTGACGGATCGGTCGGGAGAGCGTCGGGGCGAATCGCCATAACCAGACGATACATCCGCGCCACAGGCTCCAGCGAAATCCCCACCTCTCAGCCGACAACGGCCGGCTGCTTCACAGGCTTGGGTGAGACACGCTTCCACTCAAGCCCATCGATCAGCATCGCGAGCTGCGTCGCGCTCAGATACACCACGCCGTCGCGGATCGGCGGCCAGGTGAAGCGTCCCTCGTGCGACCACTTCGTCATCAGGATCATACCGCTACCGTCCCACGCCAGAAGCTTCACTCTGTCCATGCGCTTGCTGCGGAACACGAAGACGTCGCCGCAATACGGGTTCGCATGCAACCCTTCGCTCACCAACGCCGACAGCGTGTGCACCGACTTGCGGAAATCGACCGGCTGTGTCGCTAACACCACCTTGAGGTCAGATCGTAACGCAATCACCGGTCGCCTCGGAGCGCCGCCAGCACAGTCGAAAGCGTCGCCAGCTCCACTCCCGGCTCGACCCGAATGCGCGCCCGCTCATCTCGATCTCGATGACCCCGGCGAGCTTGGTGACCGGCGCAGCGATCTCCAACGACCTCGTCTGCACCGGCGAAACACGCGCGGGCTCGCCAGCCGTGTCGCCTCCGCTCTCCGCCTCGACGTGGATCGGCACGAAGCTCGGCGCCTTCCCGGCCACCGCCGCCGCAACCTGGCGTCGCCACACCGTGAGCAGCCCGCGGGCAACACCGTTGCGGCGCGCCACCTCGGAAATGTTGACATCAGCCTCAAAGCTCTCCGCCACGATCCGGGCCTTCTCCTCGTCCGTCCATCGTGGCGCCCCCGGTCCCCCGTGATCACCTCAATGCGACGATACGAGTCGCCTTCCTGCCTGGCATCAAGCATGGCATTTGCCATCGTTGCACCTCCACCGATCGGCTCATGCCAGGCTGTATCGCAGGCGAACCTCGCGACGCGAGGTGGGCCCCTCATGCCGGTTACGTTCTATCCTGCTCTGAGTTCGCCCCGGCAGTTGGAGTTGTCCTCTAGGGGTGGGAGGGACGCGAGCTGGCACGGAGCCTTCGGCATGCGCAGCTCCACATCCCGGCGGGGATGGTAGGTCGTGGCGAACTCGGACGGGGTTTTCCACCCGAGCTGCGAGTGCGATCGTGTGTTTTAATCGGACCGTCCAGCATCGAAGCGCGAAGCGGGCTTGGGCCAATGAGGTGAACAGCGTCTCGTTCAACAGTTCATCGCGCAGCCGACCGTTGATGCGGAAGACGGCCCCGCTCTCTCGGCGACGGTGATATCGTGCCAGATGTGCTGGCGGCAGAAGGAGTCAATCAAGATGAACATCGCGACTATTGGGTTGGACATTTCAAAGTTCGCTGTTCACCTCCATGCGGTTGATGATGAAGGACGCGTGGTCTGTCGCCAACGCCTGCGGCGTGGCGAGATCATCGCCTTCTTCTCATCACTGTCATCCTGCCTAGTCGGCATCGAGGCTTGTGCTTCCGCGCACCACTGGGCACGCGAGATCCAGCGGCTTGGTCACGATGTGAGATTGATTCCGCCGGCATATGTAAAGCCCTACGTTCGGCGAGGAGCTAAGAACGATGCCACTGATGCGGCCGCAATCTGCGAAGCAGTTGCTCGCCCTAACATGCGGTTCGTTCCGATCAAGAGCGTCGAGATTCTTGATGCTTCATCGAGCGAGAGGCCTGCTGGTTCGTCAGAGGACTATGACATCTTGTGCCATCCGAGCCCATTTTGCCGAGTTCGGAGTTATTGTTGGGCAAGGCCGACAAAGGGTGGATGGTTTGGTGCAAATGTTGGACGATGATCAGTTATCGCTGCCGACTACGGCGCGCATGGCGCTGGCAGCGCTTGTGAACCAGATGAAGGAAGTCGACCGGCAGATTGAAGCCATCGAGCGAGAGTTGGCTCAGATCCAGAGAGCGCATCCAGTGGCGAGGTTGCTTGCTCCCATCCCGGGCGTCGGCCCCATAACGGCTACAGCCCTTGCTGCCACCGTTCCCGATCCAATCATGTTCCGTTCCGGGCGGGAGTTCGCAGCTTGGCTCGGCCTAACGCCAAGGCAGAACTCAACTGGTGGAAAAGATCGGCTCGGCCGCATAACGAAGCAGGGAGATTCCTATCTTAGGCACTTGCTGGTCATCGGAGCACGTAACGTCGTCCGGTTCCCAAAGGCTCGCTCACGGGTCGGAGGCGGATGGATCGAAGCTCTCCTCGAGCGACGTCGACCCATGGTGGTCGCTATCGCCGTCGCCAACAAGTTGGCTCGGATCGTCTGGGCGATGATGACGACTGGGGAGTATTATAGGCCGACATCCCCCGCGTGAAGCTGCGGATGCGGCTAACAAGGTGCGAGGGCAAATGACAGCGTGATGAAAACCGGCGGAGCTGGGGATCGAGAAAGCCCGAAGAGCTTTAAGCGCAACGAGCGCGACCCGTTGATGAGGCCTCGATCCGCGATCTCCATCAGGGCCAGCGACCATGGTATCGGTCGCACCAAAAGGCCGTATACATGAACGCACCCGACCGACATCAAAATGTTGTTGAAACCTCTTGCACCCGCGGGGCCGTCTATACATGAAGCTTTCGATGAAGGCATTCTGGATGGGCTTGCCCGGTGCAATGTAGTGTGATGCGCCACGGCTCTGATCAGTCCATATCAGGATGGCGTTGCTGCAATCATCAGTCGATCCAGTTCCCACATCACAAGAAGCCCGGAGAGGGAGGTGTGGGTCACCAGGGCCGCGCGCACTCGCAGGTACAATGGTCGACCGACGGTCAGGATGCGAAAGCGGCGGCCGCAGGTCAGTTGGTCCCCTGAATGCTGGCGTCGCTGACGCCGTACTTGCGGCAAAGATGGCCCATTGAGACCCCGGCCTCGTGCTGCCGCAAGGTCTCGATGATCTGCTCTTCCGTAAGACAGCTCTTTGGTCCTCGCCTTGGGCCAGAACGAACTTCAAACTGGATCAAGCCCGTGGGCAAGGTCAGAGCCTGAATGTTGACCGTCGCTTGTAGCACTCGCCTTCACCGCGTTTTTGCCAAAAAAGACTATGAGAGCCGCGCCTGCCGCAATGGTATTGAGAGAGCAAGTCCTTCGGCGGGCCAGAGCAAGCTCCGGTGTCTCGGTCGTGCCTCGAGCCCGCGGACTCCAGGTGATCGACAGCTGGGTGTGGTCGCCGGAGGAGAAGCCCAGAGGGCCATTATCCAGTGCGCCGAGGCTGCCGCTGGTCCTCTCCAATAGCTGCCAGCAGGGCATCTAGCGAGATGCTGTGTGATGAACTATCATTTCCAAGGGGCCAACGGAATCCCTGTTCAGGCAGCTACTGCTCCGTCATACTTGTAACATATCCTCACGCGTCGGGTTTGTGACACCGCGTGCTACCGCTGCGTCTTCAAAACGCCTGGAGCCTGCGAAGTAACTCGCTTGCGACCTTGCTGCGCGAAAGTCTTGGCATGGTCCTTGCTGCTACAAAAAGCACCAATGACACAAGCGCGATCACATCGATGCACAAAGCAAGTGAACGTTTTGACGGCTCCAGTCTCCACGTCCGCGCGGCACTGACCCACACGCATGGAGGGGCGAACCGGACAGCGATGCAATCTTCTGACGCAGCGCCGGCGCCGCAAGCCTTCGAGGCTCCACAGTTATTGCCGAGAGATCGCGGACCCTTACGAAGAGTGACTGCGTCGCTTCGCGGATCCTACGTCCAAGTTGGCGCCGCTATCTTCGATGCGCTTCTGCCGATCACACCTCTGCAGCCCCTTATTTTCCGCGTTTACATCATAGTGTGTACTGGAGGCCGTCATGCCTGAGGCTTATATCTACGATCACGTCCGGACCCCTCGTGGACGTGGCACGTCCGACGGCGCACTCCACGAGGTGACAACGCTGCAGCTTGCAACTGAACCTCTCCACGCCCTGAAGGAGCGGAACAACCTGCGCGCTGATGCCGTTGACGACGTTATCCTCGGTGTAGTCGATCCGATCGGCGAGGCGGGTTCGGATATTGCTCGTTTAGCGGCTCTGAAGGCAGGCCTCGGCGAAGCCGTACCGGGAGTGCAGATCAGCCGCCTCTGCGCTTCGGGCCTGGATGCGCTCAACTTCGCTGCCGCGCAGATCATAAGTGGACAAAACGAACTCGTGATCGGCGGCGGCGCGGAATCGATGAGCCGAGTCGGCATCGGCGCGTCCCGTGGCGCTTGGGCGATTGATCCCTCGATTGCCATCCCTACTTGTTTCATGCCCCAGGCCCTTTCAGCCGACCTGATCGCGACAAAATATGGTTTCTCCCGTGAGGATGTGGATGCTTATGCGGTGCAGAGCCAAAAGCGTGCCGCCAATGCCTGGGACGATGGCCGCTTTAACCACTCTGTGGTGCCGGTAAGAGACATTAACGGACTCACAATTCTTGCCAAGGACGAGCATATGCGGTCGAACACGACGATGCAGTCGCTTGCGCAGCTGCAACCCTCCTGTGCTGAAATGACCGAACGCGCGAGTTTTGACGCTGTGGCCATCCAGTCGCATCCTGAGATCGAACGGATCAACTATGTGCATCATGCCGGCAACTCATCGGGAAGGGTTGACGGCGCCTGCGGCATACTGCTCGGAAATGAAGTCGCGGGGGTGAAGTACGACATAAGGGCGCGCGCGAAGATTCGAGCCTTTGCCAACATCGGCTCCGCAATAATGACAGGTTCTATCAGCGTCACTGAAAAGCTATTCGTGCGTTCTGGTATGAAGAAGTCGGATATCGATCTGTTCGAGGTGAATGAGACGTTCTCTTCAGTCGTGTTGCGATATATCCAGGCATTCGAGATAGATAATTGCAAAATCAATGTCAATGGTGGCGCGATCGCGCTTGGCCATCCGCGAGGCGCGACTGGCGCTATGATCCTTGGCACTGTGCTTGATGAGCTTGAGCGTTCGCAAAAGTCAACCGCGTTAGTGGCGCTGTGCGTCGGCGGCGGCATGGGTAGCGCGATGATCATAGAGCGAGTGTGATGGCGGTGCTCGGTAGCAGACTAGCAAAGCCCGCGGTCATCATAGCCGGTCGAATTGCGAGAGGTCTGTAGATTCGCTAATCCGCGATCATTCCTCTCCTTACTAGTCGCATCGAGGAGCATCAAATGGCATACAAGAATTTCAGAGTGGAAGCAGACCTCAACGGAATTGCGCTGGTAGCTTGGGACACTCCTGACCGCTCAACCAACGTCCTGGACATGACGGCGCTCTTCGAGCTTGAAGAACTCGTGAAGCAGATATCGAGTGATGCCGCCGTGAAGGGCGTTGTCGTTACCTCGGCCAAGCAAGAGTTTTCAAGTGGGGCCGATCTCTCAATGCTCTATGGCCTGAGCCAAAGATATGCCCAGACGGCTATCGAAGGGCGGCAAGGTGCCGCGGCCCAGCTGCTCTTCGACGAGAGCCGCCGCCCGTCGCTCGTGTTTCGCGCGATTGAGACTTCAGGCAAGCCATGGGTCGCCGCCATAAACGGCTCGGCGCTTGGGGTCGGCTTCGAGCTGACGCTGTCTTGTCACCATCGTATTGCGTCGGACAGTCCCAAGACGCGGCTCGGCTTGCCTGACCTCAAGGTCGGACTGCTTTCTGGCGCTGGCGGAACGCAGAGGGTGCCACGCATTGTCGGGCTAGGGGATGCGATCCAGATCCTCAAAGGCCAAGAGATCCCTTTGGCGCGCGCAAAGGCGCTGAAGCTGATTGACGCCATCGTCCCTCCAGACGTGCTGATACAGTCAGCAAAGAACTGGCTCCTGTGCGGCGGCAAGGCCGTGGCTCCTTGGGACCACGAGAACTTCAAATTACCTAGCGGCCCTGTTTATTGCAATGCTAGCAGGATGACTTTCCGAACTGCTAACGCCATTCACCGGCGCGAAACCTACGACAACTATCCAGCTGCGCGCGCTCTCTTGAGCTGTCTATACGAGGGATTGCAGCTGCCGATGGATGCAGCCCTGCGTGTAGAATCGCGCTATTTCGCTAACGTTCTAAGGTCGAGGGAAGCTCGGGCCATGATCCGCACCCTCTCCCTCTCGCCATCGGAGTTGGGGGCTGGCGCCCGCCGGCCGCAAAACGTTCCCTTCATCGAAATTAGAAAGCTTGCCGTAATTGGCGCTGGCTTCATGGGCGCTAGCGTCGGTTATTTATCAGCGCGGGCGGGTATCGAGGTCGTTCTCATCAATCGTCGCCAGGAGAGTGCAGACAAAGCCAAGGCGCACGCTGAAATGGCGTTAAACGATCTCATCACCAAAGGCCGCGCGAACGAGATTGAGCGCGATCTTGCACTCTCGCGTATTACTGCCACGACGGACTACGGTGCTATAAAACGATGCGACCTAGTCATTGAGTCGGTACTGGAGGATCGCATGGTCAAGTGCGATGCATATTCCAGAGCGCAACCATTCCTGAGCCACCAGGCGATTGTTGCTTCGAATACTTCGACGCTACCGATAACTTCATTAGCCGAGGGCTTCGAGGATAAAACAAAATTCATCGGTATCCATTTCTTTTCACCAGCAGAGAAGATGATGCTGGTCGAGATTATTGTCGGCAAAAAGACCGGCGATGTCGCGATCGCGACTGCGCTGGATTACGTACGGAAGATTGGTAAGATACCCATTGTTGTGAACGACTCTCGAGGATTTTTTGCCAACCGGTGTGTTCGGCGATATACCTTTGAAGGTACCGAGATGTTTTTGGAGGGCGTGCCCCCAGCGATGATCGAGAACTGCGCGAGGATGGCTGGAATGCCAGTTGGGCCGCTCTCATTATGTGACGAAGTCGCTTTAGACCTCCGACTGAAAATAATGAAAGCAACGGAAGCCGATCTCGGCCCGAACGCGATCAATCCGGCTCACAAGCAACTAATGGTCAATCTTGTCGAGAAGCTGGGCCGCTTTGGTCGCAAGAACGGAAAGGGCTTTTACGAGTATCCAGAGAAGCGCGGGGCCCGGAAACGGCTATGGCCGGGGCTTACCTCTCTCCAGCCGAAGCATCTCGATCCCGGCGCCGTCGACATTGAGGAGCTGAAACTACGGTTCTTGGTGGTGCAGGCGGTCGAAGCCGCACGCACTGTTGCGGATCATGTCGTTATGGATCCGCGCGAAGCCGATGTAGGTTCAATCTTGGGATTCGGTTTCGCGGCCTTCACTGGTGGCGTGTTGTCTTACATCGATTTCATGGGTAGCAAGAAGTTCGTCGGGCTTTGCGGGCGACTGGAAGCGAAGTTTGGCGACCGCTTCTCGCCGCCTCAGCTCCTGCGGGAAATGGCGAGTAACGATCAGACCTTCTATGATCGGTTCGGCCAGACTTCCGCCGGTAGCACCAGCCATCTAGAGGCTCCTCAGGACAGAGCTTCTTATTCAATACGCTGAGTTTACTGATCGGATAAGTCGCGATACTGCGCCGGGAAATGTGTGGCCAGAAGGCATTCTCGACGGGGCAAAACTTCTTGGTCGGTGACGTCGAGTGTGGGCCGGAAGATACCGGCGTTGCGCCGGCCACTTGGAACATTTCACGTGTAGAGTGGTCGTCGCACGCGAGGCTCTCATGATGAAGATATTGTGGCCTGCGAGCGTGGGATGAGCACCTTTTCAACGGAGATCTCATGATGGAGTTCGACGGGACCATCGACACCCGCGGTTGATGCCCGTCGGTGAGAGCGGCGGCGCAGGCTGTTGTGTTCTATTGGCTGAACGGTGTTCCGACCGCCCAGGTGAGCTCCCTCCGCACATGCATGGTGAGGTGGATCGACCTCGCGGAAGGCTCTGATGCAACAACGACATTGTTCCGCAACGACGGCCTATGAAAAATGGCAGTAAGCGCTTATCCGCAACCCTATTGAGGCTGGCTTGACGTTTTGCGGAATCGGCCACGGCATGAGGTCTCCGATACGGCTTGGGGATGGTCGTCGATGATCGTCTCGAGTGTTTCGGCGATGTAGGCGGCCGGGTTGACGTCGTTGAGCTTGCAGGTCGCCACGATGGATGCGAGGAAGGCCCAGTTTTCGGCTCCGACCTCATGACCGGCGAAGAGCGCATTTTTTCTAGTCAGGCAGACTGGCCGGATGGCGTTCTCGACCGGGTTCGTGTCGAGCTCGAGGCGCCCGTCTTCGAGGAAGCGGGTCAGCCCTTGCCAGTGATTGAGCGCGTAGCGGATGTCCTCGGCGAGCGTCGATCCGCTGGAGATCATCGACAGCTGCATCTCGAACCAAGGCTTTAACGCGGCGACCATGGGCAGCGAATGCTCCTTGCGCGCGGCCAGCCGGGTGTCCGGCGATGAGCCGCGTACCATGGCTTCGATGGCGTAAAGCTGTGCGATGTGCCGAACGGCGGCCTCGGCAATCGGCGATTTGCTGTTGCGGGCAAATTTGACGAAGCGCTCGCAAATGGCTCCAGCAATGCACGAGTGTCCATGGCCCCTACGGTCGAACGACTTGGGTCAGCCGGTCATAACCGTCATAGGCATCGCATTGCAGGAAGCGTCCGCCAAAGCGATCCAGGAACTGCTCCGCTAAGGCACCGCTGCGACCGGGGGCATATCGGCAGCACGATCGGCGGACTTGGGCCGCTGTGGCCGCGTCGTCGGAGACGATCGCCCAGAAGTAGCCCTTCTTCGTTCGGCCTCGCCCGGGCTCGAGCACCGGCGCCGTGGTTTCGTCCATGAACAGACGATCCGCCATGGCCAGGCGGCGGCGCATGTGGTCCGCGATCGGCTGAAGATGGAAGCAGGCGCGGCCGGACAGTTTCCCAGTGTCGCCAGATCAAGCCGGATCCCCTGGCGCGCATAGATCTCGGCCTGACGGTAAAACGGCGTATGGTCGCCGAACTTGGAGACGATCACGTTCGCAATGGCCGCTTCGGTCGGCAGTCCACCAGGCACGACGTGTTCCGGTGCGTGGGCCTGCACGACGGGGCCCGAGCAACGGCGGCAGATGTATTTCAGGCGGCGCGTGACCAGCTCGCGCCATTGCGCCGGGATCACGTCGAGGCGTTTGCTGACGTCCTCGCCGATCTTCGTCATGGCGCCGCAACCGCACAGACACAGCGTGCTCGCAGGCTCGACGATCCGTTCCACCCGAGGCAAATGGGCAGGCAAGCAGCCGCGATTGCGATGAGAACCTTCCGGCACGCTCCGCGATCGACCCTGGATCACAGCCTCGGCTCTCTCCTGCGCCGCGTCCAGGATGCCTTGCGCGATCTCCACGTCTTCCAGCGGCAAGTGATACTGATCTGGCCGCAGCTTCTCGGATTTCGCGTCGCAATTCCCCGAGAATGAGCTCGAGCCGACGCCCCGCTTCCTCCGACGCTGCCAGCGCCCCCTGATGCTCGCTCGGGGCCGCCTGCGTTTGCGCCAAAAGCACCTTCAGGCGTTCATTTTCGTCGCGCAGTACCGCAATGCTTATGCGCTATTTCGAGCACATCGCCACTGCGCCTGCCACGCTCAAAATAGCTGCCGAGTCAATCTGCCGCAGTTATCCAGCCGCCTGGGAACGCCGCGCTTCTTCCGGGCGGACTAACCTCCAATCCAGCCCTTCGAACAGGGCTGCAAACGTCGCTGGCGATATGCGCATCACGCCGTCTGCGATCGTTGGCCAAACGAACTTGCAGCCCTCGAGGCGCTTGTGAACTAACAACAGGCCCGTTCGATCCCCGACCAAAATCTTGATCCGGTCCGCTCGTTTCGAGCGGAACACGAAAGCTGCGCCGCTGAACGGGTCGAGGCGAAGCATCTCCTGCACCTCCGCCGCAAGTCCATCGTGGCCACAGCGGAAGTCGATCGGCCGCGTCGCGATGTAAATCTTCAGATCGGCACCGGCCGCAATCATCGTGACGCTCGCACTGCGCGGATCACCCGGGACAGCTGCTCGCCATCTATGGCGGGGTCCGTCCGCAGCACGACATCCCCAATCGCGATCTCAAGCTTGATCGCCGGACCTGACCCTCCTGCAACGCGCTTTCCACGACCAGCGGTACGAATGTCGACTGCGACGCCTCGCACGGCGTCAACATGCCTCGCTGTCGAAAGCGTCGTCGCCAATCGTAAATCTGCCAGCGCGTCGCTCCGTGCTTGCGCGCCGCCTCGGACGCCTGGGCACCCGGTGATAGACTCTCGGCGACGATCCGAGCTCTCTCAGCCTCCGAACGCACGCGGCGTCCCGACGGTCCTTCAAGCACCTCCAGCCGGCTCACCCGCCCTCCCGATGAGCCGTCCAAATGGACGTCCTTTTTGCTGTCCAATCCCATCCCAAACCTCCGTCCAAGCCGGGCTTCTTCGCACGTTCATTCGAATTCTAACGCAATGGTATCGGCTTCGCGCTTACAAATGGCAAAGATACACTTCTTTGCGGGGGGCCCATCATATCATCAGAGAGCTTCGAAACTCCTCCCCAGAGTAGGTAGTATCACGAGTCTTGGAGACGACCCACTATGCTAACGGTCGTTGCTGCGGGGCTAGACGCCGGATGTTAGTTGGATCGTAGATGTGGGGTGTAGACATGAATAGCGTAGTGAACCTGTTGCAGCTCTCACGTTTTCTTCGAGTCTACGACGATGCGGCCGCCGAGAAGGATATTCAGCTTAGGATTGGGTTCGATTTCCACGAGTATGTCTCGATCACACGGTCCATTCCGACCAAATCGCCTACATATCCGATTTTTCGCCCCGATCGCTCACCGATCGAAGCAGGCGAGGGATACTGGCTTACAGGCGTCGACCATAACAACGAGGTCGCGCTAGTTATGGCTGCTCGACTGTATGACTTGACCCAGACGAGCCTAGCGGAGCATCTGGAGTCTTTAAAGTTCTTTTACGCAAACCCAACCAAACATGCCCATGCCACGGACTCCTGCACCTGTGCGGCGCCAACGGCCCGAGAGATCACTGGGAAAGTAGTTTACCATGGCGATGTTTGGGTGCGTGGTGACTATAGGGGCCAGGGCGTTCTCACAATCATGACGGGGATACTACGCGGCGTTACTCTTGCCATGTGGGATCCTGATTTCGTGTGTGGGCTTGCAGGAAGCTGGGCCCAGGACCGCGGCGTCTATAACACCATGCATCATGAGGAAGGCGGAGCCATCATACGTCTGGTCGAGGAGCAAATTGTTGCGGATGATTGGCTTCTGTGGACCACCGGCGAAGAATTGAGAGACCGTGTTAACTGTCACGAGAGGAGCAACAGACCATCAGCATCTGATAGATGACAGTCGTTGCATGAGAGATACCGTTCGCTATCCGACCTACAGGAGCAGCGAGTTGATATTTGACGGCTGTGTTTCGGCATGGAATAAGGGCTCTGACTCATATGTGGAACGGCCCGGGCTGCAAGATCTTTCTCTGGTTGAACAAGGGATGACGGTGCGGTCATATGTTCGGCCTGTGAACGCGGCGCCTGGCCGCTGGCCACGATGATATCCGCGGAAGCAATCGCCCAATCAATTTCTCGCGCTCGAAGCGCAGTGAGTCAGGCGGTCTGATTGCTACCGGGAATGACGTCATTCGGGGTTCATCCAGATTTGCACCTTGCCTCCTCGGCAGCGTTCTTCTTCCGCCGGAGAGCTCTTGAGATTAGGATTTCAGCATTGCGGCCGGCGCCTGATAGTTGCCGCCTCTGACCAGCAAGGCCCAGATCGTGCGCGCAATCTTATTAGCGAGCGCGACCGATACGACCTTGACCGGCCGTCTTTGCAGCATGGCCCGAATCCAGAGTGGGACTTTCAAGCCTCGTTTAGCAAGCTTGATGATAGAGGTCGCACCAACGATCAGGAGCGTCCGTAGTTGCCGATTTCCGCGCTTTGATATCGCGCCGAGCCTTTCTTTCCCGCCGCTCGACTGTGCCCTCGGTGTGAGCCCCGTCCAAGCCGCAAAATCTCGTGCAGTCGCAAAATCGCGAGCATCCACGACGGATGTCCGAACGGTAGCGGCGATGAGAGGACCGACACCCGGAATGCTCATCAGACGCCTTGCATCAGGGTCCTTTCTGACGGCAACCAAAATCCCTCTGTCGAGCTTCTCTATGCGGGTTGTAAGCAGCTCAATCTGTTCAGCGAATAGGATCAGGGCAAAGCGGGCGGCGCCGGGAGTCCTATTGTCTTTTTCGTCCCGGAGAAGCACCAGGAGTTTTGCGATGCTTGCCATGCCTGTGCCAGCGATAATGCCCAATTCGGCCATATGGGCACGCAGGGCATTTGCAGTCTGACTGCGCTGCTTCATCAGCATCTCTCGCGTTCGCAAAATCATGCTGGCTGCTTGTTGTTCGGCAGTCTTCACGGGCACGAACCGCATTGTCGGGCGGTTGACCGCCTCACAAATGGCTTCAGCATCCGCCGCGTCGGTCTTGTTTCGTTTGACGTAAGGCTTCACGTAGGCTGGCGGCATCATGCGGACAGAGTGGCCCAGCGCCGCTATCTCGCGCGCCAGTGATGGGCACTCGCACAGGCCTCCATACCTACCAAGCAAGCTGGGAGGCTCCGAAAGAAGGATAGAACCTGCGATCGCCGCAATGTGCGACGAACCAAGACTTTCCCGTTTTCGGCGGTGCCGTGAACTTGAAAGATCGACTTGGCCAAATCCAAACCCACTGTGATAATCTTCTCCATGGAACGGTCCTTCTTTTGTGGCGCCTCTCTACGCGACCACGTTAGGCACTTTTGATGCCAGTTCGAAGGGCCGTTCCACACCATCACTTTTGATGAAGTTCAAGCGTCGGCTCGCGTTAGTTTCACAAAGGAATCAATATGATGCAGCGAGCCCCACGTCCGTCGGCCTTGGTCCCTCGCGGATTTGACGTGGAAAGCGCGTTTTGTGATGGCGCTACGACCGTGATCACCGTACGCGCCACGAGCGGGACGAGTCTCTGTCCTAGCTGCGGGACCAGTTCTGGGCGGATCCATAGCCGATATCAGAGGCGCCTAAATGATCTGCCGCTGGCGGGGCGGCCGGTTCGCCTGGTGGTCGTGGCGCGTCGCTTCCGCTGCGTCACCGTTATGTGCAGTCGACGTATTTTCACCGAGCGGTTCGATGACGGGGCTCTGGCGCCGGGGGCGCGGCGAACGGCGCGGCTCGATCTTCTGGTCCATCACCTTGGCCTTGCCTTGGGTGGTCGCCCGGCGGCGAGTTTTGCCCGTCGACTTATGCTGCCCGTGAGCAACGACACATTGCTTCGGGTGGTTAGAAAGCGCGGGTGTCCGCCCTTTGCTGCGCCGAGCGTGATCGGCATCGACGATTGGGCCTGGCGGCGGAATCAGCGGTACGGAACGATCATCTGTGACCTCGAGCGGCGACGACCGATCACTCTCTTACCCGACAGAGAGCCAGCCACTGCACAGGCCTGGCTCGCGGGGCAGCCACAAATCGCTGTGGTCGCGCGCGACCGCGGCGGTGGTTATGCCCTTGCTGTGGCCAAGGCACTTCCGCAGGCCACCCAGGCCGCCGACCGTTGGCACCTCATGGAGAACGCCAGCCACGCCTTCCTGAATGCAGTTCGCGAATCCATGCGCCAGGTCCGCATCGCGGTCGGCTCCGCCACCATAATCCCACTTTAATGACCGCCGCCGAGCGCATTCAATATGAGGGCTATCTTCGGCGAGAAGATACCAACGCGGCAATCCTCAAACAGGCTGAGACGGGCATCTCCATAAAGGAGATCGTACGGCTCACCGGCCATAGCCGGGGCCTCATCCGCAGGGTATTGCGAGGTCAGCAATCCGACGTGTTCAGGGTGCGCGAGAGCTCGCTCGAGCACTACCTGCCATGGCTCAACGCTCAGTGGGCTACTGGCCATTGTAATGGCGCCGACCTTTGGCGTTGCCTCAAGGCGCAGGGATTTAGAGGCTCGCTGCGAGTCGTTGCCGAATGGGCGACCGCCGTCGACGTGCCGAAATGCCCAATGCTGAGAGCCTGCAGCGCATACCGTCCGCGAGAACGATCGCCCGCCTGATGACCAAGGGCCGCGAAACGCTATCAAAGTCAGAAACCGTCACCGTTGCGGCGATCGAGCAAGGCGTTCCTCTTCTGGTGGAAGCTCGAGAGATCATAGCCGCTTTCCATGCGATGATCTGCAAAGGCTCACGGAGAGCTTGAACCATGGTTGCAACGAGCATGCGCAAGCCTCGTCATGTCTTTCGCCAACGGCGTCATCAAGGACAAATCCGCCGTCAGCGCAGCCATTACCACGTCCTGGTCCAACGGACAGACCGAAGGCCAAATCAACAAACTCAAACCGGTCAAAGCCAAATGTACGGACGCGCCAAGCTCGACTTGCTGCAGGCTCGGCTAATCGGCGCCACATGACCAGTGCTGCACCAAAATTGCGTCAGAGCCCCTTTTGGATGCCGATAAGGGGTCCCACTCGAACGCCGATTGACATTCACGGCAACGTCACACTTGACAGATGCCATGGCACGAGCCGAACGGATAGATGCGGTTATGTGCGTGATCTACTCAGTACGGCGGCAGGGCGCGGAGCCAAAAAGTTGCCCGCCTTGGCTGTCTGCCCACGAGACTACGGATGATCGATACTGCTTGCGCGCGCCTTGCGCTATGTGCCACCTCATCCTGATTTCATCGCAATGACAATACCTCGCAAACTCGGTGTGCTATTGGGCAAAGCTCGGTATGGCTGCATATGTGGACCGCTCCGCGTGGTATCGAGCATTCCTAGTACAATGCGCTCGCCGAAACTACCAGCGGCTCTGCCAGTGATGTCGTCGCGGGTTGGCGTCCTCGATCGCCTCGTCAATGACAACCAAAAGCAGAATGGCGCTTTCGGACTATCCCATCAAGATCCGTCCGGCTCGGCGGCTATTTCGCGCGTACCAGCGATCCGCCCCCTGGCAATACCGTCATGTGGCGCGGGCTGTCGCGCCTCACCCACATCGCCTTTAGTCGGCTTGGTCGGAGGAGAATTCGTGGGCAATTGAAGCTCACCGGAGGAGGCTTACGCTTCTTTAACTGTGCCCCATCCAGTTTCTAACGTGCTGACCTGCTGTGGAGGCGATCGCGCGACGTCGCCAACACACGTCGACCGCAGCATGCAAACGTATGCCTCCAGTCGAGAAAGCATGAGCCACGATAGGAGTGAATGGTGCAGAACACACGCAGCTGAGAAGCCTTAGCACTGTCGATCACGTGCTCGCTATAGCGATGATCGAGGATGTTCGAGAGAAAGCGGTACCAGTGCGGAAGACATCGCTGCGCAGGGCAGAGCCCGCTGGCGTTCAAGCCAATGGCGGGCCACGCGTTAGTACGCGAAAACCGGCGTATCTGTCTTTGCGTACGTCCCGTCGATCAAACCAGAATGTCCCTGCATCGCCTCCTGAACGAGCGCAGCTTAAACGGTCTCCGCTGTGGGCACGTCAGCCGATGTCTCGATACGCGGAATACGACCCGTGGGACTTGTATGCGGTTCCTCCATCTCGTTGGCCCAGTAGCTTAGACTCTCATCCAATCCACAAGACCAGTCGAGGACTTCCTGCCAACTGATGTGCGCCGGTGCGCAGCAATACGGGGTTTTCATTCGAAAGCGCCTCGTCTACCACCGTGATGGCCGTCTGCGAGATGAACACTCTATTTCTGTTCGCTGCCTAAATGTGCCTTCCCGATTGCTTCCAGTACGGATCACGTAAGCGGCGCTTGAATATCTTCCCGGAATCTTCGCGTGGGAGGCCTGTCCGGATCTCGATGTGTCTCGGGATCTTGTAGTTAGCCAAGCAAGTTTTCAGCCGAGCGCGAATCTCGGTTACATCCAGCGTAACCCACGACTGCGGCTCGACGACCGCCATCAGCACCTCACCTAAGTCGGAATCCGGAACACCGAACACCGCGCAATCGTGAACGCCCGGCAGTCCGTGCAGTACCGCCTCGATCTCGGCCGGGTAGATATTGACCCCGCCCGAGATCACCATGTCGCGCTTCCGGTCGCAAATGAATACGTAGCCATCAGAATCAATGTAACCGATATCGCCAGAAGTGATGAAGCCGTCGCACTCGATCTCGGCGCGTTTGTCCGGTCTGTTGTGGTAGGTGAATTCAGGGTATGCCGGATTACGCGAGTAGATCTCGCCGAGCTCTCCCGCCGGCAAGACTTGCCCTTCGGCTCCCAGGAAGCGAACCTCCGTGCCTGGCGAAAGTCGGCCGACCGTACCTGGCTTATTCAACGCGTCCTCTGCGGTCGCAAAGGTGACGACTCCCGATTCTGTAGAGCCGTAGAACTCATAGATAATTGGGCCCCACCAACCGATCATGGCACGTTTGACGTCCGGGGGGCAGGGAGCTGCGGCATGGATCACGTGTTGCAGCGAGGACAAGTCGTACTTGCTTCGGACCGTTTCAGGCAGCTGTAGGAGGCGGTTGAACATGGTCGGAACCATAAACGTGGTGTCGACATTATGCACTTCGATAAGGCGCAAAAATTCCTCCGGCTCAAAGCGCGGCATCAGCACCAGTGCGCCGCCCAGCCTGCTCACATGGATGCTGAAGAAATTGGGAGCGGAATGATAAAGCGGCCCCGGCAGCAGCGCCCGCTTTCCACGTCCATAGATCATTGCGCGCATATGCTCCAGGGCCGAGTTCTCCTCCGTAGATGGTGCGGCCCGCCGCACCCCTTTAGGGTGGCCCGTTGTGCCGGACGTATAGATCATGCTCATCGGCTGCGGGGCAGCCCGTCCATGATAGTGCTCCTGCGCAGTGATCCAGTTTTCAAACTCAATTGCAAACGTCGGCCTTGCCGCCCGACTCGGATCGATCTCGTACGCAACAATGACTTCGGGCGGCGTCGGTATACTGAGAACGCTGACGCTCTCCGGAATGGTGTTCTCCAACGGATGCAAGAGGTCGGCATGGCCAACCAACACCGATGCCCCTGAATCCTCTAATATGAATCGGATCTCCGCCGGCTTGAAATGCCAGTTTACCGGTACGCCGTAGGCCCCGAGTTGCATAATGCCATGGGCAATTTCAATGAAGGCGATGTCGTTACGCATAAGTATAGCCACACAGTCGCCCTGGCGTACGTGCAGCCGATTGAGCCCGCCAGCGATGCGGCCTGCGCGACCGGTAACGTCGCTATGGGTGCGTCGCCGTTCGCCAGAAACAACTCCCAAAAACATTCGACGCGCGTCGCTCATGGTGTCCTTCCAGAACCGAAAGCAGAACTGACCACCTCTAGGCGGGGGGAGAAAGAGCCATTATCGCATTGTGCGGGGCTATTTGGGCTCGGCACGTCATCGCCTCGTCTCCCGCGAGGGCGTCGTCCTAAGCAGCCTCTGGAACGTAATGATCCTATGCAGCTCCATAAACTCCGCGTTGCGTTTGGGACTGTTTTCCGTTCGTTGAACAAAGTTGTGTGTCGGGGGCAGTTATGAATTCCATTTGCCATGTCCATGCAACCAACTCTCGCTGCGATGTCTGCCTTTGAGGGGGATCCGACCCGCGTATGGCGAGAACAAGGTGCCTGAACTCTTCCGTGCGCTACACTTGCGCGGCAACTAGTGTGACGCAGCAATGGCGAGCAACCATTCTCAAGTGTCTCATGCACCTGTCACCTGCTCAACCACCAGGTCTGGTGCTTGACTACAGCAAAAGACGCAAAAATTGATCATCCCAGACTGTGCGTCGTCTCGAATTGACACTACTTGCTGACAGAGATATCGAGCTCGAGTTCGCTGGACAGTTTGATCACGGCTTCTGGGTAACGACTATTTTTAGCCAGCGCGTACTTGAGCGCTTGTGCGCGATTTCTGAATAAGCCGCCAAAGATGCCGGTTTGTTCGCGAACAATCCAATTGCCTCGACGATCTTTGCCAACAAGAACAACCGGCGCTCTGGAGCAATGCGTAGCAGGAAGAGTAGGAGTCATACTTGCCATCTTTTCGTCAGTGCGAATGGACTAACGCCATTTATCGTTTCAAACGAAATCTACCCAAAACGGCAATGCTGACCTGCGGGAGTTTGGTAGGCATATTCTCGTCTGAAGCATGAATGCGCGGCGATGCGAAGCCAATCGTCCAATCTGCGACAATAGCTCAGTGCCTAACGATTTCGCTGGTTTGATAGAGCTCGCGTCCCCGGGCATTCTGAATTGATCGGTATTTACGAGGCAGAGAGCTTTCCAGAGCCTTCGGGACACAGGCGAGTCAGGAGTCCGGCGCGCGACGCTCCGCGTGCAACATCGTCCCCCCTTGAGGGCCAGCTTAGCACAGTTACCGAGCCTCTGTTTCAAGTCGTTGAACACCGGAATCCCTCAAGCTGAGCATTCGCTTCGACCGTTGATCCTGATGAGTGGGGCCTTTGTTGTGCTGTAATGCATCGCTGTCCCGTTACGCAGGCCCGGAGCTCGCTCATTCTTCACCGCAGCAATCGGTGTGCCACGATCTAATCCGCACCCGGGCGCCAGCCCCACAGAGCGTCCATCCAGCTGGTGGCATTTCCGTCCATCCGATTGGAATCGCAATTACCTAGGGCAGTGCGACCGCAGCTGGCCCGTGTTTCTGTCGTAATGCCGATCGCGCACTTGTCGCTGCCAGGACGTCCTGAGGCCGCGCCGGCTTTTCGGTCGGCTTCTAGATCTATGGCATCGGCTTCTTCTAAATTCGTAATCAACAATCGCGCTGTGTGATGTGAGGAGAGCACCGAAAGCTCACCTGCTATATCAATCCAGCGCGGAGTTAGTCAGAGAAAGAGATGTTAGTGTAAACCTCATGCTCGAATTGAATGCGGGTCAATTAGCCTTCCGTGAACTGCGGCCCCATAACTGCGCTTGGTGGCAAAGCATGCAAACTCCCCAACGATTGTGCGCTTTCTGACAGACAGCCGTACTATGACTACCATTCATAACGCCGATAGACGCGGTCCTGACTGACAATCGTTTGCAGCCAGCTGGCCCCTAACCCCGCTGTCAAACGCCATCCGGAATGAGCCCCCGCATTGCCTCACTAAAAGTGTTACCAAACAACTTCCTTTTGGTATCTGGGGCGGAGCTGCCGAATCAGTTCGGTGGTTGCTGTGGCTGGGAAGATCAGCATGCGCGCAAAGCGCGAGAGCACATCAGCGCTGGGCCGAGCGCTATCGAGCGGGCGGTCGACGCGAGAAGGGACGGATCCTTGACGAGCTTTGCGCGTCACGGGATGGCATCGCAAGCACGCGATCCGGGCACTGTCAGTCGACGAGCTATGGGTATCGACCGTGCTGCGGCGGCCGCGGCCGGACATACGGGTCTTCCATTCGCGATGCACTGATTGGGCTATAGGACGCCTCTGGCCGGTTCTGCAGTAAGCGGTTCGTCGCGATGATCCTGTTCTTGCTTCCGGCACGTGAACGGCACGGAAGATTAAATCTTTCTGCCGAGGAGCGCTCGCTGGCTTCCAAGGTGAGCCGGCGACGATCGACCGCCTACTGTGTGAGGTAAAGAGCGCAGCAGCCGGAGGACGCCGACGACGGGCGGGCTGCTCCAGTGCCGCACGGCGGCAGGTCCCGGTGCGCACGTTCAATGACAATGGTGGATTTCGCAACGGGGCGGACCGAATGCCTGCCGCTCGTCGTGCGTGAAACAGCTCTTGTGGTCGAGACGCGCAGAATCAATTTCCATGGCCCGTTCGTGGCCTCGAGTGTGACAACGACAGCGCCTTCATGAACGTCACGGTCGTGTCATGGTGCCGCTCTCACAATGCCGAGATAGCTCGTTCCAGGGCCTTCAAGAGGAACGATCAGGCATTCGTTGAGCAAACGAACGGCGCCGTCGTTCGCCGCTTGGTGGGCTGTCGACTGTTGGAAGGCATTGGTGGCGCCCGCTCATTAGCTCGCCTGTTTGCGGCGGCATGGCCGCACATCAATTCCTTCGAGCCTTCGTTTAAGCTCAAGGAGAAGCACCGCGAAGGCGCCAAAGTCGGCAAGCGCTATCTTCCGCCGTCAACGCCGTACGAACGAGCCTTGGTCCATCTGAATCTCGATCGGGCATTCAAACAAAGGCTGCGGGAGATCTACCGCTCGCTTGATCCGCTCGCATTGCTGGCGCAGACGCGGGATGCCCAAAACGAACTGGGCAAGCGCGTCGATCGGCGGGCTGGAATGTCAGGAATGACGCCCGCGCCGGTGCGAAGTGACGTGGTGGCCTTTGCCCGAGAGCTCGGCGATGGTTGGAACGCGGGCGAGCCGCGGATCATTAATCGGCGCCGCTATGTGCGGCGCAAGCCTGTGCCACGTCGGCCATCGATGCTCGAGCCCTACATTCCCATCATCGAAGAATGGCTTTCGGAGCCGCACTTGCCTACGGTTGATCTTCTCTCCCGGCTGGAAGTGCATGCGCCTGGTCGGTTCGGACGGCTTCAGCGGCGTACGGTGCAGCGGCTGGTGAAGAATTGGCGTTTAAGGGCCGCTCGACAGCTCATCAACAACCCAGAGATCACGTTAAGCATCGACCAACACTCCGTGCCTGAGGTCCGGGCCCGACAGCTACCTCCGCCTAATCACCGCAAGCCGCTCGCTCGCTATAGCGCTATGGAGGGCACGCTTCGCGAGCGGCTTGCTCGGACTCGTAGCAAGCCGAATCCAGGAACAAAGGAGTTTCCTTCGGTAACATTCTCGTCTGAGGCAATATGAGGGGGCAGCTTTCCATGGCGCTCGACACCCGCACGGCGGGCGACGTTCGCAGCCACTGAACGGCCTGCCCAAAAGACGCTCGAGGCGAAAAGACGTTTGGTACACCTTAATCGGCCATGCACGACTTCTCGACCCCACGATCGCGACAGACCGGCCGCATCTGCTGAGAGTTCTGTTGCAAGTGCTATCGCTTTCGCGACCTGTTGGACCGGCCATTGCCGGACTCGCCGCAGCACTAGCGGTCGAGCCGGGTTTCGACAGATCAGCGAGCCTACCTAACGATTGGGCTCGGCGCAAGGTGAAGGAAGCAGTTGCCAAACGGTAAAACGAGGCTGGTCTGGACGAAGGCAGCATAGTGTCGGGTTCCAGGTAAACAACACGAACAGCGGCAGAAGTATCTCTCATTCCGCCTCAGCTAGTGGGTTTGGCAGTTCGTGCTCGATCCGACAGTCCCGATAACGCTCCAGGTGCATCTGTAGCACCGAGCGGCTTGGCCACGGCTTCTGAAGAAACGCCTCGCGTTCTTTCAGCCAGAATTCGTCAGACAGCATGCGCGGCCTGAGCGCGTCGAACACTGCCTCGGTCTCTTCCCGTAAGATGCGCCATAGGCTTGTACCCGAGGGTGCATAGTGTTCGCGAAGGCACAACGCGACTTCATGAAGGTGGCAAACGAAGCAGGCATCGATGACGAATGAGCGGACCAGACTGATGTCGTCATCAAATGTGGTCGGTGTGATTCCTGTACGAACAAAGGGCTTGAGGTCATGGCCTCGCTCTTTAAAAAGGGGCGCGAAACTGCGCCCGTCGCCGAAATCGCGAATCAGCAGCTTTCGAGGGGCGCCCTTTTCGTCAAACAAGATCGTGCTGTTTTGCTGATGCGCCTCGAGAGCAACTCCGTAAAGAAGATACATCGCAAGCGTCGGCCAGATGACCGTCCTCAGGTAGGCGCGAAAGAATGCATACATGGTTGCTTCGCCGTCATCTCCGCTTCTCGCAATCAGCTCGCAAATGATCGGACGTCCATCGACGGGGCTTGCTGTTAGAAGCGCCGCGACAGTAACCGGCAATAGCCCATCATTTCTCGCCACAGGGTTGGAGTTCCGGTAGACAACAGAAAGAAAGCGTCCCGCATGCTCATCACCTGTCACCGGGTCGTGCAGGATTGCGCCCAGCTCTTCGGTCAGAATCTCCAACTTTGCAGCAATGTCGCCTTCCTTTGACAGAATGGCGGAAATGAGGGTGCTAAGACGTGGTCCCATGTGAATCGATTTTGCTTGCAAAGTGCGCTCCTCGCTCGTCATCCAGATCGCCACCGGCAGTTTGACAAAGGGCCGCGGTTCCTTTGTATCCGGCAGCATTGTGCGGAACGACATTGAAGGCAGCGTCATGAGTTCCGGACCATCCGGGTCGAAAACGCCGGAAGCTATCTGGGAGGCAAATTCGCGGCGAAGGAACTTGTCAAGGTGCCAACTATGGACGGGTAGTGGCAGCCAGTTCTCAGGCGACTTTCCACGCCTGTTCAATCCTTCAGCCCAGTCGCGCCAGAGCTCGGGAAAACTCCGCGAGAACCATTCCGAATAGCTTCGGACATGCGGCATCTTCTCCACGTAGGACCATTCTTTGCTTAACGCTGCGACACGGACGAGCACGCGAGCGCCGAATTCAGGCGACAAAGCGGTCACGTCCTCTGGCGGCAGGTCGGATTTTGCCTTCCATGCCGGGTAGAAGGGATGCCCCTCCAGCGAACCCCACTGATCAATCATGGCGGCCGCCAGATGGCACGGCAAGTTGCCTTCTAGATATGCGAGCAGTCCGCGTTCGCCTGCTTCGGCGATTTTCTTGCGCAACTCAGCGCTCCAGCGTTCCCGGTGACGACGCGCGAGGACATCGTTACGGATGCTGCCTTCCACGTCGCGCATTAAATGTTGGATGCCGTCTGATGCGGGCGAGATCTGCAAGGTAGGCGCGACCTGCTCGATGAAATCGCAGGGTCCATCGACTGTATGCGGAGCGCCGGTCTCATCCAGAAGTTCGACGGAACCGCGATTTTGCAACGTTCCGGCAGGCGCCCGGCGGAGATCGGTGAAATGTAAGACCCGGCGCGACTGCCAAAGAGGAAGCCAAGCTTGGTTGCAGGAGCGCGCCCATAATAATGCATTTGGGTCCAAAAGACGCTCGGCGAACAGGCACCGGATCAACCGCCGGAGCGCATTGCACGATGCGTCCGACCAAAGTCGGTCGGCACGGTCTTGAGGTTCGGGGTCCTGGGAGGAGGACAAAGTTTTACTCATGAGGCGTCCTCCGGCCAATTGTGGGGTTTGGAGGTGGCAGGCACCAGTATTTCAAGCGGCGCGATGGATCCTACGAGCTGCGCCCTGCCGGAACGTAGTACCTTAGTAAAAACGTTGGTTTGCGGCATTGATCAGAAGTCCTTTCCATGTGGCCAGAAGTGACACCCGATCGCCAGCACAAAGACCTGGTTCGAAAATGGTGTTCCTTCGTTCGGTGCTCCTCGGAGTTCGCATTGACATCAGCCCGACGCAATTCCAACTAAGCGGGCTCCGCGAATTCAGATCGTAACAGGGCTCAGGGGCACGGCAGAACTCGTGCGTACCTCGGATTCACCAGTCTTCCGTGCGGCAACTATGCGTTGCCCCTAGTGCGGGCAATCGGACCAGCAAAGGGCCGCCTTGTCTCTCAAGTGCGCCGGAGTCGATCAAAGGCAGAAGCGCTCGCGCTTGCAACTGCTCCAGCGCGGCAATGGAGCGATGGGACCATATGGCCGGGCCCTTTTTCCGCCTCGGAATGTGGACTTGCTCCGACCGAGGTCGTGTTCGCGTTACATGCAGTCATGCTGGTGTGAAATGCGAGAGGGAGCTCGGCGTTGGCCGAACGAATTGTTCTCGTTGCCGCTCCTGGCCACGCACGGTAGGTGTTCAGTCATCGTAGAGCTCCTCTTGAAGGTTGGTCTTCAGATTGGGAGTGCGTTTAGGATCGGGCGGACTGGTATCATTTTGATCGCGCTGTGTGAGCCTACTAGAATTAGTTGGCGCAGATCTGGGGGCGCGTTTGCGTGTTCAAACGGCGTGTTGCTCACGCCCATCTAGCGGCGTGCCGATTAGGGCGACCGACTGGGCAACAATCAGCACTTTACTCCCGCGCGAGTGCTCGAACCTGAGTCATTGGCGCAAGGTCATCTGGCGGGCAGCGGTCAACACCACACGCCCCAAGCAGCTGCGGACGAAGGAACCTGTTGCATGCGCAGCTCAAAAGGTCTCAGCAGAAAGTTCGGCTACTGTTGCATTCGGGCGGGCCTGATCGCTCGTAGTAGTCGCTCAAAGGTCGAGAGCCGCTCAGCGCTGGATGCGGTGTGCACCTGCGGGTTGACGGACCACGCAGATCAGTTCCCAGCAGCAGCGACAGCACGGGTCAGGCCATATTAGCCAAGCATCAGTACGCTCCTGATGCTTTCTTCGTGCCGTACCCGAGACACCGTCCAACTACCCACAAGAGGCCGTCGACCGCATAAGCTCGAAAAACACGACGGCAAGAGTCTCAGACTCGTAGATCAAGCGCGCCGGCACTATAGGCGCGGAGATCTTCCATGAGAGCGTCGGCGCAGCTGCCGCCACATGGTCAAAGTTGCGGTCCATGGCCGCCAGTATCTCTCTCAAAAATCGAGTGTGCTCCGCTACATGTTCGCTGGGGCGGGGCAATGTATTTTCCTGTGCTCGAACTGCCGCACAGGTCGCAAGCTCGGGAAATCCCGACGATCTTGACCTTGCCCCACGGGCTTAATCCAGTTTGAAGTTCGCTCTGGCCCAAGACGAGGACCAGAGCATGAAGCGCAA
>NZ_JBVVPT010000048.1:0-36145 GCF_055811715.1 Bradyrhizobium sp. WSM4872 | reverse complement strand
GCCGGAGGCGGTGGCGCGCAAGCGCCAGCCTTGAGGCCGGCCGATCGCCGGGCTACTTCAACACAGTTGCTCCCCGGAGACGAGTTCCTTCTTGCCTCCGTCACCTCTGCGAAATTCACGGCACCGCGCCGGTTGACGCGCTGACGCCTTCGCAAAGGCTTGACCGTAGCAACGACGGCCAGGACCACACGGTTTCGCCGTACGCGAGCTGACCCTGCTTCGCCTCACGGCTTCGCAGGACATGCCTGCTTAGCCAGAGACTCCGCGAGGTTTGGGCGCCGTCCGTCGATGCGGTTTGTGACATGCTCACGAGGTTCATCTCGCCCTGCATGCACAAGCCCGCCTTTAACGCCGCCCGCGTCCACCGCAACTCCCGACCCGCGTTCGTGACGACGTACGACCGCCCCTTTTGTGGGCTGGGATGGGCGACACATACGCCAATTCCGAATTTCGGTAAAGTGGAATATTTTTGTGGGGAGGGGTTGACGGACTTCGGCTGTTTTGCCCGACAGGCAGCTTGCCTCCTGAGAGCCGGTCCTTTGTTACAAAATCCCGCTAGTTACGGTAGTTTGCCGCGGACGTGGAGGCGCGATATGCGCGCGGAGCCCACGGAGGCGCTGAATAGACGGGCTAGGTTGTTGCCGGTCAGGAGTTCATAGATGGTAAAGAAGCTACCGCCGATTCATCCCGGCGAAATCCTGCGTGAAGAATTTCTCGTTCCGCTGAAACTGACGCCGTACGCGGTCGCAGCCGCGCTGAACGTGCCGCGCACCCGGATCGAGCGTATTGCGCGCCAGGAAAAGCCCGTCACCGCCGATACAGCGCTGCGGCTCGGCAAGTTCTTCAAGACCGGCGCTGCGTTCTGGATGAACATGCAGGCGCGCTTCGACCTCGAAACGGCCGAAGACGCGCTCGCACCGCAGATCAAGAACATCGCAGCTTACAAGGCGGCATGAGTCGCGTGACGGCCAGCTACGACGGTAGTCTCTGCTCGGAGATGAGCCGCACCGGCGGAAAGGCGACGCAATCCACCACATCGAACAGCACTTCAATTCGTCGATCGAATGAACGTGCGAATGCGATGGCGTCATCGCGACATTCATCGGCGATACCCGTGCCGAGCGTGCAATGCGGCGTCCACATCCCCGGCCGGTAATGAGGACGGCAATGCGCGGGGTCGATTGCGGCGCTGATAGAGCTGTGGACGCGGGTAAGCGCCTCATTGGAAGTCGGCTCCGCCCAGAGAACGAGCGGCGAGCCTTCGAACCAACGAATACGTTTGAACTCGATGCGCAATTGCGGTTCGCCGGCAGCGGCCGCCAGCATGGCGTCCCATGCGGTCTTCTCGTCGATGGCAGGCGGGTCGTAGATGGCAAATGTGAAATGTGGCCGGTAGCCCAGCGCAAGCATCGATGGCTCGGTCTCGAACGCCGCGACCTGATCCCACAGCTGTTCGATCTCACCAGCTGAACTATTATCGGCTCTGATATTAATCGCCAATGCCACAGGCTTACCCGGCGAGTGGAACAATCAAATCGAGATCGGCGGAGGGCTGCAGTTCAAAAAATGGCGCTCCCTAGGGGAATCGAACCCCTGTTTCAGCCTTGAGAGGGCCGCGTCCTAACCGCTAGACGAAGGGAGCGTGAGGGAGAGGACATAGCCTCGAATTTTGCCGGCGGCAAGCGGGGATCGCGGGGTTTTGGACACGCTCTCCGCCGTCGTCCTGGCGAATGCCAGGACCCATTACCCCAGATGCGTATGGTTAAGGCGAACCCGAGCAACGAGCTCGTTCACGTAACCGGGGTCGGTGGTTATGGGTCCTGGCTTTCGCCAGGACGACGGATGAGGCGGGTTCCGCGCTCCAGCCCCGCCTTACGGCTCATTGGCGAATTTCAGCTTTCCGGCCGGCCGCAAGGTATGGGCGTCGAAGGTGCGGATTTCGGTGACGCCGCCGACGTCGAGCGTGATCACGAGCCGGTCGCCGGCGACGCCGCTCGAGACGATTTTGGCGCCCTTCGGTAGAGTTGCGGTGACGTCGCCGACAGGCTCGGGCGCCCTTCCCTCGGACTTGAAAAGGCGGTAGCCCACCGCGATCAGCACGGCGCAGATTGCCAGCGCCGTGGTCAACCCCGCGATCAGCATCATCCGCCGCACCCGCGCGAACAGCGCGGCCTGCTCGGGGCTCGGGTCGGGAACAACGGTATCAGACGTCGTCATGGAAAATTCTGGCTCTGCGCAAACGTTGGAGGTGGTCGTCGAGGGCTCCGAGGGCTCGACGCGGCTCGACCGCGTGCTGGCGGTGCACCTTGCCGAGCTCTCGCGATCGAGGCTGAAAGCCCTGATTCTGGCGGGCGCGGTGAGCCTCAGGGACGCCGCGATCCGGGACCCCGCTTATCACGTCGCCTCCGGCGATACGATCACAATCGACGTGCCGGAAGCGGCTGCGCCGGAGCCGAAAGGCGAGGATATCGCCCTCGATATCGTGTTCGAGGACGACGACATCGTGGTCCTCAACAAGCCGAAGGGGCTGGTGGTGCATCCCGCGGCCGGCCACGAGACCGGCACGCTGGTGAATGCGCTGATCGCCCATTGCGGCTCATCACTGTCGGGCATCGGTGGCGTCCGCCGGCCCGGCATCGTGCACCGGCTGGACAAGGACACCACGGGGCTGATGGTGGTCGCCAAGAACGACCTCGCGCATGCTTCGCTCACCGCGCAATTCGCCGATCACGGCCGCACCGGGCCGATGCGGCGCGGCTACATGGCCTTTGCCTGGGGGCTGCCGGGCCGTCATCGCGGCACCGTGGACGCCCCGATCGACCGCCACCCGCATGCGCGCGAGAAGATGGCGGTGCGCCAGGGCGGCCGCGAGGCCGTGACGCATTGGGAGCTTCTGGAGAGTTTTGCCGGACGCGACGGCAAGCCGATCGCGGCGCTGCTCGCCTGCGAGCTCGAGACCGGCCGCACCCATCAGATCCGCGTCCACCTCGCCCATATCGGCCACCCTCTGATGGGCGATGCAGTCTACGGCCCGCATTTCAAGACCAAGGCAAGCCAGCTGAGCCCTGAGTCGCAGGCCGTCCTGGCCGCGCTGGGGCGGCAGGCCTTGCACGCTTACCTGCTGGTATTGGAACACCCGAGGACAGGAGAATTACTCCACTGGGAGACGCCTTTGCCGGAGGATTTGCTTCTCCTTCAGGGGGCCCTGAAAGCGGCGCTATGACGCAGCCCTCTTCAGAAATGCTTTACATTACAAAAAGTTATAGCTGCCACACGGGGACGTGACGTCAGCAATCCTTCCCTTTTTGCCTCCCGATGGAGTATATTGCGCTTGCGTTGAAGACCAACGCGGAACATCGCAGCACCGATCGGCTTTAACCAAGCGGTCGTCTGCCTGGCCCGCCGCTATCGGGGGCCTGAACCTGTTTGGAGGGCGCACTATGGCCCGTACAGCTACCCTGCCGGTCCTTAATGGCGAATCCGGCCTTTCCCGTTACCTCGGCGAGATCCGCAAGTTTCCGATGCTGGAACCCCAGCAGGAATACATGCTCGCCAAGCGTTGGCGCGAGCACGATGATCGTGACGCCGCGCACCAACTCGTCACCAGCCATCTCCGTCTCGTGGCCAAGATCGCCATGGGCTATCGCGGCTACGGCCTGCCGATCTCCGAGGTCGTCTCGGAAGGCAATGTCGGCCTGATGCAGGCAGTGAAGCGGTTCGAGCCCGAGAAGGGCTTCCGTCTCGCTACCTACGCGATGTGGTGGATCAAGGCGTCGATTCAAGAGTACATCCTGCGTTCGTGGTCGCTCGTGAAGATGGGCACCACCGCGAACCAGAAGAAGCTGTTCTTCAACCTGCGCAAGGCGAAGAGCAAGATTTCCGCGCTGGACGAAGGCGATCTCCGCCCCGACCAGGTGGCCATCATTGCCAAGCGTCTCGGCGTCACGGCTCAGGACGTGGTCGACATGAACCGCCGCCTCGGTGGCGACGCGTCGCTCAACGCTCCCATCCGCGACGACGGCGAAGCCGGCGAATGGCAAGACTGGCTGGTCGACAATTCGCCCAACCAGGAAGCCATGTTGGCCGAGCACGAGGAGTATGATCACCGCCGTGACGCCCTGAATGGCGCCATGGGCGTGCTCAACCCGCGCGAACGCCGCATCTTCGAGGCGCGCCGCCTCGCCGATGAGCCGATGACGCTGGAAGACCTTGCCGCCGAGTTCGGCGTGTCGCGCGAGCGCGTCCGCCAGATCGAGGTCCGTGCCTTCGAGAAGGTGCAGTCCGCGGTCAAGGGCACGATCGCAAAGGCCGAACAGGCCGCGCTGGAAGCCGCGCTCTAAGCGCGAGGTTCTTGGCGCCAGAGATTGGCGGATCGACGAGAGACAGAAAGCCGGCGGCAACGCCGGCTTTTTTGTTTGCATGTGAGGCGCAGCATATTCGCGGGGGACGCGAACCAGGCATCGTGAACCCGCGCTGCCGGTTGGCCGACCAAAGAGATCGGACCGGCAGCCTCAAGAGAACGGACACAGACCGTGTCGATCATCCTGCAATCCACCGTCGGCGGCTTCTCCGCCCCGTTCATGCGCAAGCTGCCGCTGGTCGAGCAGGCGATGCGCGAGCACGGGCTCGAGCCGTCGGAGTTCGTGATCTCGAAGGACTATGCCTCGACGGCGACGATCCCGCTCATGGGTCCGTTCTTCTTCAACTACAGCGTCTATTTCGGCGACGAGACATTCACCGTCACCGAGCCGAACGACATGGTGTTCCTGGACTACTTCTTCAAGCGCGTGCTCGCGGCGGACGGCCCGCCGGAAGTACCGCGGCGGCCGGGCTTGATCCGGCGGCTATTCGGCTGGATGTCGCAGCCGGTGTGACCTCTCTCGTCATTCCGGGGCGCGCGTAGCGCGAACCCGGAATCCATCCACCCCACCAACTCTGCAGCGAAATGAATTCGGGTTCGCGCCAAGAGGCGCGCCCCGGAATGACACGCAAGCTACTCCCCCCATGTCCGCGCCAGCGTCGCGAGCCAGCAACCTTCGCAATAGCGGGCGTCCTTGTAGTCGATCCAGTTGTGCGCATAGACGTGGTCGAGCGGGATGCCGTAGCGCGCGCGCAGGATCTGGACGAGGATCTTCCACGCCGCGACCTGCGCCGCGGTCGGGCCCGTCGTGACGTCGGGATAGTTGCCGGCGAACTCGACGCCGATCGAATTGTCACGCACCACCTGGCGATAGGTGGACTTGTTGTCGAGGTACTTGTTGTCGTTGCGGTTGGCGCCGTCGCCATGGGTCGGCACCAGGTTTTCCGCGACCGCCCAATAGACGGTGCCGTCGGTCTCCACCCACAATGTGACGCCGCGACGCGTGGGATTCTTCGCTTGCGCCTGCGCGCCGCCGCGCGCCGAGCCTGCCGGTCCCTCGGTCTGGTGCACGATGATGTTGCGCCAGGGATTTGCGTTGCCGACATCGCCCCATGGCGCCAGCCACACCATCTTCAGGCCGGGAATGTCGGGCGTGCCGGAGACGCGCGCGAGCTTTGCGAGCTCGGCGTCGGTCGCAGCTGCAGGTGCGATCAGAATGAGAGCGGCGAGAACGGCCGCGAGCGGGCGAGAGATCATCATGCGGGTCCAATGCGGACCTGAGATTAGCACGCCCTTACGCGAATTTGCGCAAGGCCTCGCCCGGACCGATCGGGTCAGGCATGAGCGGCGGCGCCGGATCGTGGACGGCAAAGTCGTTCTTGCCGTTCTTCTTGGCCGCATAGAGGGCGTGGTCGGCATGCGCGATCAGGCGGTCCGGAAACTGGCCGACGCCACGGTCCCACTGCGCCACCCCGATCGAGATCGCAATCGGGATGTCGATGCCGGTGCAGTTGACGGCATCCTGGCGGCAGACCTCGAGCACGCGGCGGGCGATCGCAGCCGCCTCGCGCAAGGTCGACGACGGCAGCACGACGCAGAATTCGTCGCCGCCGGTGCGGGCGAGCATGTCGCCGGGCCTCAAGCGCGTCTGCGCCATCAGGGTGAAGTGCTGGAGGCAGGCATCGCCCGCGGCATGGCCATGGGTGTCGTTGACGGCCTTGAATCCGTCGAGATCGATCACCAGCAGCGAGAACGGCTCGCCGCTGCGCTCCGAGCGGGCGCATTCCTCACCCAGCCGCTGCACCAGGTGCCGCCGATTGGCGACACCGGTGAGATCGTCGAGCAGCGCGAGGTCGGCAACCTCGTTGCGCAGGCGGTCCATCGCCATCAGGAGGAAGCCGAAATTGAGCGTCATCGACAGGAACAGCAGACCCAGCACCATGACGGCATGAGACTGCCCTCCGGAGACCGACGAGAAATCGCCGCCGAGCAGATTGCCGAGCGCACGTGCCGCGAAGATTGCGATGATGGTGATGATGACGATGCCGGAGAGCCGGGCTCCGGGGCTGGCGCGGCCTTCCGGCGGCCACAGCAGCAAACGCAGCGACAGCGCCAGCGGCAGCCCCTGACCGAGCGAGTAGCTGAGCATGCGCAGCTGCATGTGATCGAATGCGACCATGAAGAACACGACGCCGCCGAGGCTGAGAATTCCGGTGGCGGCCATGACGCGCCAGGATACCGGCCGGCCGTAGAAGCGCTGAATGCCCATGGCGGCAAGGCAGCTCGCCGCGATGACGCCGGCGGCTCCGAGCAGAAGCGGGACAGGCGAGACGACAAAAAGGCGGATCAAGGCCGCCATCGTGCCGATCGCGCCGACGAAGCACGATGCCATCCAGAACCGCGCGGCCGCGAATTTCGGATAGGAGCGCGTGACGTAGGCCCAGATCAGGCCGAGCGCCAGGAAGTTGACGACGAACACGGTCCAGAGCGTCGGCACGTTCAGCATGGCGCACGCGGCGCGCGCAGCACCGCGCCCTCCGTCCCTGCCAGCTGTCCGTCCATGACCCCGTCCCCGTTTTCTTGCGGAGACAATGCGGCCGTCGCGCTTAACGGAGTCTCACTGTGATCCGCGAAAACATGCCTTTGGTTTTGGATTCATGAACGGCTGGCGCATGGTCGGATCGTTGAGCACGCCGGCGATGCGGATTCGCGAGCCAAAATCACCCAAAAATGCATCTGAGCTGTGGATAACGCGATGACACGGATGTGACAGCGCGGGGCAGAGGCGCGCGAATCTGCTGAGTTCGTCGTCGAGGATGTTGCGAGGCTGGCCCTCCGCCGAGCATCCCTCGTGTCGCGTTTCACCATTAACCCTGAAGAGGATCCTATGGCTAAGAAAGCGAAGAAGGCGAAGAAGGCGACGAAGAAGAAGGCCAAGAAGGCAGCGAAGAAGAAGTAACGAGGCTTCTTATTCTTTGCCCGGGTGGAGCTCGCTCCGCCCGGGCGTCGGGTAGAAGTTGTGAGTTTGAAGATGGCGGGCGCAGGGCCCGCTTTTTTATTGGCCCGGCCTTTACTAGCTGGAAAAGCTATCGCTCCGCGAACGCCAGCTTGGCGCCGAGCGCGGCGAAGCCGGCGGCAAAACTCCGGCGCAGCCAGGCCATGACGCGCGGGCGCGAGATGACGCGCTCGCGCACCGAGGCTGCGCAGAGCCCGTAGACCACGAACACCGCAAACGTCATCGCCATGAAGGCGCCGCTCAATTCCAGCATCCGCGCCAGCACATGGGCTTCGTCCGCGGCGATGAACTGCGGCAGGAAGGCCAGGAAGAAGATCGACAGCTTCGGATTGAGGATGTTGATCAGGAAGCCGGTCACGATCACCCGGCCGACCGAACGCTCGCGGATCTCGCTGTCGACCGCCAGCGCCCCGGTCTCTCGCAGGGCCTGCCAGGACATGTAGAGCAGATAGGCGACGCCGCACCATTTCAGCGCGGCGAAGGCCAGCGCGCTGGTGTGGAGCACGGCAGCGAGCCCCAGCATCGCGGTCGTCATGTGCGGCACGATTCCGAGGGTGCAGCCGAAGGCGGCCGCGATGCTCGCGCGCGAGCCGCGGGTCAGCGCGGCGGCCAGCGTGTAGAGCACGCCGGTGCCGGGCGAGGCGACGACGATCAGCGAGGTGAGCAGGAAGGACAAGGTCATGGACAGACCTTATCACCGCGCCCCGGACCACGAAAGCCGCCCTGCCGGATCAACCGTCAGGACAGCTGCGCGATCTCGGCCTCGCGCAGCACGTCGAGCGGCGCCCAGGGCTTGGCCCAGAACTTTGCGCCGTTCGGCAGGGGCTGCATCAAGGGGCGGCCGGAGGTGACGACGATGTCGAGCTTCGGGTTGCGGTCCTTGGCGACATGCGCGAGCTCGACTCCGTTCATACGGCCGGCAAGCTGGACGTCGGTCATCATCAGGCAGAGCGCGCCGGCGCTCTTCTCCAGCACGAGTTCGGCCGCCTCGGCGCTCTCGCACTGAATGACGTCGTAGCCGCTTTCTTCGAGAAGAAGACTGAGCATCTCCCTCTGCATGAGGTCGTCTTCCACGATCAGTGCGGTGGCGCGAAACGGTTGTGCTTGTCCCATCGGCGGCTCCCAATGCTGCCTGTCTTCATCAAGTAACGTAGGTTAAGGTGGGAACAGCGATGCGGTTCGGTTCCATGATGAAAAAATGTAAATCATAGTTCCGTTCGAGAGGCTCGACGGGGGATCATCATGACAGCAATCCGCGGCGCCGCCGCCATCACCGGAGCGGCAAGCGGCATCGGCCGCGCGCTGGCGGTCGAGCTTGCGCGACGCGGCTGCGATCTTGCGCTTGCCGATCGCGACGAGGCCGGGCTGAAGACGCTCGCGGCGGAAATCGGAGCCGCATGCAAGGTGAGCGTGCATCGCGTCGACGTCAGCGAACCCGACGAGATCGCGCAGTTCGCGCGTGAAGCGACCACCGCCCATCCCACGCTCGGCATCGTTGTCAACAATGCCGGCGTGGCGCTGATGGGCTCGTTCGAGGAGATCGACCAGGCGCAGATGGGCTGGCTGTTCGACATCAATTTCTGGGGCGTGGTGCACGGCACGCGTGCCTTCCTGCCGCATCTGAAGACGATGGGCGAGGCGCACATCGTCAACCTGTCCTCGATCTTCGGCATCATCGCCCCGCCGGGACAGTCGGCTTATGCCGCGGCGAAATTCGCGGTGCGCGGCTTTTCCGAGAGCGTGCGGCACGAGCTAGCGGCGGCGGGCAGCCCCGTCAGGCTGTCGGTGGTGCATCCCGGCGGCGTCGCCACCGCCATCGCGCGCAATTCGCGCACCGGCGTCGGCATCACCGACAATGCGCGCCGGTCGCAATCGATCGAGCGGTTCGAGAACGCGGCCAAGACCACGCCGAGAGACGCCGCGCTGCGCATCATCAGGGGCATCGAGAGAAACGAGCCGCGCATCCTGATCGGCAACGACGCCCGCTTCATGGACCTCCTGCAGCGCTTCCGCCCGGCAACGTACTGGGCGCCGTTGCAGCGCAAGCTGGAGAAGATGGCGAAGGGGACGTGAGCAAACCCGTCGCCGTCGTCCTGGCGAAAGCCAGGACCCATAGCCACCAAATTCAGTTTGGCGAAGACTGGCAGTTACTCAGCATGTGACTGTGAATCGTTGTAACAAGTCCCGCCTGGGGTAATGGGTCCTGGCTTTCGCCAGGACGACGGCGGAGAGACATCACGTCCCTCACTGCCCCGCCAGCCGATCGGCAAAATAACCGATCGTCTTGCGATAGATCACCGCCCTGTTCCATTCGCGCATCGCCTCGAAATTGGCGGTGCCTTCGCCGTAGGGCTGGCCCATCTTAAAGCCGCTGGTGTGGAGCAGGTTCGCGGTCGAGGCGAGAACGTCGGGGACGCTGTGGCGAAGGTCGACGTGGCCGTCGCCGTCGAAATCGACGCCGTACTTGATGTAGGAGGACGGCAGGAACTGGGTCTGGCCGATCTCGCCGGCAAAGGCGCCGATCAGGTCGCGCAGCGGCAGGTCGCCACGCTGCACGATCTTCAGCGCCGCGAGCAGCTCGCCCTGGAACAGCTCCGTGCGGCGGCAGTCATGCGCCAGCGTCGCCAGCGTGCGGATCACCGGCATCTTGCCGATGTCGCCCTTGCCGAAATCGCTCTCCAGGCCCCAGATCGCGACCAGGATATAGCGGGGCACGCCGAACTGCTGCTCGATGCGCGACAGCAGCGCGGCGTGCCGCTGCAGCAGCGCCTTGCCGCCATTGATGCGGCCGGGGCCGACGCGGGTCGAGACATACTGCTCAAAACTCTTGTTGAAGGTGTAGCGCTGGCGCCGGTCGAAGGCGAGCACCGCGCCATCCTGCTGCACGCCGCTGAGCGCCGCGCTGGTCACGCTCGCCGAGACGCCGGCGGCTTGCGCTTCCGAGGCCATGCTGGCGACAAAGCTGTTGAAGTCGCCGCCGCAGCGCGCGGCATGCGCCGATCCGCCGGCCAGACAGGCGATGAAGGCGATGGCCAAGGCGTATTTCGACATTCGGATGAATCCTACAGGGAATGGGCGGGGGAGCAGCGCGCGATCATGCCCGGGAACCGGATTCGCGTCAAAGCGGCAAATCCTCGCCAGAACCGATCGCTGCCTGCCTGCGACAAAACAAATGCGCTCGCCCCCTCCCCAACCGATCGAGATGTTCATGATCATGTCCATGTCGCGCCGGATCCTCGCCTTGCTCTCCCTCACCGTGACGGCCGCTTCCGCGCAAACGCGCGATGTCGCCGGCAGCCGCGACTATCCCGGCATCGGCCGGTTCGCCGGCAGCGTCATCACCGGCTATGTGATGAAGGATTTTGACGCAGCGCGGATGCAGGCGGCTCCCTTCAAGGACGGCCAGCCCGTCGATGCGCGACGGCTCGAGGGCCGCGTCTTTCGCATCTCCTATCGCACCAATCCCGGCCCCTCGATCCTGGAAGTCTCGCGCAATTTCGAGACGCAGCTTGCGAAAGCCGGCTTCGAGACCCTGCTCGCCTGCGACACCGATGCCTGCGGCGCCATTCCCTTTACCGAAGCCGTCGACACGCTGCCGGTCCCGCAGATGTGGGTCGATGGTTTCAACTAGCGTTACTACGCCGGCCGCAAGACCGAGGGCGGGCGCGAGACCTTCGCCAGCGTCCTGGTCAGCCAGAACAACCAGGATGTCACCGCGCAGGTCACCGTCGTCGAGCTCGGCGCCATCGCGAACAAGATGGTGGATGCCGCCGCGATGGCGAAAGGACTTGGCGAGACCGGCCACATCGCGCTCTACGGCATCTATTTCGACACCGACAAGGCGGTGCTCAAACCGGAAAGCCGTCCGACGCTGGAGCAGATCGCAAAGCTGCTGACGAGCCAGCCGCAGCTCAACGTCTTCATCGTCGGCCACACCGACAGCCAGGGCGCCTATGAATACAATCTCGACCTGTCGAAGCGCCGCGCCGAAGCCGTCGCAGCCGAACTGGTGAAGAGTTTTCGCATTGCGCAGGCGCGATTGCGCACCGCCGGCGTTGGATTGCTGGCGCCGGTCGGATCCAACGCATCGGACGCCGGGCGCGCGCTCAACCGGCGCGTGGAGCTGGTGGCGCCGTAAGACTGGTGCTGCGTGAGCAATGTGATGGGACAACGCGAAGCGCGGAACTCACTAACATATGTTAGGCACCGCAGCTTCTGCACGCACGCGGGAATACGTGCAGGCAAACGCGCGTTCTGACAAGACGGGCGCCTGTCGCTGCATTGCGAGAGCAGGAAATATGAACAAAGTGATTTGGTCATCCAAGCAATTGACGCTGATCGAAACGCGATGCCGCGACCACTGCATATCCGATGCGCTCGCTGCGACATCGCAGCGCCAACGATTTGCCTTGCCACGGCATGGCGCCGGTTATAAACTTCTATTCTAGGTTGTCGCCCCGCCAGCCCCGGGCGACACTGAAGACCAAAATAAACGGCGGGCTTCGCGGCCCGCCGTTTGTTGAGGCAAGGGTGAGCAAAGAGTGAGACACGGGTCTCCTCGAAGGAGCGCATCGGGTTTCACGAAGCGCTGGACGCTTCCACCCGACATCCACGCCGCCCGCAAACCGGTTCGTCGATCGATCGCGCAGCCGGTTCTGCCGCTGCAGGGCCCGGGGCCTGCCCCCGGAAACCTGCCAAAGTCATTTGACTATGGCCCCCTGATCGACGAAAAGCCGGCCATGGCCAAAAAACCCGGAACCAATCCCAAGGGCGAATTCGCCTTTTTCAACGTCTTCTATGAAGACGGCTCCCAACGCTCCAACCGGCGCGTGCCCGCCGAATTGCTCGGCGGCCTCGACGGCGACGAGCCGGCCCGCGCCTACATCATGGAGCAGGACCGCGAGATCGCCGAAAAATCCGGCCGCCCGGCGCTGGAAATCAAGAACCTCGAGCGGGTCGGCGCGAAGAAGAAGTAGGCCTCAGCCCTATGCCCGTCGTTGTGAGCGGGAGCAAAAAGACAAAAACGGCGGGCCTTGGCCCGCCGCTTTGCTTTTGAATCGGTGTTCGCGCTCAATTATCCAAGAAGCTCCGCAGCTTCCTTGACCTTGACGGATGCTTCAGCTTCCGCAGGGCCTTCGCCTCGATCTGGCGAATACGCTCTCTCGTCACCGAGAACTGCTGGCCGACTTCTTCCAGCGTGTGGTCGGTGTTCATGCCGATACCGAAGCGCATGCGCAGCACGCGCTCTTCGCGCGGGGTGAGCGAGGCCAGCACGCGCGTGGTGGTCTCGCGCAGGTTGGACTGGATCGCGGCGTCGATCGGCAGGATCGCGTTCTTGTCCTCGATGAAATCGCCGAGGTGTGAATCCTCTTCGTCACCGACAGGCGTCTCCAGCGACAGCGGCTCCTTGGCGATCTTGAGGACTTTTCGCACTTTCTCCAGCGGCATGCCGAGCTTTTCGGCCAATTCCTCAGGAGTCGGCTCGCGGCCGATCTCGTTGAGCATCTGGCGCGAGGTGCGCACGATCTTGTTGATCGTCTCGATCATGTGCACGGGAATGCGGATGGTGCGCGCCTGGTCGGCGATCGAGCGGGTGATCGCCTGCCGGATCCACCACGTGGCGTAGGTCGAGAACTTGTAGCCGCGGCGGTACTCGAACTTGTCGACCGCCTTCATCAGGCCGATGTTGCCTTCCTGGATCAGGTCGAGGAATTGCAGGCCGCGGTTGGTGTATTTCTTGGCGATCGAGATCACGAGACGGAGGTTGGCTTCCACCATCTCCTTCTTGGCCTGGCGGGCCTCGCGCTCGCCCTTCTGCACCGAGTGCACGATCTTGCGAAACTCGATGATCTCCAAGCCGGTCAGCGCCGCGAGCTGATGCACCTCGTGGCGGAGGTCCTTGATGCGGTCCTTCTCGTGATGGACGAAGTTCTTCCAGCCCTTTGCCGAGAGCTTCGAGACACGGTTGAGCCAGCGCGGATCGAGCTCCGAGCCGGTGTAATTGCGCAGGAAGTCCTCGCGCGCGACGCCATGGCTGTCGGCAAGGCGCATCAGGCGGCCCTCATGCGAGACGAGGCGCTTGTTGATGTCGTAGAGCTGCTCGACCAGTGAGTCGATACGCGCCTGGTTCAGGCGCAGCGACTTCACCTCGACGATGATCTCGTCCTTGAGCTTGCGGTACTTGCGCTCCTGGTGCGGCGAGAGCGAGGGCCCGTGCGAGGTGCTCTCGAGCTGGTTCTGGATGTCCTGCTCTTGCAGCTTGCGCAGCTTCTTGTAGCTGTCGGCGATCTTGTCGAAGATCTCGACGACCTTCGGCTTGAGCTCGGCCTCGATCGCCGCAAGCGACATCTGGTTCTCGAACTCGTCGTCCTCGTCCATGTCGGCTTCGGCGGCGGACTCCGCGGGATCCTTCGCGGCGTCGCCGGCATTGCCGGGCGCAGGCGCGGCGCGGAACGGGGTCGGCGCCGGCGGTGCGGCGGGCGGGGCGACATGCGCGGGCGCGGCACCGGTGGCCTGGCCGCCTTCGGCCGGCGCTTCACCGGTCTCGCCGTTCGGACCCGCGATCATCGCATTGTTCATGCCGGCCTTGGCGTCGGGCCCGGCATAGGTGGCTTCGAGATCGATGATGTCGCGAAGGAAGATCTTGCCTTCGTTGAGCTCGTCGCGCCAGATGATGATGGCCTGGAAGGTCAGCGGGCTCTCGCACAGGCCTGCGATCATCGCCTCGCGGCCGGCCTCGATGCGCTTCGCAATCGCGATTTCGCCTTCGCGCGACAGCAGCTCGACGGTGCCCATCTCGCGCAGATACATGCGCACGGGATCGTCGGTGCGCTCGCCCGGCTCGCTCTTCTTGACCTCGGTGACGGCCTTCTGGGTGACTTCGACGAGCTCGTTGTCGGTCTCGTCCTCGCCGCTCTCGTCCTTGTCCTCCTCGCCTTCGCTATCGTCGGCTTCGGTGACGTTGATGCCCATGTCCGAGAGCATGGACATGATGTCCTCGATCTGCTCGGGAGAGGTCTGGTCGGACGGCAAAACTTCGTTGAGCTGATCGAAGGTCACGAAGCCGCGCTTCTTGGCCTGCTTGATCATCTTCTTCACGGCCGCGTCGGACAGATCGAGCAACGGCGAGGGCGCGTCCTGGGAGTCCTTCTCCGGCGCGTCCGCTGCCTTGTCGTCTTTTTCCTTGTCCTTCGCCTGCAGCGTCTTTGCCTTGGTGGCCATCCATTGCTCCTAAACGCGTTTCACACAGACGTTCGCCGCGCCCGCGTGAAATCACTTGAACCTGTTGCTCGATGCTCTCGCTTCGTCAGATCTCGACACGGAAAGGGCGGCGCGGACCTCTTGTCGCCACCCCCGACCTTTCACTCGCCGGATTTGCCTAACGCTTCGTAGAGCCTCTTTGTCGCAGCGGATGCAGGTGTAGTGCCAACAGCAATTGCGCGGATTCATTCCTGACGCGTCTGTTCTGCCTGCGGCCGCCTGGTGGCCAAAGTGCTACAAGACCGTTAAGCCTCGATTAACCCTGTTTTTGCCGCCAAACCTCGGATTTGGCGAGTCTTTTAGCGGTTCCGGTCCCGGCCGTCCGCATGATTCTTTCATCACACGCTCTTCTGGAACCGGCCCGACAGCTCGCCAAAACCCTCGATCAGGGCCTCGGTGCCGTCGACTTCGCCTATCCGAGCCTTGACGTCGCGCAGCCACGCCATGTTGGCCTCGCTGGGATCCTCCCCCAAGGCCATCTCGGCGTCTTTCAGCTCTCTAAGTAGTGAATGGTACTGCCGATGCAAGGCGACCAGCTGATGCCAGGTGGAGAGAACGTCGTCCCGTGCGGCGCCCTCGCGGGCGCCCCACACCGCCGCGGTCGTGATGCCGCCCTCAACCCGTTGAAGCGCTTGCGAAAATCCACCCTTCTCAAGGTCGCTGCGCATCTTCTCGGCGAGCTCGCCGGGGTCCGGCGAATGGTGATGGTCGTTGGCGAAGGCGGCGATGATGCCGGCCCGGAGCTTGTGGACCTCGGGATGGGCGAGCTCCAGGGCCGCGACTTCCTCGAGGTGATCGTGCAGCAGCCAGGGATGGTTGATCAGGATTTGCAGGATCAGGGCCTCGCGGCGGGAAATCGCGCTGCGCTGGCCGCGCATGATCGGGCTTGCCGCGAGCTGCGCGCTCGCCGCCTGGTAGGGCCCGGAGGGCAGCTGGATCGGACCGGGCGGGCCGCGGCGGCCTCCACCAAATCCCTGACCGCCGAATCGATTCGCGCCTCCCCCGCCGCGGGGCTGGAACTGGCGACCGGCCGAGCCGGGGCGGAAATTGCCTCGGCCGCCAAAGCCGCCGCGGCCGCCTTCGGGGGCAAAGGCGCGCTGCAGCCGCTCGGCAAGATCCTGCCGATAATAACGCCGCACCACCTCGTCGCGGATGCCGTTGGAGAGCTCCTTGATGCGCGCCTCCAGCGCGGCGCGGCGCTCGGGCGTGGCGAAATTGCCGCCTTCGAGCTCGCGCGACCAGATCATCTCGGCGAGCGGACGCGCCGCCGCGATCACCTCCTCGATCGCGCCGCGACCGCCGGAGCGCACGAGATCGTCGGGGTCCTGCCCCTCCGGCAGCAGCGCAAAACGAAGACTCTTGCCGGGCGCGAGGAAGGGCAAGGCAAGATCCGCGGCACGATATGCCGCCTTCTGGCCGGCGCGGTCGCCGTCGAAGCAGAGGATCGGCTCGTCCGCCATCTTCCAGAGCAGCGCGAGCTGGTTTTCGGTGAGCGCGGTGCCGAGCGGCGCCACGCTGCCGGCAAAGCCAGCGGTGACCATGGCGATGACGTCGACATAGCCTTCGACCACGACCAGCGCGCTGCCCTCATGGGTGGCTTTGCGCGCGGTCTGGTGGTTGTAGAGATTGTCGCCCTTGTGGAAGAGCGGCGTCTCCGGCGAGTTCAGATACTTGGCCGGAACGTCCTTCTCCAGCGCGCGCCCGCCGAAGGCGATGACGCGGCCGCGCAAATCCGTGATCGGAAACATCACGCGGTCGCGGAAGCGATCATAGGGCACCGGGATGTCGTTGCCGGCCACCAGCATGCCGGTCTCGACCATGTCGTCGACGGAGACGCCGAGCTTGCCGAGATGCTCCTTCAGCGCGAAGCGATCGGGCGGCGCATATCCCAGCCGAAACTGCAATTGCGTCGCCGGCGAGATGGCGCGGTCGGCGAGATAGCCGCGCGCCTTGGCGCCGACGCGCGAGGCCAGCGTCTCGGCGAAGAACTTCGCGGCGAGATCCATGACGTCGTGCAGCGAACGGCGCCGCTGCTCCTGACGCGCCGCATCCGGCGTCACCGCCGGCAGCGGCAGGCCCGCCATATTGGCGAGCCGCTCCACGGCCTCCGCGAACGGCAGGCCATCGGTTTCCATCATGAAGCTGATGATGTCGCCGTGCTTGCCCGAGGAGAAGTCGTGGTAAAAGCCCTTCTGGTCGTTGACGTAGAAGGACGGCGTCTTTTCCTGCTGGAACGGCGACAGCCCCTTCCACTCCCGCCCCGCCTTCTTCAGCTTGACGCGCTTGCCCACGACTTCGGAGACCGAAAGCCGGGCACGCAGCTCGTCGAGGAATTGGGGCGTGAAGCGCATGGCGGAATGGAACTCTGTCAGCTCGGCCGCGTGAAGCGCCCACCTCAGAAAGGCGAACGCCGGCCTTGCTTCAACGTCTTATTTAACGTTCATGATATGTTCAGTCCATATCCACAGGCTCGATAATCCAAAAATACGTTTGTATATACAGAGAAACTGATGCCGGATTTCAGCTCTCTCGCGCCTGCCGGGTTCGAATGGGACGAGCAGAAGAACCGGGCCAATCTGATCAAGCATGGAATCAGTTTCGATGACGCCAGTCAGATCTTTTACGAGCGTGTGGTCATCAAACGATCGAATCGTAACGACGAAGAGCGGTGGATCGCGATCGGAAAACTCGACGACCGACTACTGCCAGTGATCTTCACGCGAAGAGATCAAGGGATCTGTATCATTTCAGCGCGACGTCCGAGGCCAGATGAAAAAAGAGCATATCGTGAAGCGTCGATGGGGAGACCGCCGCAAGGGTGATAGTGATTGGGCCCGTGTCGATGCAATGACGGACGAGGAACTGGAAGCCTCGATCGCAAATGACCCCGACTGGGCGGAGTTCAAGGACGTCGACTGGTCGGACGCCGTGCTGGTGATACCGCCGAAGAAAAAGGCCATCTCGATCCGAGTCGACGAGGATGTCCTCGACTTCTTCAAGCGCGAGGGCGAGGGCTATCAGCGGCGCATCAATGCGGTGCTGCGCTCCTATATGCAGCAGAGATCGAAGCCGAAGAAGCGGGCTTGATCCAGACAATATCTTCGGAGGCTCGTGACAGGGGCCTTGAACCCGCCCCGGTTCCACGCTTCCATGGACCATGTTCAGGACCTTCCGAGGCGGCCAGAGCGGGGGTTGGCGCATCACCTCGATTTCGCCTGTCACGGGCGAGCCCCTCGCCTTCATGCCGGCGCTGTCGGTCACCGACAGCGAGGCCATCGCGTTGCCGCTGGTGCCCTCGCGCAATGCCTGGCGGCTGGTCGGTGTCGCGAGCAGCTTGCGCTACACCGAGCGCGCCGAGAAGCAGCAGCTCACGGCCGTGCAGGCCGGCCTCGGCCGGCTGGAAGCAACCAGCGCGGCGCTGATCCCGATCCGCAAGTCGCAGGCCTGGTGGGATCTGACCCAGGAAGAGCGCCGTAGAATATTTGAGGACAAATCACACCACATCGCGAGCAGCCTGCGCTTCCTGCCCGCGATCGCGCGGCAGCTCTACCATTGCCGCGACCTCGGCGGGCCCTTCGATTTCCTGACCTGGTTCGAATTCGCGCCCGCGCACGCCTCGCTGTTCGAGGAGTTGGTGGCGATGCTGCGGCGGACCGAGGAGTGGACCTATGTCGAGCGCGAGGTCGACGTGCGCGCGGTGAAGGAAGTGCTGTCGGCCTAGTGATCGAGGAAGCGGCCGGATTCGATGCGCGGCAGATCGGTGACGGGCCAGTTGTAGATGTAGGTCCAGGCCGGTGCCGTCACCCCGTCCGCGCCTGTCACGTCGACCAGCTGGCGCAGATATTCGGTCGGCTCCGGAAAGCCCTCGCCGCAGGCCTCGTACATGTCGAGCTCGCGCAAGAGTTCGTCGGGCACGCGCAGGTGAAAGAGTTCGCCGTGGACGCGATCGGACGGCACATCGGAGAGCAGCAGCCCCGGATAATGCTTCACCAGAACGAGCCGGCCGCGGCAGGTCGCTTCACTGATGAAATCAGCGTGGCCCGCAAGCAGCCGCGCCATCGGATGGTCGAAGCCGCGCATCAACGTGCCGTAGACGAAAAGACGATCGGAGGTCATGGGGGCTCTATAGCTGCGAATGATGCGGAGCGACAGCGCCACACATTCCACTGTCGTCCTGGCGAACGCCAGGACCCATAGCCACCGAACACGGGAACGGGCAACTCGACAGCTACAACGTCGCACCACACTGACAGTCGGGGTAATGGGTCCTGGCTTTCGCCAGGAAGACGACGGTGAGCGGCTACGAAACCTCCGCCTCCAGCTCCTCGCCGCTGCGTTGCTCGTCCGACACCACCCTGATGGAGACGTCCATGGCGTCGAACGCGCCCGCGGGGCCGATATAGACGCCGTGCAGCGGGATCGCCTGTCGCGGATCGCGTGCGACCGCGACGCGGATGAGGTCGCGGGTGCCGACGATGCCGTTGGTCGGATCGAACTCGATCCAGCCCGCGCTCGGCAGGTAGACCTGCACCCAGGCATGCGTCGAACCACCGCCGACATGGCGCTGCTCGATATCCTCCGGCAGGAAGATGTAGCCGGAGACGAATCGTGCGGCGATGCCGAGATGGCGCAGCGCCTCGATCATGAACAGCGCGTAATCGCGGCAGGTCCCGCTACCGGACTGCAAGGTGTCGAGCGGATGCTGCGTGCCCAGCTCGTGGCGCTTGCGATACTTGAACCGCTCGCGGATGCCGTGGGTCATGCCGCTCAGGATCTTGAAGGTCGGCGTCGGCGCGTCCTCGTCGAGAAAGCCGCGCGCCCATTCCGCGATCTCGCCGTCGGGATCGGTGTATTGCGGCGTGATGTAGTGGACGAGGTCGGGAAATTCCTCGTCGTCATAGGCGAACGGATAGAAATAGGCCGAATCGTCCGGCGTCAGCGCGAACTCCTCGACCGGATTGTGCTCGACGGTGACGTGCCAGTCGAAGACCAACGTGTCCGCGCGCTCGTCGAAATTCGCGATCGCGACGGAATTGCCGAACACGTCGTGGATCCAGTGCAGCGACATCGGCTCCGGCGAGATCTCGAGCCTGGAGTCGAGCACGCGCAGATCATGCCCGTCGCGCGGACGCAGCATGATCCTGTGTTCGCCGAACGCCACGGGGCGGGTGTAGCGATATTCGGTCTTGTGATGAATCGTGAGCAGCGGCATCGTCAGGCAATCATGGTGGGGTCGGGCAGACCAATCTATAGCAATCCCGCCCGATTCTTCGGGGTGACTGCTGTTTCATTAGGCAATCAGGATGGCTTTAGACACAATCGAGGCGACCAATCAACTCCTCAGCGAGGGTGACGTCCCCCCGGTGCACGAGGTGAACGCGCAAGGGAGATCGCCTTTTTTGCTCACCTCGGACCATTACGGACGGGTGCTGCCGCGTACGCTCGGCGATCTCGGCGTCGCGGGAGGCGAACTGACGCGGCATATCGCCTGGGACATCGGCATTGCGGGTGTCGCCGACCGGCTGGCAGAGATGCTGGGCGCACATCTGATCGCGCAGCGCTATTCGCGGCTGGTGATCGACTGCAACCGCCCGCCCGCCGCCGTGAGTTCGATTCCCGTGATTTCCGAAGCAACCGCGATCCCGCGCAACGAGGGAATTTCGGAGCAGGAGCGCAAAGCGCGCCGGCGCGAGATTTTCGAGCCCTACCACCGGCATATCGATGCCGCGATCGACCGCCGCGTGCACGACAAGCGGCCGACGGTGCTGGTGTCGCTGCACAGCTTCACCCCCGTTTACGCCGGCGTCGCGCGCCCCTGGCACATCGGCGCGCTCTACAATCGCGACACCGTGCTGCCGCAGCTGCTGCTCAGGCATCTGCGCAGAGAGAGCGATCTCATCGTCGGCGACAACGAGCCCTACGCGGTCAACGACCTCACCGACTACACCATCCCCGTGCACGGCGAGGCCCGCGGCCTCGTCAACACCGGCATCGAGATCCGCCAGGATCTGATCGCCGACCGGTCCGGCCAGCAACAATGGGCCGAGCGGCTGGCGCGGATTTTTGCGGAGATCGAGCTGGAGCTGCGGGCGGAGAGGCTGGTCGAGTAGCCCGATGGCGGTTATTTCGCCCTGGTCAGCGCCAGCCAGATGCCGCCGCCGATCATGAAGCCGCCGGAGATGCGCGACATCATGCGCGTGCGGCGGGCCGAAAAGAACTTTCGGGCCCGCCCGGCGGCGATGGCGTAGAGCGCGTCCGTCATCACCGCAGTGACCATGAAGGTGGCGCCCAGCAGCGCGACCTGCGGGAAGTGGTCGCGGTTCATGTCCATGAACTGCGGAATGAAGGCACCGAAGAACACCAGCACCTTCGGGTTCGACAGCAGCACCAGGAAACCTTGCAGGAAGAATCCTCCGCGCGGCGGCGCCGGCGGCTCGTCCACATTGACGCCCTCGACCGGCGCCCAGATCAGCTTGATGCCGAGCCAGACCAGATAGGCGGCGCCGGCAAAGCGCACCCAGTCGAACCAATAGCCCATGGTCGCCATCAGCGAGGTCAGGCCGACCGCGACGATGCCGATGACGATGGCGAGGCCGGCCTGCGCACCGGCCACATTGGTCAGCGCCGCACGCGTGCCGTGGCGCAGCCCGTTGGCGATGACGAGAGTGACGATCGGACCGGGCAGGAGCGCCAGCGCAATGCAGGCGGCAAGGAAAGCGAGATAGGCTTGCAGAGACATCATGGGGAGAACTCGCTGAGCGCGGTTTGGGGCATTAATGCATGGCCCTCAGTTTCCGTCCAGAGCCGCCGGCACCCATGTCTTCATCTCCGGCGTCTCCAGGAACACGAGCACCGCGCCATGTATCAACGCCTTGACATGCAACCATTTGGTTGCCTATTATCGTCGCCATGGATGAGGTCTTCAAAGCGCTCGCCGATGCGTCACGACGGTCGCTGCTCGACAGGCTTCACGCCAGGAACGGCCAGACGCTGAACGAGCTCTGCGAAGGTCTCGCGATGACGCGCCAGGCGGTGACCAAGCACCTTGCGATTCTGGAAGATGCCAACCTGGTCACGACCGTCAGGCACGGCCGCGAGAAGCTGCACTATCTCAATCCGGTTCCGATCCATCAGATCGGCGAGCGCTGGATCAAGAAGTTCGAGCGCGGCAAGCTCGCCGCACTCGGCGAGTTGAAACGCCAGTTGGAGAAGCGTGATGAGTAAGCCGCAATTCGTCTATGTCACCTACATCGAGACCACTCCGGAGAGGCTGTGGGAGGCGCTGACATCAAGCGAGTTCACCAAGCAATACTGGTTCGGCGCCGAGGTCAGATCCGACTGGAAAATCGGCTCCCCTTTCGCGCTGCTGCTGGACGGCGAGACCACCGATTCCGGCGAAATCCTCGAAGCCGATCCGCCGCGGCGGTTGTCCTACAGCTTCAAGCACCAGAAATACGAGGAGCTGCGCGGTGAGCCGATCTCGCGGGTCGTGTTCACCATCGAACCGTTCGGCTCGCTCGTGCGTTTGACGGTGCTGCATGACGGCTTCGTCGAAGGCGGCAAATATCTCGGCGCCGTGTCCAACGGCTGGCCGGCGATTCTGTCCGGTCTCAAGAGCCTGCTGGAAAGCGGCAAAGTGCTGGCTATTCCACGCGCAGCGCTCAACAAGGGATTCGATGCAAAATGAACCTCGATCAGTTCAAGCCGCTCACCGTCTACACGATTTACATCGCCGCGACGCCGGAGAAGGTGTGGGAGGCGCTGACCTCCGCCGAGTTCAGCCGCAAATACTTTTCCGGCTTCGCGGTTGAGATGGAGCCAAGACTCGGCGGCAAATTCATCGTGTGCGCGCCTGACGGGTCGGAACACATCTCGGGCGATGTGTTCGAATACGATCCGCCGAACAAGCTGACAGTGACGTGGAACGTCAACTGGCCCGACCTCGTCGCAAAGCTCGGCACCACGCTTGTCACTTACGAGATCGAACAAGCCGGCGAGGCCGTCCGCCTCACCATGAGCGAACGTCACGACCGCCCGCTTAGCGATGACATTCTTTCCGGCGGCCGCACCGGCTGGCCCGCAATCCTGTCGGGGCTGAAGAGCCTGCTGGAAACGGGCAAGGCGCCGCAGATCAAGATGGCGCCGCCGGCGCAGATGCTGGAAGCGTTGAAGGCGATGGGTATCAAGACGCCGTAGCGGGCGAACTCCGCGCCGTCATCGCTTCTTCTTCACCGGAGGCGGATTGATTTCGTCGATCTTACGACTGCAATCCGCTTCCGAATCGTGCGGGCCGGAGACAAAGGTCCCGCTGACCTTGATCGCGTACCAGCCCGACTCGACGCCGAGCCGGAGCGCTTCTTCTGTCTTGACGTGCCGTGGGGAGAGAGATTGCATCTGGTGCTTTCGGTTGGCGTTCGATCTCTCGACCGAACCGCGGTGAAACCTTCAGGCGTCTGCGGCACGAGCTGCCGCGTCCAACACACCCGCTGGAGCGGGCAATATGCGCAACGACCGCTGTTGCGACGTCGCGATGAATCGGCTCCGCCGTGCGAGGAAATGAGGCGCTTCACGTCGCGCGAATAGTCGTGGCGCTGCATAGGCGCAGAAACGACAGATCTTTCGACATTCCCGCACCGTGCGCGCAATCGCCGCAATTAGCTATCGTTTTCTCGCCCGTGCCGCACTTTTGAGGCGCCGAATGCCGCGCGCGAGCGAATAAGCCGTCAAAGCCTTGTGATCGGCCGCTTCGTAGCCATGTTGGGAGCTTAGCCAAGGGAAAATCGTATGAAGCTCCGCGTTGGGTTTGAGATGCTGTACGAATTCCCGCAGCCCACACCGATGATCATGGTGTTGGGCACCCACTTCACCCGCGCCTCCGATGTCATCGTGCCCGACCTGGTGACCACGAGACCCTCGGTGCCGATCACTCCCTATCGCGATCTCTTCGGCAATTGGTGCAGCCGCATCGTGGCGCCGGCCGGCGCCTTTCGCCTTGCCGGCGACGGCGTCGTGAGCGACAGCGGCCTGCCCGACCCGGTGTTCCCGAAGGCGGCTCAGCACGCCGTCGAGGCGCTGCCGACGGACACGCTCGTCTATCTGCTCGGCAGTCGTTACTGCGAGACCGATCGCCTGTCGGATATCGCATGGAAACTGTTCGAGCACACCCAGCCGGGCTGGGCGCGGGTCCAGGCCATCTGCGATTTCGTTCATCGTCATATCGCTTTCGGCTATGAGCACGCGCGCGCAACCAAGACGGCGCGGGAGGCCTACGACGAAGGCAAGGGCGTGTGCCGCGACTATGCTCATCTTGCCATCGCGTTCTGCCGCTGCATGAACATCCCGGCGCGCTACTGCACCGGCTATCTCAGCGACATCGGCACGCCGAAGCCCTGGGCCGCGGGAGATTTCGCCGGCTGGTTCGAGGCTTATCTCGGCGGAAGCTGGCACATGTTCGATCCCCGCAACAACACGCCGCGAATCGGCCGCGTGCTGATCGCACAAGGACGCGATGCCGCGGACGTCCCGATCACCCAGACCTTCGGTCCGAATAAGCTGCTCAATTTCGAAGTATGGACCGACGAGGTTGCCTGATGACAGACAGCAGCGTTGGGCTCAGCGCCGATGAATTTGCGTCGTTGGCCGAGATCGGCAAGGGCAAGGCGCAAGGCGAAATTCCGCAAGCGCACGGCGAGCGGCTGACCAACCTCGGTTATGCGATCAGGCGCCTCGGTGAACTCGAACTGACTTCATCAGGCGCGCGCCGGCTGGCAACGGGCGAATAGCTCGCTGCCGTTGCGTCCGGCTCGCTGTTACGCCACCGGCACCACGATCCGCCGATAAAGATGCCAAGTCGCGTGCCCGAGCACGGGCAGCGTCACCACCAGCCCCAGAAAATACGGCAGCGCGGAGACGATCAGGACCATCACGATCACCGCGGCCCAGCCAATCATCGGCAGCGGGCTGGCCACGACCGCGCGCACGCTCGTCACCATCGCGGTGACGAAATCGACCTCGCGGTCGAGCAGCAGCGGAAACGACACCACGGTCAGCGAAAAGAGGATCAGCGACAGCACCGCTCCGACCGCGTTGCCGATGCCGAGGAACAGCAAGCCCTCGTTCGTGGTCAGCACCACCGTCATGAATTCCTGAAGGCTCGAGAACGAGGCATGCAGGCCGAGCAGCAGCGCGATCAGAAGCCGCACCTGATACATCCAGACCACGAACACGAACAGCGTGACGAAGGCCATCCAACCGATCTCGCTCCGCGCGCGCACGGCCGACCAGATCGCGCCGGGCGAGACCGGCTCGCCGCGCTCGCGACGGCGGCTGACTTCATAGAGCCCGATCGCCACGAACGGCCCGAGCAGCGCGAAGCCGGCGGCCAGCGGATAGACCAGATAGACCATGCCGAACGCCGTGAAGCACAGCATGATGGCAATGCCGCCGGCGGCGTAGAGCGCACCGAAGCAAAGGCCGTAAAGCGGCAGCGCCTGGAAATCACGCAGGCCCTCGACCAGCGCCTCGGCGATGTCGGTCGCCGCGACGGGACGCACCACCGGATCGACCTTGCCCGAAATGGACATCAGCTTCCTCCTCGTTGGCCGGCGCGATCTCCGTCGCACGCGGATGACCTCGATCTTAGCGTTCCCGCGGCCGGCGCGCACGCGCGAGTTGGATTGCCGGACGACGGTATCCCGACGCCGCCGGCGCAGACCGGGGAAAGCCATCGCGCCGACTGCGGCGCTCCGTTCGGGGAGCTCATCCGTGCTGCACGCGGCTCGAAATCTTTCCCCGCCGGAGACTTTTTCGGCCCGATGCCTATGGACTGAGCGGAGGGTGGTGCCGCAAATTGGGTCCTTGAACGAGCAGCGCGATGACCGGAATGGATTGTCCGACCGATGAGCTTGCGTACCCGGCTACTGATACTCGTCATCGCGGCCATGCTGGTGCCGGCGAGCCTCGTCGGGCTGCGTTTCGTGCAGAATCGGAGCAGCGAAATCAACGCCGCCCTGGCCAATCTGGCGGCCTCGGCCGACGACATTGCGAGTGATCTGGGCGAGAAGATTCAGGGCACCGCACAGCTTCACTATGGTCTCGCCCGTGCGCGCGACCTCGACACGCGCGACAAGGCGGCGTGCTCGGCGTTTCTGTCGGACGTGCGCGAGGAATACCCGCAGTTCACAGGAATCCTGACCATCGACCCGGACGGCAGCCTGTTCTGCGACTCGCTGCGGACCAACCGCACCCTCGATCTGAGGGATCGCGCCTATTTCAAGGAGGCCCTGGTCTCGCGCAGCGTCGTGGTCGAGCCGGTCTTCGGCCGGCTGACCGGAATATCGGTGCTCCAGATCGCATATCCGGTGCGATCGGAAGCGGGCGCGCTGAAGCTGGTGCTGCTCGCCTCGTTCAACCTGCGCAAATTCGCCGAGTATCATCACAAACGGCTGCTCGCGGAGAAGGATATCCTGCTCATCGACGGCAAGGGCACCGTTCTCGTCGCTCCCTCGGGAGCCGGCTGGACCGCGCCCGTGGGCGCGTCGATTGCGGGATCCGACCTGCTCCGCTTCGCGACGGCTCCCGATCAAAAGGCATTTCAGGAAGTGACCGATCGCGACGGCCGCACGCAGGTCTGGGCCGTCGCCCACGCGCCTTCGATCCGTGATGCCGGCCTCTACATCCTGGTCGGACGGTCCAAGGACGGATTGGTGGCGGCGGCGAATCGCCGGCTCTACGAGGACATGGCGATCCTCGCGGTGGCCTTGCTGCTGCTGCTGGCCGGTGTATGGATCCTCGCGACCGTGAGCGTGGGGCGCCAGGTCGGGCGGCTCGCCAATATGGCGAAGAGACTCGGGCTCGGCGATCTCAGCGCGCGAATTCCTCCTCCCCATCCGCGCGGCGAGCTGGGCGGATTGATGACCCTGCTCAACGGCACCGCCGAGTCGCTCGAGCAGCAACGCGCGGCCATCGCGGACCTCAACCAGAAGCTCAGCCAATCCCAGAAGATGGAGGCCATGGGCCAGCTCACCGGCGGCGTGGCGCATGACTTCAACAATCTCCTCACCGTCATTCTCGGCAATTCGGAGCATCTTGCCGACAGGCTGGCGGGGAACAAGGAGTTGCACCGGATCGCCGGCGACATCGCGACGGCCGCCGAGCGCGGCTCCGACCTGACGCGGAGCCTGCTCGCCTTCGCGCGCAAGCAGCCCCTGAGGCCGCGAGAGATCGACATCGGCGAGAAGCTTAGGGAGATGGAGCACTTGTTGCGCCGGCCCTTGGGCGAGCACATCGAATGCACCTTCGCGCTCGCACCGGACCTGTGGTTGATCAGCATCGATCCCGGCCAGCTAACGACTGCGCTGCTCAATCTCGTGCTCAACGCGCGCGATGTCATGCAGTTGGGCGGCAGGCTGACGATCGAGGCGCGCAATGTCTCGCTCGGTGAATCCGACTTGGACATCAATGGCGAGCCGCGACCTGGCGACTATGTCATGGTGGCCGTGACCGACACCGGCAGCGGCATGACCGCCGAGGTGGCGAGCCGGGCGTTCGAGCCGTTCTTCACCACCAAGGAGGTCGGCAAGGGAACCGGGCTCGGCCTGAGCATGGTCTACGGGTTTGTGCGGCAGTCCGGCGGGCTGGTGCAGATGCAGTCCGCGCCGAGACAAGGCAGCACCGTCAGGCTGTTCTTTCCCCGCCTGGCAACACCGCCAAACGAGGACGCCACACCCGCCGAAGGGATCGTCGCGCGCGAAGGAAGCGAGACCATTCTTGTCGTCGAGGACAACGACATGGTTCGGACTTATGTCGAAAGCGAGCTGAAGACGCTCGGCTATCGCGTCATCACCGCGGCGAGCGGCCCGGCGGCGCTCGAGTTGTTGCGCCAGTCCGGGGACATCGACCTGCTGTTCACCGACGTCGTGATGCCCGGCGGCATGTTCGGGCCGGAGCTTGCGAGGCAAGCAATCGAGTTGCGTCCAGGGCTCAAGGTGCTCTTCACCTCCGGCTACAGCCAAAATCCCGTCAAGGCGCCCGACGGGATCGGCGATGCCCGCATCCTATCCAAGCCGTTCCGGCGGCGAGACCTCGCCGCGATGCTGCGGTCCGCGCTGTCGACGCCGTCGCAGTAAGACGACGATGTCCTATCCGCGTGCCCGCAGCTCACGCCGCAGTACCTTGCCTGTCGCGGTCATTGGCAGTGTCTCCGCGAACTCAACGAACCGTGGATATTCGTGGGCGGCGAGCTGCACCTTGACGAACTCCTGGATCTCGCGCGCGAGTGCGTCGCCGGCGGCAAAGCCCGGGCGCAGCACGATCCAGGCCTTGATCGATTCGGTGCGGATCGGATCGGGAATGCCGACCACCGCCGCCATCGCCACCGCCGGGTGCTTCATCAGCGTGTGCTCGATCTCGGACGGGCCGACCCGATACCCGGCGGTGGTGATGACGTCGTCCTCGCGGCTGACGTACCAGAAGTAACCGTCTTCATCCTGCACGCCGAGATCGCCGGTGAGCAGGAACTCGCCGGCATACTTCTTCGCCGTGGCCTCCGGATTGCGCCAGTATTCGAGCATCGTGCAAGGACATGGCTGGCGCACGCCGATGATGCCGCGCTGGCCACGCGGCTGCTCCTCGCCTCTGTCGTTGACGATGCGGACATCGAAACCCGGCGTCGCCTTGCCCATCGAACCGGGGCGGATCGGAAACAGATTCGCGTTGCTGCCGATCACGAGATTGCATTCGGTCTGCCCAAACACCTCATGCGCGTCGATGCCGAAAGTCTCGCGCACCCAGCCGAGCATCTCGCCGCCGAGGGACTCGCCACCGGTGAAGATGCTGCGCAGCCTGACGCCCGGATGCGTCACGCCGGCCTGCCGCATCAGCTTCAGCGCGGTCGGAGGCAGGAAGACATTGCGCACGCCGAGATCGGCCATCATCTGCATCGCCGCCTGCGGCTCGAACTTTCGCGCGCGGTGACCGACCAGGGGAATGCCGTGATACCAGAACGCGAACAGGCCGTTGATGAGGCCGCCGATCCAGGCCCAGTCTGCCGGCGTCCACATCAGATCGCCGGGGCGCGGCAGGAAGTTGTGGCACATCTCGACATTGGGGAGATGTCCGAGCACGACGCGGTGTGCGTGCAGCGCGCCCTTCGGATTACCTGTCGTGCCGGAGGTGTAGATGATCAGCGCGGGATCCTTCGCAGACGTGTCCACCAGCGTGAAGTCGAGCGATGCAGCCTTGACCGAATTCCAGAACGATGTCGTGCCCGCCGGCGTTCGTTCGCCAACGATGTAGACATTCTTCAGCGCCGGCAGACGGTCGCGGATCTTCGAAAGCTTCTCCCAGCCGCCCGCGTCGGTGACGATCGCCTTGGCCTGCGAGTTCGACAGGCGGAATTCCAGCGCGTCTTCGCCGAACAGCGCGAACAGCGGAATGGAGATCATCGCCGATCGGAACGCGGCCATGTGCGCGATCGGCAGCTCCAGCGACTGTGACAGGAACACCGCGATTCGGTCGCCGCTGGCAAGACCATCTGTCTTCAGCACGTTGGCGAAGCGGCGCGACATCTCAGCGACGTCGTCGAAGGATGTACGCGTGATGGCACCGTTCTCGTCGACATAGACCAACGCCAGCCGGCCGGTTCCGTCGGCGTGGCGATCGCAGCAAGCCTCCGCCAGGTTGAAGCGCGCCGGGATGTCCCAGCGGAAATTGCCGTAGAGTTCATCGTAGGTGCTGGCTTCGGTGAGCATGGTCGTTTCCCGGCAGCGTCGTCATGGCCGGGCTTGTTCCGGCCATCCACGTTCTTGTTTGGCCTGAGTTTAAGGGCGTGGATGCCCGAGACAAGCCCGGGCATGACGCAGATTGCGTTTCAGCGCACCGTCGCGAAGAACTTGCGGACATCGCGCACGAACAGCTCCGGCTGCTCGAATGCGGCGAAATGGCCGCCCTTCTCCATTTCGCTCCAATGCGTAATGTTGTGGAAGTTCGGCTCCATCCAGCGCCGCACCGGCGTGATGATCTCCTTGGGGAAGACAGCGACGCCCGTCGGCACCTTGACGACCGGCGTGGTCCGGCGCTTGCCGAAGCTTTCCCAATAGAGCCGCGCGGACGAGGTCGCCGTCTCCGTCGCCCAGTAGAGCATGACGTTGTCGAGCAGCTCGTCCTTGGTGAAGATGTTTTCGGGATGACCGTTGCAATCGGTCCAGGCCCAGAATTTTTCCAGAATCCAGGCCGCCTGTCCGCTCGGCGAATCGGTCAGAGCGTAACCGAGTGTCTGCGGCCGCGTCGATTGCTGCTTCGAATAGCCGGAGTCGAGGTCGACGTAATGCTTGAGGCCGGCGAGCGCGCGTTTCTCTTCGGGCGTCGGTTCGCCCTCGACTTTCGGCGTGGCGTTAAAGGCGAGCGTGATGTGGATGCCGGCGCAATGCTCGGCGTCCTGCATGCCAAGCGAGGTCGTCACCGCCGAGCCCCAGTCGCCGCCCTGCGCGCCATAACGCGCGTAGCCGAGCCGGTCCATCAGCTTGGCCCAGGTCGCGGCGATACGATCGACGCCCCAGCCGGTGGTGTTCGGCTTGCTGGAGAACCCAAAGCCCGGCAGCGACGGACAGACAACGTGGAAGGCATCGGCGGGATGGCCGCCATGCGCGACAGGATCGACCAGCGGCGCGATCACCTTCTGGAATTCGACGATCGAGCCGGGCCAGCCATGGGTGATGATCAGCGGCAGCGCCGACTGCTCCTTCGAGCGCACATGCAGGAAATGGATGTCGAGCCCGTCGATCTCCGTGGTGAACTGCTCGAAGCGGTTGAGTTTTGCCTCGCGCGCGCGCCAGTCGTAGCCATCAGCCCAATAGGTGCAGATCTCCTGGATCCATGCCAGCGGCGCACCCTGGCTCCAGTCGGAGACGAGCTCCGCCTCCGGCCAGCGCGTGCGAGCAAGGCGCGGCTTGAGGTCCATGAGAATGTCGTCGCTGATGTCGATGCGGAATGGCTTGATGGCGGTCATGGGAGAGGCCCTGCTCATCGGGGGTTCTCGTCATGGCCGGGCTCGTCCCGGCCATCCACGTTCTTTCTCTTCATTCTGAAGAACGTGGGTGCCCGGCACAAGGCCGGGCATGACCAGAATGATAGTCTGTCAGTTCCTGGCAAACCTTCGGCGCGGCCGCTTAGCCCGTCAGAGCAGCCTTCACCAAACCGGACGCCTTGCCGAAATCCATCTGGCCAGCGTACTTCGTCTTCAACACGGTGATCACCTTGCCCATGTCCTTCATGCCGGCGGCGCCCGTCTCCGCGACCGCGTCCGAGATCGCCTTCTTCACGTCATCGTCCGACATCTGCTTCGGCAGATACGCCGAGATCACCGCGATCTCCTCGCGCTCCTGCGCGGCGAGTTCGGCACGTCCGCCCTTCTCGTAGAGCTCGACCGATTCCTGACGCTGCTTGATCATCTTCTGAAACACGCCGAGCAGGTCCGCGTCCGAGAGCGGCGGCTTGCCGCTGCCGCGCGCCTCGATGTCGGCATTCTTGATGGTCGAGTTGACCATGCGCAGCGTGGACAGCTTGCGCTCGTTCTTGGCCTTCATGGCCTCCTTGACCGCATTGTTGATGTCGTCGCGCAGCATGGTCGTGATCCCTTTTGCATGTCCGACGCCTGATCTAGGCCGTTCGCGGCCCTGAGACAACCGGGGGTCCCAGCCATTCGACCAGCGCCCGCACCGTCGCCGCAGGCTGCTCCGGCTGCGGCAGGTGTCCGCAATTCTCCAACATAACGAGCCTTGCACCGGCAATGCCCTCCGCCATCTCCTTCGAGAATGCGTTGGGAATCGTGTTGTCCTGATCGCCCGTCAGCACCAATGTCGGGCATTTGATCGTCGCAAGCGTCGGCCGCGAATCGACCCGCGCGATGATCGCAGTCTGCTGTCGCAGATAGCCTTCGACGCCGACGTCCTCGCCCTGCTCATGCACGAGCTGGCGAATACCGGCATCGTCGCGGCGCGATGGATGCACCAGTTCGGGAAACATCTCCTCGCGCGCGGCACGCAGCTCGCCGCGCCGGGCCCGCTCCATCAGGCCGCGGCGGCGCGTGGTCGCCTCCTCCGTGTCGGGCCGCGCCTGAGTGTTGATCAACGCCAGCCTGGCCACCCGCTCGGGCGCCTGGCGCATGATCTCGAGGGCGATGTAGCCGCCCATGGAATGGCCGGCGAGCGCGAAGCGCGGCGGCGCCTCGCTCAGCACCCGCCGGGCGATCGCCGCCATGTTGTCGTCGCGAACATGGTTGGCGACCGTCACCGGGCCGAACCGCCAGAGCGACGGGATGACCGGTGCATAGATCCGGGCTGAGGAGGCTAGTCCCGGAACCAGCAGAATCGGCGTCGTCTGGTCCATTATTGCCTCCCAAGCCCCGGAATTTGCCGGAAATTATGCCGCGGAGCTTAGGGGCCGAAGGCGATCTGTCAAATATGCAAAAACGCATGTGAATCGGCGCATCTCCGCTTTGACGTCGGCGCCCGCGGAGACTATGAACCGGGCTCATGACACAACATGACAACGATCCCGCCTGGCCGGACCACAAACCGACCGCGCTGTTGGTGCTTGCCGACGGCACGGTGCTGGAAGGCTTTGGCCTCGGCGCCGAAGGTCAAGCCGTCGGTGAGGTCTGCTTCAACACCGCGATGACCGGCTATGAGGAGATCCTCACCGATCCCTCCTATGCCGGCCAGCTCATCACCTTCACCTTCCCGCATATCGGAAATGTCGGTACCAACGACGACGACATCGAGACGGTGAACATGGCCGCGACGCCCGGCGCGCGCGGCGTGATCCTGCGCACCGCGATCACCGATCCCTCGAACTACCGCGCCACCAAGCACCTCGACCAGTGGCTGAAGGCGCGCGGCATCATTGGCCTCTCCGGCATCGACACCCGCGCGCTGACCGCGCTGATCCGCGGCAAGGGCATGCCCAACGCCGTGATCGCGCACGCCAGGGACGGCGAGTTCGACCTGCACGGCCTGAAGGAAGAAGCGCGCGAATGGCCAGGCCTCGAGGGCATGGACCTCGTGCCGATGGTCACCTCCGGCCAGCGCTTCACCTGGGACGAGACACCCTGGCTCTGGGACAAGGGCTTTGGCCGCCAGGACAAGCCTGAGTTCAACGTTGTCGCCATCGACTACGGCATCAAGCGAAACATTCTGCGCCTGCTCGCCGGCGTCGGCTGCAAGGTGACGGTGGTGCCGGCAACGACGTCATCCGAGGACATCCTGGCGATGAAGCCGGACGGCGTGTTCCTGTCCAACGGTCCCGGCGATCCGGCCGCGACCGGCAAATATGCCGTGCCCGTGATCCAGGACGTGATCAAGTCGGGCACGCCGACATTCGGAATTTGTCTCGGCCATCAGATGCTCGGCCTCGCGGTCGGCGCCAAGACCAAGAAGATGCACCAGGGCCATCACGGCGCCAATCATCCCGTGAAGGACGAGACCACCGGCAAGGTCGAGATCACCTCGATGAACCACGGCTTTGCGGTGGACGAGAGCACCCTGCCGACGGGCGCGACGCAGACTCACATCTCGCTGTTCGACGGCTCCAATTGCGGCATCCAGCTCGACGGCAAGCCGGTGTTCTCGGTGCAGTACCACCCCGAGGCTTCACCGGGTCCACGCGACTCGCACTATCTGTTCCAGCGATTTGCGGACCTGATGCGGCAGAACAAGAGCGCGTAAGGCGCGCGCTCTCCTGCAACTGCTATGACGACGTCGAGCCCGGGTCTTCTCCCGGGCTTTTGTCGTTCCGGGGCGTAGCGCAGCGCGAACCCGGAATGACAGCGGAACGAGGAACGCCGCTCAACTCCTATCGTTGATCACTGCTACGCTCACGCAGGAGCCCCTTATGTCCGTCGTCCGCGACAATGCCGAGCCGCTCGCCATCGTGTTTGAGGATGACGGGCTCGTGCCGAACAATATCCTTCCCTTCCTGGTCTACCAGGCCGCGGTGAAGCTTGATTCCAGACAGCCGGAAGAGACGATCGAACGCTTGTTCGAAGCGAACGGCTGGGGCGGCACGTGGCGCAATGGCGTCTTCGACTATCTGCATTATCATGCGACGGTGCACGAGGTGCTCGGCGTTGCGCGTGGCAGCGCGCGCGTCCGCTTCGGCGGCGACCATGGCCAGGAGCTGGAGATCAAGGCCGGCGACGTCGCGATCCTGCCCGCCGGCACAGGTCACCAACGCATCAAGGCGAGCGAGGATTTCTGCGTGATCGGCGCTTATCCGCCGGGTGCGAAGATGGAGGTCACCCGCGCAACGCCGGAGAACCACGCCAAGGCGCTGAAGACGATTCCAAACGTCGCGCTGCCGCCGGCCGATCCGGTGACGGGGAAGAATGGGGCGTTGATGCGGTTGTGGCGGTAGCTACAAAGACGGTGCAGTAGGGTGGGCAAAGCGAAGCGTGCCCACCAAACAATTTGAACTGCGGATAGATGGTGGGCACGGCGCGCGAAGAGCGCGCCTTTGCCCACCCTACGACCTACCCTACGCCTCGTTCGCGCCTTCCTGTCTTGTGGCTTCGAACAGGAACCAGGTGCGGCGCTCGGTCTCGTCGATGAAGTTTTCGAGGATGCTGGCGCTGGCGACGTCACCGGCGTCGTCGCAGACCTCGTGTGCCTTGCGCATTGCCGCGGCGACATGCTTGTTGTCCTGCATCAGCTCGCGCAGCATCTCACGCGGCGGGACGTAGTCCTCGTTGTTGTCCTTGATAGTCTGGAGCTTGGCGACCTGGCCGATCGACTTTAGCGTCGTGCCGCCGATCTTGCGGACGCGCTCGGCGAGCTGGTCGGTGGTGGCGAAGATCTGGTCGGACTGCTCGTCCAGCAGCAGGTGATAGTCGCGGAAATGCCGGCCGCTGATGTGCCAATGGAAGTTCTTGGTCTTCAGATACAGCGCGAACGCGTCGGCCAAAAGCACGTTGAGTGCCTCCGAAACCTTGTTGACCGCCTGGGGCGACAGATCGGTGGGGGTGTCGAGGTCGGGCGAGACCTTTTGTGGGGCTTTGCTCACGGGAAACCTTCCTGTTAGGACGCGGACATTGACGGCGCGCCGCCGCACCCCTAACGCAGGCGGGCAGCGCCGGTTCCTGCAGCGGAACCGTTTGGCCGGGGCCCTCGACGACCATGGACGATTGGATCGATTATTACGACTCGACGCATACGATCTATGTCAGCAAGCTGCATCGCGACTTGCACTTTCAGATTATCGCGCGGGACATCATCGGCTACATCTCTTCGCCCGAGGCGACCGTGCTTGACTATGCCTGCGGCGAGGCACTGTCGGCGAGCCAGGTCGCGGCTGTCTGCGGCAAGCTGATCCTCGCCGAGCCCGCGCCCGGCGTGCGCGGCCGGCTGATCGCGCGGTTTGCCCCGAACACGAAAATCCGCGTCCGCTCGCTCGACGACGTCCACCACATGCAGGAGCAGTCGATCGATCTCGTCGTGATGAACTCGGTCGCGCAATACATGGCGCCGGACGAGCTCGACGCCGCGCTCCTCAACTTCCGCCGTATCCTGAAGCCCTCCGGCAAGCTGGTGCTCGGCGACATCCTCCAGCCCAATGTCGGCATGTTCAGGGACGTCACAGCGCTGCTCAGCTTCGGCCTTCGTCACGGCTTTTTGAAAGATGCGCTGATCGGGCTGATCAGCACCGCATTGTCGGATTACCGTCAGCTGCGCACGCGCATCGGGCTGCAGCGCTACAGTGAGCAGGAGATCACCGCCAGGCTCAGGACAGCCGGCTTCACGGTCCAGCGCGCTCACCGCAATATCGGCCACAATAGCTGGCGCATGACGTTCGTCGCGCGGCCGCCATTGGTTCGGTAAACCTCTCGGATTCGGTAAGCTTCCTGAGTTCGTTAAGCATAACGTCTGCCTGAGGTGGCTTGTCGCACCCCGATCAGTAATGATCGCCGCGGCCCGGTGGCGGAAGTGTCTACGCGAGGGCGATGCATCGCTCTTTATCCTGGTTCAAATCCAGGCCGGGTCTCCACGCTTCGCCTCTCTCGGGGCTACGCGTGGCGCAGCCACGCGAGACCCGAAGGGGCGAAGCGTGTCCGGCGTAGCTGGAGCGAAGCGCAAGCGAAGACGGACTGGCCGCCCAATCCTCAATCAGCCTCAACCACATCGCGCTCCGACAGCAGCCGCAGCCGGTCGGCATCCTTTGCCGCGGAGGTGATGACGGCATCGAGCAGGCCCGGAAAGCGTGCGTCCAGATCGTCGCGGCGGAGCCGCACGAATCGGTTGGTGCCGGCGACGCGGGTCTGCATCAGGCCGCATTCGCGTAGCTTGGCGAAGTGATAGGCGAGATTCGACTTGCCGCTGAGCGCGTTGAAGTCGCCGCAGCACAGCTCGCCGCTGACAGGTTCCTGCTCGGCGAGCTGATACACAATCGCCAATCTAATCGGATCGCTCAGGCAATCCAGGACCATCGGCAGTTCAATCTGCTCGCGGGTGGGGTGGGGT